>JACSRN010000142.1 GCA_014879735.1 Paracoccaceae bacterium
TGTATAAGAGACAGCCTGCGCCCCCCCCGCGGCCCCGCCATCTGTTGACCAGACCCGCTCCGGCCTGCATTCATGCGCTGCAACCCGAAGGGAATCGCCATGGCCGTCGACCCAACCGCCTCGCCCATCGCCGCCGGCCCCGACGACGACGGGGCGCCCTTCTGGCGGCCCCTGTTCGAGGATGACAGCGCCCGCGCCCTGTCGCGTGTCGGCGTGGTCGATGTCGGCTCGAACTCGGTGCGGATGGTGGTCTTCGACGGCGCGGCGCGCAGCCCGGCCTATTTCTACAATGAAAAGATCATGTGCGGCCTGGGCAAGGGGCTGGCCGAGACCGGCCGCCTGAACCCCGACGGCCGCCGGCGCGCCCTGTCGGCGCTGAAGCGGTTCTCCATTCTGGCCAAGGGGATGGAGGTGTCCTCCTTCAACATCGTGGCCACCGCCGCCACGCGCGAGGCTCAGGACGGCCCGGAGTTCCAGAAGGAGGTGCTGCAGGAGACCGGCCTGCGGCTGCATGTCATCGATGGCGACGAGGAGGCGCGGCTTTCGGCGCAGGGCGTTCTGCTGGGCTGGCCCGGCGCCAAGGGGCTGGTTTGCGACATTGGCGGCAACTCGATGGAGCTTGCGCAGATCGGCGGCGGCAAGGTGGGGGCGCGGGTCTCCACCCCGCTTGGCCCGTTCCGCCTGCAGCAACTCGAGGGCGGGCCGAAGATACGGCAGGCCCATATCGACCGCATCCTGCGCGCCGCGCAGGACCGGCTCCGCTCGAAAGGCGAGCGCATCTACCTTGTCGGCGGCAGCTGGCGGGTCATCGCGCGGCTGGACATGGAGCGGCGCAGCTATCCGCTTCTGGTGCTGCACGAATACCGGATGACGCCGCGCGGACTGCTCGACACGCTCGACTGGATTGCCACCTCGGATCTGGCGCTGCTGCGGGCCCGCACCGGCACCTCGGCCGAGCGGATGGAGCTTGTGCCGCTTGCCTGCGAGGTTCTGCGCGAGTTGATCCGCACGCTGAAACCCTCGGAAATCGACATCTCGGCCTATGGCATCCGCGAGGGGCTGCTCTACGAACAGATGCCCGACCGGCTGCGCGCCCGCGACCCGCTGATCGAGGCGGCGCGGATGACCGAGCGGACACAGGCCCGGCTGCCCGGATTCGGCAAGAAGCTGTTCGATTTCCTGCAGCCGATCTTTCGCAATGCCACGGATGCCCGGCTGCGGCTGGTCAGGGCCGCCTGTCTGCTGCACGATACCACCTGGCGGGCGCATCCGGACTATCGGGCCGAGGCCTGTTTCGACAATGCGACACGGGCGAATCTTGGCGGGCTTGACCATCCCGGCCGGGTGTTTCTGGGCCTGGCCCTGCTGCACCGCTACAAGAACAGCCGGTCGGGCAGCCGGATGGAGGCGGTGTTCCGCCTGTTGTCCGACGAGGACATCCAGGAGGCCGAGGTGCTGGGCAAGGCGATGCGCTTCGGCGCGATGTTTTCGGTCGACGATCCGGCGCGGGCGGGCCGGCTGAGTTGGGCGCCGCGCAAGCGCATCCTCGGGCTCGACCTGACCCCCGAGGGCGTGGGTCTGTTCGGCGAGGTGGCGCAAGCGCGTTTCGCATCGCTGGCTGCGTCGCTGCATGCCGAAACCCGCATCGGAGTGGACGGCTGATGCTGGAACTCGATCATCTGGCCATATCGGCCGAACACCTGGACGAGGGCATCGCCGTCATCGAGGCGGCGCTGGGCGTAGCGCTGGCTGGCGGCGGCGAGCATCCGCTGATGGGCACCCACAACCGCCTGCTCGGTCTGGGCGATCTCTATTTCGAGGTCATTGCGATCAATCCCGCGGCACCGCCGCCCAATCGGCCGCGCTGGTTCGATCTCGACCGCTTTGCAGGTCCGCCACGGCTGACCAACTGGATTTGCCGCTGCGAGGATCTGGCG
The DNA here is from genome assembly GCA_014879735.1 of Paracoccaceae bacterium. Taxonomy (GTDB): domain Bacteria; phylum Pseudomonadota; class Alphaproteobacteria; order Rhodobacterales; family Rhodobacteraceae; genus Pseudogemmobacter. The sequence continues at coordinate 1,938 of JACSRN010000142.1, forward strand.
GCCGAGCTGGCAGTGTCGCCGCCCGGCACGGGCGAGATCGTCGCGCTGGCCCGGGGCGAATTTCGCTGGCAGATGGCGATTCCCGCCGACGGACGACTGCCGTTCGACGGCGCCTTTCCGGCGCTGATTTCCTGGCAGGGCGCACTGCACCCCGCACCGCTGTTGCCCGAAAGCGGCATACGCCTGCGGGTGCTGGAAATCGCCCATCCCGAGGCCCGCGCCCTGCACGAGGCGCTTGCACCGCGCATCTCCGAGCCGCGGGTGGTGATCGTCGAGGGGCCGCGGGCGATGCGCGCCACCTTCTCGACGCCGCACGGGCCGCGCGTGCTGGAGTGATCCGCGACGCGGCCCCCGGCGATGCCGCGGCCATCGCCGCGATCTGGGCCCCCTGGGTACGCGACACCGCCATCACCTTCGCCCCCGAGCCGAAGACCGCGCCCGAGGTCGCGGCGATGATCGCCGGCCGACGGGCGGCGGGCCAGGCCTTCCTTGTGGCCGAGGCGGCGGGCACGGTGCTGGGTTTTGTCACCTATGCCCAGTTTCGCGATGGTGCGGGCTATCGTCGCAGCATGGAACACACCATCATCCTGTCGCCCGCCGCGGGCCGCCGTGGCACGGGCCGGGCGCTGATGGCCGCGATGGAGGATCGCGCCCGCGGCGCGGGGGTGCATCTGATGATGGCCGGCATCTCGGCCGAGAACCCCGGCGCGCGCGCGTTCCACGAGGCGCTGGGCTATCGCCTGCATGGCACGATCCCGCAGGCAGGCTGGAAATTCGGCCGCCCTATCGACCTCTGGCTTCTCGGCAAATTGCTCTGACATTCTGCAGAACGGCCGCTATGGTGGCGCCATGTCGATCTGGACCCGCATCTCAGACGCCCTTGCCGCCCTGACCCGGGGGGAACCGCTTTCGGCGGTTTTCGACCGGATGCGCACGCCTTCGGCGCCCGAGCGTTCGGTCGCCTTCACCATCGCCGTGCTGTCGCTGGGCGCCAAGATGGCCAAGGCCGATGGCGAGGTGACGCGCGACGAGGTGACGGCCTTCCGCCGCGTCTTCACCTTTCCGGCCGGAGAAGAGGCCCATGCCGCCCGCGTGTTCAACCTGGCGCGGCAGGATGTTGCCGGCTTCGACAGCTATGCCCACAAGATCGCCCGGCTGTTCAACCCGCAGGGCGCGAAGCTCTGTTCGAACGACCATCACCTGCTGGTCGACGTGCTGGAGGCGCTGTTCACCGTGGCCCTTGCCGATGGCAGCTATCACCCGGGCGAAGACGCCTTTCTGGCCCATGTGGCCGGAATATTCGGGCTGGACGAGGACTGTTTCCGCGCTGTCCGCGCCCGGCTTGTCGAAGGTGCGCCCCGCAGCCCCTATGAGGTGCTGGGCATCCCGCCGGCCGCCAGCCGCGAGGTGGCGCGCGCCGCCTGGAAGACGCTGGTCCGCGACACCCATCCCGATGCCATGGCCGCCCGCGGCGTCCCGCCAGAGGCGATCCGCCTGGCCGAGCGCCGGCTGGTCGCGATCAACGCGGCCTGGAAGGAAATCTCCGACAGGCAGGCGGCCTGATGCGCCCCGACACGCTGCGGCTGGCCGCCTATAACGCCGAATGGTTCAATGCGCTGTTCGACGATGCCGGCCACCCGCTGGAGGATGACGCGCCCTCGTCGCGCTACGGCATCTCGCGTGGCACGCAGTTCGGCGCGCTGGGGATCGTGTTCACCGCGCTCGACGCCGATGGAATCATGATCATCGAGGCGCCGGATACCAACAGCCGCCGCTCGACCGTGCGGGCGCTGGAGAATTTCGCCGCCAAGTTCGGCCTGCGTGCCAACCGGGCGATCATGGGCTTTCCCTCGGATACCGAGCAGGAAATCGCCTTCCTCTACGATCCCTCCCGCCTGATGCCGCGCCACGCCCCCAGAGGCGCGCCGACCGGCAAGAAGGGCAGCAGCCGGGCGCCGCGCTTCGACGGAACCTTCCGCTACGACCTCGACACCGACCACGCGCCCGAGTTGATCCGGTTCTCCAAGCCGCCGCTCGAGCTTGCGGTCCGCGGTCCGGGCGGGTTGCGGCTGCGGCTGATCGGCGTGCATGCCAAATCGAAGAACCCGCATGGCGCCGTCGATGCCGCCGCATCGGTGCGCATCTCGATCGAGAACCGCCGAAAGCAGCTTGCGCAATGCATCTGGCTGCGTCAGCGGGTCGACGAGCACCTGGCCCGCGGCGACAATCTGGTGGTGCTGGGCGATTTCAATGATGGCCCTGGCCTTGACGAATTCGAAAAGCTCTTCGGACGCTCCGGCGTCGAGATTGTCCTTGGCACCGGCGACGATCCGGCGATGCGGCTTTACGATCCGCATGCAACCATGGCGCTGCAGTCGAAGGTCAGCCTCACGCCCACGACCGCCCGCTTCTACCTCGCCCGGCAGAAATGCTATTTCGAGGCGCTGCTCGATTTCATCATGGTCTCGCCGGGGCTGGTCGCCCGGCAGCCGGACTGGCGGATCTGGCATCCCTACAACGATCCCCTCGTGATGGCCGTGCCGGAACTGCGCGAGGCGCTTTTGCAGGCGTCGGACCATTTCCCGGTGACGCTGGACATCCCGCTCGCCGCAGCCGCGGTTTGAATCGCGGCGGCCCTGCCCTATATTCGGAGGATAGCCCTAAGGGAGGCTCCGATGAGACTAGCCGCTGCCGCTGCCGTCGTTCTGGCCCTTGCCCCGATGGCCCCGGCCGAAACGCCGCCCGGCCCCGCCGTGCCCGAGGACGATCCCGGCACCTCGTTGATGGAAGAGGGGGCAAAGCTCTTCTTCCGCGGCTTCCTGTCCGAAATGGAACCCGCGCTCGACGAAATGGCCCGCGCCATGGACGAAATCGCGCCGGCGATCGAGGAGATCGGCCCGCAACTGCGGCAACTGGCCGAGATGGTCGGCGATTTCAAGAATTACGAGGCGCCGGTGCGACTGCCGAACGGCGATATCCTGATCCGGCGCAAACCGCCATCGGCGCCGGTGCCGCTGATCCCGCTGCCCGGGCCGAACGGCGAGATCGAACTCTGACCGGGGGCTGATCGCCACCGCCCCGCCCTGCCCTGGTGACAATCGCCCGATCCTGCCGGCGGGTGCGTGGCGGTGCCGGTCTATCTCGGCGGTCCTGCCCGCAGATCCGTAGCAGATCCGTAACGGTAGCAGATCCGTAACGGCGGGGCGCGGGGGCCGGCCCGGCCTCTGCCGCCGCCCGCAGTTCTGCCCTTTTTGGTCAGCGGCCGGCCAGGCGGATCAGGTCGAGGATTTCCTTCGCGGCGGCGGGAATGTTCGTCCCCGGCCCGAAAATCGCCTTCACCCCGGCATTCTTCAGGAAATCATAATCCTGCTGCGGAATGACGCCGCCACAGATGACGAGAATATCGCCGGCACCCTTTTCGCGCAGGGCCGCAATCAGTTTCGGCGCCAGCGTCTTGTGCCCTGCGGCCTGGCTGGAGATGCCGATGACATGGACATCGTTGTCCACCGCATCCTGCGCCGCCTCTTCCGGGGTCTGGAACAGCGGGCCGACATCGACGTCAAAGCCGATGTCGGCAAAGGCGGTGGCGATCACCTTCGCGCCACGGTCGTGGCCGTCCTGTCCCATCTTCACCACCAGCATGCGGGGCCGGCGACCCTCGGCCTCGGCAAAGGCCTCGACATCCTGCTGGATCCGGGCAAATCCGGCATCGCCCTCATAGGCGGCGCCATAGACCCCGGCCAGCGTCTTCACCTCCGCCCGGTGGCGGCCGAACACCTTTTCCATCGCGTCCGAAATCTCCCCCACAGAGGCGCGCGCCCGCGCCGCTTCGATGGCCGCTTCCAGCAGGTTCCCGCCTTCGGCCGCGCGCCGGGCCAGTTCGGCCAGCGCGGCCCGGCACCCGGCTTCGTTGCGGGCCGCGCGGGTGGCGTTCAGCCGCGCCACCTGTGCCTCGCGCACCTTCACATTGTCGATGTCGAGAATGTCGATCACATCCTCGCTGGCCTTGCGGTATTTGTTGACGCCGACGATGACCTCCTCGCCGCGGTCGATCATCGCCTGCCGCCGCGCCGCGGTTTCCTCGATCCTGAGCTTGGGCATGCCCGAAGCCACGGCCTTGGTCATGCCGCCCATCGCCTCGACCTCATCGATCAGCGCCCAGGCCTTTTCGGCCAGTTCCGCCGTCAGGCTTTCGACATAATAGCTGCCGGCGAGAGGGTCGACGACATGGGTGATGCCGGTTTCTTCCTGCAAGATCAGCTGGGTGTTCCGCGCGATCCTGGCACTGAATTCCGTCGGCAGGGCGATGGCTTCGTCCAGCGCATTGGTATGCAGCGACTGCGTGCCGCCCAGGGCCGCCGCCATCGCCTCATAGGCGGTGCGGATGACGTTGTTGTAGGGATCGGCCTCCTGCAGGCTGACGCCGCTGGTCTGGCAATGGGTGCGCAGCATCAGCGACGCGGGTTTCTGCGGTTCGAATTCCTGCATGATGCGGGTCCAGAGCAGCCGTGCCGCGCGCAGCTTCGCCGCCTCCATGAAGAAATTCATGCCGACGGCGAAGAAGAAGCTGAGCCTGCCGGCGAAATCGTCGACATTCATGCCCCGGGCGATGGCGGCGCGGACATATTCGCGGCCATCGGCCAGCGTATAGGCCAGTTCCTGCACCAGATTGGCGCCGGCCTCCTGCATGTGGTAGCCCGAGATGGAAATGCTGTTGAACTTCGGCATTTCCTTCGCGGTATATTCGATGATGTCGGCGATGATCCGCATCGAGGGTTCGGGCGGATACACATAGGTGTTGCGCACCATGAACTCTTTGAGGATGTCGTTCTGGATGGTGCCCGACAGCACCGCGCGCGGATGGCCCTGTTCCTCGCCGGTGACGATGAAATTCGCCAGGATCGGGATCACCGCGCCATTCATGGTCATGCTGACCGAGACCTTGTCCAGCGGGATGCCGTCGAACAGGATCTTCATGTCCTCGACCGAATCGATGGCGACGCCGGCCTTGCCCACATCGCCCTCGACGCGGGGATGGTCGCTGTCATAGCCGCGATGGGTGGCCAGGTCGAAGGCGACCGAGACGCCTTGCTGCCCGGCGGCCAGCGCCCGGCGATAGAAGGCATTCGATTCCTCTGCCGTCGAAAACCCCGCATACTGCCGGATCGTCCAGGGCCGGCCGGCATACATCGTCGCCCGCACCCCCCGGGTGAAGGGCGCGATGCCCGGCATCTCGCCCATCTGCGGCAGATGCGCGATGTCTTCGGCGGTATAGAGCGCCTTGACCGCGATGCCCTCCAGCGTCTGCCAGGTCAGGCCGGAGACGGGCTTGTCGCGAAGTTCCTTCTGGGCGAGCTTTTCCCAATCGGCGAGGCTGGGCATGGGATGACCTTTCGGATGGCGGGGCCTTGGGGCATGCGCCGGGGGTTTCGCACCCCCGGACCCCCGTGGGGTATTTGGGTCAAGAGGAAGGGCAGAGGCGGCCCTATTCGAATTCCATGATGATGTCGTCGACCTTGAGGCTGGCGCCGGGGGCGGCATTGATCTTGCGGACCACGCCCCTGCGCTCGGCCCGCAGGATGTTTTCCATCTTCATGGCCTCGACCGTGGCCAGCGCCTGGCCTTCCTGCACCTCCTGTCCTTCCTCGACGCCGATCTTCACGATCAGGCCCGGCATCGGGCAGAGCAGGTATTTCGAGGTGTCGGGGGGCAGCTTTTCCGGCATCAGCCGCGCCAGTTCCGCGGCGCGGGGGTTGCGCACATGGACCTTGAGGTCGGCCCCGCGATGGCGGATGCGGAAGCCCATGGGGATCTTGCCCACCTTCAGGACAACCGGCGCCCCATCGACGGCGAGCCGGGCAAGGGGTTGGCCCGGCGTCCAGTCCGAGGCGACGCGCAATCCGGAGCCATCGGCGAAGGTGACGGTCGAGCCGTCGCGATCGGCGGCGATCCGGACCGCGAAATCCTGTCCCGCCAGGCTGACGACCCAGTGGTCGCCCACGCGACGCTGGTGGTTGTCCATCGTGCCGGAGATCCGGCTGCGGCGAATTTCGGCAACCCGGTTCATCGCGGCGGCACAGGCTGCGACCCGGCGCAGCGTGGCGTCATCGAGCACCGCGCCCTGAAAGCCGTCAGGATATTCCTCGGCGATGAAGGCGGTGGTGATATTGCCCGAGATGAAACGCGGATGATCCATCACCGCACCGACGAAGGGCAGGTTGTGGCCGATACCCTCCACCTCGAATGTGTCCAGCGCCAGCCGCATTTCCTCGATTGCCTCCAGTCGCGTCGGCGCCCAGGTGCACAGTTTGGCGATCATCGGGTCGTAGAACATGCTGATCTCGCCGCCCTCGAACACGCCGGTATCATTGCGCACGATGCCGCCGCGCGCTGTCGGTCCCTCGACGGGCGGGCGATAGCGGGTCAGCCGGCCGATCGAGGGCAGGAAGTTGCGATAGGGATCCTCGGCGTAAAGCCGGCTCTCCATCGCCCAGCCGTTGATCGCCAGGTCCTTCTGGGCAAAGGGCAATTTCTCGCCATTGGCCACGCGGATCATCTGTTCCACCAGATCGACGCCGGTGATCAGCTCGGTCACGGGATGTTCCACCTGCAGCCGGGTGTTCATCTCAAGGAAGTAGAAATTACGGCTGCCATCGACGATGAATTCCACCGTCCCGGCACTGGTATAGCCCACAGCCTTGGCCAAAGCGCAGGCCTGTTCGCCCATGGCCTTGCGCGTTGCCGCATCCAGGAAGGGCGAGGGCGCCTCTTCGATCACCTTCTGGTTCCGCCGCTGGATCGAACATTCGCGCTCGTGCAGATAGACGCAATTGCCGTGCTGGTCGGCCAGCACCTGAATTTCGATATGGCGCGGCTGGGTCACAAATTTCTCGATGAAGATGCGGTCGTCGCCAAAACTCGCCGCCGCCTCGTTCTTCGAGGACTGGAAGCCTTCCGCCGCCTCGGCATCGTTCCAGGCGATGCGCATGCCCTTGCCGCCACCGCCGGCGCTGGCCTTGATCATCACCGGATAGCCGATGTCCCCGCTGATCCTCACCGCCTCAGCGGCATCGGCGATCAGGCCCATATAGCCCGGGACGGTGCTGACGCCGGCCTCCATCGCCAGCTTCTTCGAGGTGATCTTGTCGCCCATCGCCTCGATCGCCGGCGAGGGCGGGCCGATGAAGACCACGCCTTCCGCTTCCAGCGCGGCGGCGAAATCCCGGCGTTCCGACAGGAAGCCATAGCCCGGATGCACCGCCTCGGCGCCGGTCTGGCGGATGGCCTCCATGATCCTGTCGATCACGATATAGGACTGCGCGGCCGGCGACGGGCCGATGTGCACCGCCTCGTCCGCCATGCGGACATGCAGCGCATTGCGGTCGGCGTCGGAATAGACGGCGACGGTTGCGATACCCATCCTGCGCGCGGTCTTGATCACGCGGCAGGCGATCTCGCCCCGGTTGGCAATCAGGATCTTCTTGAACATGGCACTCCCTCGATCGCGCCCGGGGCCGGGGCGCATGGCAAAACGGGGCCGTCCGGGCATTCGGCCCGGGCGACCCCGTGGTTGGATTGCTGCCGGATCCGCCCGCAGGCGGCCGTTTCAGCGGTTTCAGTAGCCGGTCTGGCAGGCCGGCAGGCCAACCTCAATGCCGCAGGTTGCGGCACCGGCCAGGCCGCCCAGCGCGGCGCCGGCAAGGATGTTTTCATCCATCGCATCGGCGATGGCGGCGCCAGCGGCCGCACCGGCAAGCCCGCGCGATGCGGGATCCTGCAGGCAGCCCGAGAGCGGCAGGGTAAGAAGTGCGAAAAGGACAAGCGTCTTGTGCATGGGGAACTGCCTCCGTGGTTTTTTATTGCCGCAGAGTCTAGCGCAAAACTATGGGATTCACATGGGAATATTGCCGCATTCACGGCTTCGGCATTCCTTTGCCGAAATAGCTGGAATGTCGGAAATTGATTGGGTGGTCCAAGCTTGCGACGACTGGATCCGCGGTGCTCGGCGGGGAGGCGCCGGGCCGGATCCGGCCGCGGCCCGCGCCGGATCGCGCCGGCCTCCCGATGCCCGCCGCATGTCGGCACCGCGGTGATAGCCCGACGGGCAGGCCCGCACCTGCCGGCGCCTGAATGCGCGGTGGTTGCCGTTTCCGCCCGGAGGCCGCCGCAGGCGCGCATCACCAATCCTCCTCGTCGTCGAAGGCGACGGGGGGCGCTTCGGGGGCAAAGATCTCGGGAAACGCGATCTCGGCCTTCTTCAGGTCGATGCGCAGCATCGCCTCATAGGAACAGGGATCGAAGGGATCCTCGGCGGGCACGATCTCGCGCCCGAACAGCCAGGACAACCGTCCGGCATCAAGGTTGCCGCGTTCGAACGGCTCCTCGCCGAAATACTGCCAGAGCGCGGCCATGAAGGTCTGGTCGGCCAGGCGGTCGACAT
>JACSRN010000145.1 GCA_014879735.1 Paracoccaceae bacterium
CCCATGCCCTCGCCATAGGCGATGAAATGATGGATCGGGAACCAGCGGCGCTATCTCGCCCGCATCCGCAAGAGCGGCCTGTTCGATCCGGTCTATTACCAGGGCGCCTATCCGCAACTCAGCACGCTTTACCGCCGCTGGTTCCCGATCCATCATTTCATCGCCTATGGCGAGGGCATGGGCTTTCGCCCGAATCCGGATTTCTCGCCCTTCGCCTATCTGCGCTACAATCCCGACGTGGCGGCCCAGAGCATCGCGCCCTTCCGCCATTATGTCGAGACCGGCCACCGCGAGGCGCGCATCACCAAGGAAATGCCCGAAGTGGTGGCGCTGCCGGAAATCGACGTGCCGGTGCTGCGCTTCAGCCCCGACCGGCCGAAAGCCGACCATGCCATCGTGGTGCATATCTACTATCCCGATCTCTGGGAGGAATTCCGCGACACGCTGAAGACGGTCGACATCCCCTTCGACCTTTATGTCACCCTGACCTGGCGGGGCGACGAGACGCTGGAGCTGAAGGCGCAGGTCGAAAGGGATTTCCCGGCGGCCTGGGTCATGGCCGTGCCGAACCGCGGCCGCGACATCCTGCCCTTCCTGACCCTGGTCAATGCCGGCGCGCTGGACGGCTACCGTTCGGTGGCCAAGCTCCACACCAAGAAATCGCCCCACCGTGCCGATGGCGAGGAATGGCGGCGCCACCTGATTGCGGGCATCCTGCCCGCGACGGGGCTGGCCGAAAAGCTGACCACCTTCGATGCCGATCCTGCCGCCGCCTTCTGGGTGGCCGACGGGCAGCATTACACCGGACAGGAATGGTGGGGCTCGAACCTCGAGCGCACGCGCCAGATCCTCGCCCGGCTCGAGATCACCATGCCCGATGGCGTGCTGTCCTTCCCTGCCGGCTCGATCTACTGGATCAAGCCGTTGATGATCGGCCTGCTGAAGTCGCTGCAGCTGAACGCCGATCATTTCGAGACCGAAAGCGCCCAGGTCGACGGCACGCTGGCCCATGCGATCGAGCGGGTGCTGGGCTTTCTGGCCAGGGCCGCGGGCCAGGATGTGCTGCAGGAAAGCCAGATCGGCCCGGATGCCCACCACCCCCGCGCATCCTCCGCCGGCCCCGCACCGCAACGGCCGGGCTTCGTCTCGGCCTTCTACCTGCCGCAGTTCCATCCGATCCCGGAAAACGATGCCTGGTGGGGACGGGGCTATACCGAATGGCGCGCGGCCATCGCCACGCCCTCGTGCTATGCCGGGCATCTGCAGCCGATGCTGCCTTCGGATCTGGGGTTCTACGACCTGCGCGCAACCGAGGTGATGGGCGATCAGGCGGCGCTGGCCCGCAAGGCCGGGATTGATGCCTTCTGCGCCTATTATTACTGGTTCGACGGCCGCCGCGTGCTGGAGACACCGCTGGACAAGCTGATGGCCCGGCCCGAGATCGACTTTCCCTTCTATCTCTGCTGGGCCAATGAAAGCTGGCGGCGGAACTGGGACGGGCTTTCGGGCGAGGTGCTGCTGGAACAGACCTATGCGAAGGGCTTCGAGGCGGAGCTTGCCGCCGATGTGGCGCGCTACATGCGCGATCCGCGCTACAGCCGCCCCGACGGCACCCGGCCGCGCTTCGTGATCTACCGCCCCGAGGACATGCCCGACCCCCTGGGCAGCGTGGAACGGCTGCGGGCAGCCTTCCGCGCCGAGGGCTTTCCGGCGGTGGAACTGGGCGCGGTCTGTTTCCATGTCGCGGGCGAGACCCCGGTGCCGGCCGAAAGCTTCGACTTCTGGATCGAGATGCCGCCCCATGGCCTGGTCGAGGGGCCGGATTACCTGTTCGGCGGGCCCTCGGGCAATGTCATGGCGGTGCCGGTCAACGGCCGCTTCACCGGGCTGATCTACGACTATACCGCCGCCGCGCAGCGATCCCTGACCGCGGCATACCGCGGCAAGCTGCCGGAAAACACCATCGTCGGCATCATGCCCAGCTGGGACAATACGGCGCGGCGCGGCCTGCGCGCGCACATCGCCCACGGCGCCAATCCCGCCAGCTTCCGGCTGTGGCTTTCGGGCCTGCTGCGGCACCGCATCGCCGGATCCTACCGCCGCGAACTGTTCGTCAACGCCTGGAACGAATGGGCCGAGAAAGCCATCCTCGAACCCAGCCAACGCTTCGGGCGCAGCAATCTCGACGTCTTGCGGGACGAGCTTTCCGCCGCTACGGACAGGGCCGGCACAGGAGGCTGACGGCAACATGGCGAAAGTTGTTCTGCACATCGGAACGCACAAGACGGCGACCACGACGATCCAGGACATGTTCGCGCATAATGCGGCGCTGCTGGCAGAGCATGGCGTGATCTATCCCCGGCTCGGCCGTGCGGCCGGCCATCACGGGCTGGTGGCGGACTGGAACCGCTGGCTGCAGGGCTATGCCGTGCCCGGCGGTTCGCTGGCCAGGCTGACGCAACTGGCCAGCGAACATGCCGGCGGCGAGGCCACCGTCTTCCTGTCGAGCGAGGAGTTTTCGCGCGCCCAGCCCGGGGCCCGGGTCGATTTCGCCGCGGTGCGCGCAGCGCTTGCGGCATTCGACGAGATCGAGATCGTCTGCGTGCTGCGCGAACAGTGGCAGTTCATCCAGTCGATCTATCTCGAGATCTCGAGGACTCGCGTCCCGCCCCGCCCACCGCAGTTCATCGAAATGGCGCGGCGCGAGAACATGGTCGAGGGACTCTGGACCGACTACAACCTGCTTTACGACCATCTTCTTGCCAGTTTCGCGCCGGAAGAGATCACCTTCCTCGACTATGATGCCTGCCGCCGGGCCGAAGGCGGCATCCTCGGCCGGCTGCTGTCGCATCTGGGCACCTCGCTGACCGCGGCGGATCTGGCCAAGATCAACGCCGGCCATTCCAACACCTCGCCCCCCGCCCTGCCGACCTGGGCGGCCAATATCACCGCCGAACCGCATCGTGCCACGCCCTGGCTGGTCGATGCGATGACCGGCGCCTTTGCCATCCAGTTCGGCAAGACAGCGCGGAGCGTCCTGTGGAGCCGCGACGAATTGACCACGCTGCGGGCCTATGCGGCCGAACACAACGCCCGTCTGGCCGCCCGTCTGGCCGCGGTGCAGCCGGATTTCGCCCTTGGCGAAAGTGTGATCGCCGATGGAACCATCCACCGCGAGGATCTGCGCCCCGAGTTCTGGCAACGCTGCAACCGTTGGATTTTCGCAATCGCCCGCAAGCTGATCGGCTGATCTGCACGCTGTGACCCCGACAACACACGACACCTGAAATACATAAAATTCGCACAATTTACCCGAATTTTGCCTTGGGCGGTGCGCCATTGCTTTCTAGGCTGTCCCGGTTGACCGCAGCCCCCGGCATGACACGGCGGCGCGCGAGGGCATTGAACGCAGCTGACAGGCTGCGGATGCAGTTTTTCCAGAAATGTGCGGTGCAGAAGGAGAAAGCAGATGCCAGTGATCACTGGGGATTCGGGCAACAACGAGCTTCTGGGCACAACCGGCAACGATACGCTCTACGGGCAGGGCGGCAATGATTTCCTCTTCGGCAATGCCGGCGACGACCAGCTCTTCGGGGGCGATGGGGTCGATGCCCTGTCGGGCGCCGCCGGCAATGACCGCATCGACGGTGGGGCCGGCACCGACCGCGTGACCTATTTCCTCGAGACCGGCACCCGCGGCGTCATGATCGACCTCGGGGCGGGCACCGCCACCGACACGTTCGGCACCACCGATACGCTGATCGGCATCGAGCGGGTCTATGGCTCGGAACGGGCAGACCAGCTGACCGGCAGCGGGGGCGCAAGTGAATTGCTGTTCGGGCGGGCCGGTGACGACCTGATCCGCGGGCTGGGCGGCAACGACACGTTGGTCGGCGATGCGGGGGCCGATACGCTGGACGGCAGCACGGGCGCCGATCAGGTGGCCTATTTTCTCGAGACCGGCACCCGTGGCGTCACGGTCGACCTGCTGGCCGGCACCGCCACCGACACGTTCGGTACCGCCGACCGGCTGATCGGCATCGTGGACGTGCACGGCTCGAACGGCAATGACACGATCCTCGGCTCCTCCGGCGGCGCCATAATGGACACGCTCAACGGCCGCGATGGCGACGATTATATCGATGGCCGCGACGGCAATGACCTGATCTATACCGGCGAGGGCGACGACCATGTCGTCATCGGCGCGACGCTGAGGGATGCCCGCGACACCGTCGTCATCAACGGCCACGGCAACAAGCTGATCACCGGCACCGGCGCGCTCGGCACGCCCTACGGCCACCAGATCGTCTTCAGCCTTGACGAGGGCGTGGTGGTGAACCTGGCCACCGGCATCGCACGCTCGGCCAATATGACGCTGGACTTCACCGCGGCGCTCCATTTCCTCGAACTTGTCGGCACCGCCCAGAGCGACCATCTGATCGGCGGCAACCCGGCACACGACTACCTGGAATGGCTGACGGGCAACCAGGGCAATGACACGCTGGACGGCGGCTCGGGCACCGGCAATACGGTGATCTACGACGGCGAGACCCGCAACGGCGCCTTCAACCATGCCACCCAGCAGCAGGAATACGGCACCCGCGGCGCGGTGGTGAACCTGGCCACCGGCATTGCGACCGATACCTACGGCTTCACTGACACGCTGATCAACATCGACTCGGTCCGCGCCACCGAATTCGTCGATCTGCTGGTCGGCAACGATCAGGTCAACGGCTTCTGGGGCCTCGAAGGGGCCGATACGCTGAACGGTGCCGGCGGCAGCGATATGGCGCATTACCGCGAGGATTCGATGACCGGCGGTCTGCGCGGCGTGCTGGTCGACCTGGGCCAGGGCTATGCCATCGACGGCTTCGGCAGCCGCGACACGCTGATCTCGATCGAGGAGGTCTATGCCACCGATTTCAATGACCGGATGATCGGCGATGGCGCCAACAACCGGCTGTTTTCCTATGACGGCGACGACAACCTGACGGGCGGCTTCGGCAATGACACGCTGGACGGCGGCGGCGGCAACGACACCCTGCTCGGCGGGGGCAATGACGACGAGATCTGGGGCGGCGCGGGCAACGACACGATCGACGGCGGCGCGGGCAATGACATGGTGCGCTATTTTGGGGCGCAGCGCGGCATCCTGGCCGATCTGGCCGGCGGCACCATCCAGGACGGCAGCGGCGGCACCGACATCCTGACCGGGATCGAGGGCATCACCGGCTCGGAACATGCCGATACGCTGCGCGGCGCCACGGGCAACGACCGGCTCTGGGGCGAGGCGGGAGACGACCGGATCACTGGCGCCGCGGGCAACGACACCCTGCTCGGCGATGGCGGGAACGACATGCTGGACGGCGGTGCCGGCAATGACGAGATCTGGGGCGAGGCGGGAGACGACACGCTGGAGGGCGGCGCGGGGGACGACCTCGTGCGCTACCGGCTGGCCGGGGCGGCGGTCGCGGTCGACCTGCAGCGCGGCACCGGCAGCGATGGCGAGGGCGGAATCGACCGGCTTTCGGGGGTCGAGAATCTCGACGGATCGGATTTCGGCGATGCGCTGACCGGGGATGGCCAGGGCAACCGGCTCTTCGGCTATGACGGGGCCGACACGCTGGACGGTGGTGCGGGCAATGACATCCTGCTTGGCGGGCGGGGCGACGATTCCCTGCTTGGCGGCGCGGGCAATGATGAAATCTGGGGCGAGGCCGGCAACGACATGCTGGCGGGCGGCGCGGGGGACGATCTCGTGCGCTACCGCACCTCGACCACCGGCGTTACGGTCGATCTGGCCGCGGGCACGGCTGTCGACGGGATGGGCGGCATCGACCGGCTTTTCGGCATCGAGCATGTCGACGGTTCCGATCAGGGCGACGTGCTGGCGGGCAATGACCAGGACAACCGGCTCTTCGCCCATCGCGGCGACGACCAGATCTCGGGCGGGGAGGGCAACGACATCCTTCTCGGCGGGGAGGGCGCCGATTCCATCGCCGGCGGTGCCGGCAATGACGAGATCTGGGGCGAGGCCGGCAATGATACGCTGGAGGGCGGCGCGGGGGACGACCTCCTGCGCTATCGCACCTCGACCACCGGCGTTACGGTCGATCTTGCGAATGGCACGGCCCACGACGGGCTGGGCGGCCTCGACCTGCTCGACGGGATCGAGAATGTCCATGGCTCGGATCTCGCCGATATCCTCACCGGATCTTCGGGCAGCAACACGCTCATCGGTTATGACGGGGCCGATACGCTGAGCGGGGGCACCGGCCAGGATGTGCTGTCCGGCGGGCTGGGCGGCGATACCTACCATTACCATGCCGGCGATGCCTATGATGTCATCACCGACCTCGGCGCCGCCGCCGGCGGGGCCGACCGGGTGATCGTCCACGACTATCTGGCCGAACAGGCCTCGGTCTATCTCAGCACATCGGGGCCATCGACCCTGGTGCTGGATTTCGGCGTGGCGCGCGACATCCTGATCCTGGCCAATGCACGGGACGGCCGCGGCGCCGGGGCGATCGAATATGTCGAATTCGCCGACGGCACGGTCTGGGACCATGCCACGCTGATCTCGCGGATCGGCCAGGTCGGCATTCGGGGGGGGGGCCGGCCCACCGAGGCGGCCGACACCCTGTTCGGCACGCCCGGGGAGGACAGCCTCTCGGGCAACGGCGGCGATGACGTGATCCACGGCGTGGCCGGCAACGACACGCTGTCGGGCGATGCCGGGCAAGACACGATCCGGGCCGGCGATGGCGACGACCTCGTCTATGGCGGGGCGGGCAATGACACCATCTTCCTTGGCGCGGGCAGGGACCGGGTTTTCGGCGGCGCGGGCAGCGACACCGCCGTCTTCGACCGCAGCTTCCGGTCGATCGGCGGCGATTTCTCGGTCGATGGTCAGGGCCTTGCCACGGTGGCAGGCAACCGGCTGGACGGGATCGAGATCTTCCGGTTCACCGACACCGAACTGACCGCAGCCGAACTTCTGGCCCTGGCGCGCAATGCCCCGCCGGTCTCGATCCTGCCTGATCGGCTGGAAAGCGACGAAGGCATGGTGCGGCTGGATCTGGCCGCGTATTTCACGGATGCGGATGGCGATGCGCTGACCTTCGAGACCGCCGACCTGCCGGCCGGGCTGACGCTGACGGGCAGCGTGATCGCCGGCCGGATGGACGCGACGGGCGCGCCCGCCCGCTTTACCGTCATCGTCTCGGACGGCACGCATGTGCTGCGCGAGACGGTGGACTGGTTCTTCCGCAACGTGAATGCCGCCCCGACCGGCAGCCTGACGATCGAGGGTGCGGCGACGACCGGGTCGGAGCTGCACGCGCGCTCGACCGTTGCGGATGCCGACGGGATCGACCTGACGACCCTGGCCTATGCCTGGCTGCGCGACGGCGTGGCGATCGCGGGGGCCACGGGGGCAAGCTATACTCCGGTCTCGACCGATGTCGGCACGCAGATCAGCGTAAGGATCAGCTATACCGATCTATCCGGCACGGCCGAACGCGTGACCAGCACCGCCACCGGCCCGGTGGTGGCAACATCGCTCGTGCAGAGCGGCACCTCGGGGGACGACACCCTGCGCGGCGATGCGGGCAACGACACGCTGCAGGGCCTGGACGGCGCCGATCTGCTGGAAGGCAAGGGGGGCAGCGACCGGCTTCTCGGCGGCGACGGGACCGACACGCTGATCGGCGGGGCGGAGGACGACTTCCTGTTCGGCGGGGCGACCGAGGCCGATCTGCGCGACGTCATCTACGGCGGCACCGGCAACGACACCATCGACGGCGGTCATGGCAATGACGAATTGCGCGGCGACGACGGGGACGACGTGATCGACGGCTGGTTCGGCGCCGACCTGATCATCGGCGGCATTGGCAATGACACGCTGTCGGGCGCTGCGCTCGGCGACAACATCCATGGCGGCGCCGGCGCGGATTTCATCAACGGCGGCTTTGGCCACGACCGGATGAACGGCGGGACGGGCGCCGACAACTTCTATCATCTCGGCATCTTCAGCCATGGCTCGGACTGGGTGCAGGATTACAGCGCAGCCGAGGGCGACAGGTTGCTCTATGGCCAGGCCGGGGCGCTGCGCAGCCAGTTCCAGGTGAACTTCGCCGAAACCCCGCGCGCCGGGCAGGCCGGGGTGCAGGAGGCCTTCGTCATCTACCGCCCCACCGGCCAGATCCTCTGGGCCCTGATCGATGGCGGGGCGCAGGCGCAGATCAACATCGTCCTCGAGGGCCAGGTCTTCGATCTGCTGGCCTGAGGCGGGTTTGCGCCATTGCCACGGCACCCCGCCGCCACGGGCGGGCGCGCAGTGCCGCGGCGGTTGATGCAGAAGGGGCGATCCGCTATCAGCGAAGGGTCTGCTCCGGGCCTGCCAGCCCGGTACCACGTGAAGATCATGACGACAGGGGACAGCCTTTGATACGCTTCCGGCGATTCATGCCCGTTTTCATGATTTTGGGGGTTCTTGCCGGCTGCGCCGCCCCGCGGGGCGCCATCCTGCAGTCCGAGATTCTGAAAGAATCGAAGAAGGACGACGCCAGCTACGAGGTCGTCTCCGTCACCCGCGAGTCGCTGGCCCGGGTTGCGGCCTGGCCGATGACCGGCCCGGGCATCGGCCTGTCCTGGCCCGGCAAGGGCCAAAGCCAGACCGCCCGCGCCCTGCGCCCGGGCGATACCGTCAACCTGACGATCTGGGATAGCCAGGCCAATTCGCTGCTGGGCACCCCCGAGCAGCGCGCCGTGCCGATGCGGGGGCTGGCGGTCAGCCCCGATGGCACGATCTTCGTGCCCTATATCGAGGAGGTGAAGGTTGCCGGCCTGTCGCCCGAGGCGGCCCGGGCCGACATCCAGGCCCGGCTGACGCCGATCGCCCCCTCGGCGCAGGTCCAGCTCGAGGTGGTGCAGGGCAGCCAGAACACGATCGAACTGGTCAGCGGCGTGCAGAAGCCCGGGCGCTATCCGGTGGCGGCGAACGGCGTCACCATCCTGTCGATCCTGGCCGAAGCCGGCGGCATTCCCGATTCCATGCGCAACCCGGTGGTGCGGATGCAGCGGGGCGGCAAGGCCTATGCCGTGCTGGCCAAGGATCTGTACCGCGATCCGGGCCGCGACATCCTGATGCGGGGGGGCGACCGGGTCGCCGTCGAATCCGACCCCCGCAGCTTTGTCGTCCTGGGCGCGACGGGGGCCGAGCGGACGGTACATTTCGAGCAGACCCGGCATACGCTGCTCGAGGCGCTCTCGCTCAGCAGCGGGTTGAGCGAATCCCGCGCCGACCTCCGCGCCATCCTGGTCCTGCGGAAATATCCCCCGTCCGCATTGCGCGCCGATGGCGGCGGCCCGGCCAAGGCACAGGTGGTCTTCACCTTCGATCTCAGCACCGGCGACGGGCTCTTTGCCGCCTCGAGCTTCGAGATCCATCCCGACGACGTGATCCTTGCCACGGAATCGGCGATTCCGTCCTCGGCCTCGGTGCTGGGCATCTTCGGGGCCGCCCTCGGCACGGTGCAGCGGGTCGAGGGTCTCTGAGGCGCCGGGATCCGATGCGGCGGCGGTCCGGCGCGGTCCCGCCGGATCCTGGCCCGCCATCTTGCATTTCCCCGTGGATACGGGCCAGAACGGGGCGGGGATCCGGCCCGCTGTCCGGAGGGATCCGGGGAAGGCCGCTGTCATGAAGATTGCCGTCGCGGGCCTGGGCTATGTCGGCCTGTCCAACGCCATCCTGCTGGCGCAGCGAAACGAGGTCATGGCCCTCGACATCTCGCAGGCCCGGGTCGATCTGGTGAACGCCCGCCGCTCGCCCATCGTCGATGCCGAATGCGAGGAATATCTGGCGAACCGCCCGCTGAACCTGGCGGCGACCACCGATCCCGTCGCGGCCTTTCAGGGTGCCGAATTCGTCCTGATCGCCACGCCCACCGATTACGACCCCCTGACCAACCGCTTCGACACCTCGACGGTCGAGACGGTGATCGCACAGGTCCGCACCCTGGCCCCCGGGGCGGTGATGGTGATCCGGTCGACCGTGCCCGTCGGCTTCACCCGGCAGATCCGCGCCCGCACCGGATCGGACAACATCCTGTTCGCGCCGGAATTCCTGCGCGAGGGGCGGGCGCTTCACGACAATCTCCACCCCTCGCGCATCGTGGTGGGCGAGCGCAGCGAAAGGGCCGCGACCTTTGCAGAACTGCTGCGCGAGGGTGCGATCCGCAAGGACTGCCCCGTCCTGTTCACCGATCCGACCGAGGCCGAGGCGATCAAGCTGTTCGCCAATACCTATCTTGCCCTGCGCGTGGCCTATTTCAACGAG
>JACSRN010000195.1 GCA_014879735.1 Paracoccaceae bacterium
CAGCTACGGCATCGCCGCCGATGAGCTGCGCCAGTTCATCGAGCGGTTCGAACAGCTGGAGGCCGAGAAGAAGGACATCGCCGATCAGCAGAAAGAGGTGATGGCCGAAGCCAAGGGCCGTGGCTACGACACCAGGGCGATGCGCAAGATCGTGGCGCTGCGCAAGAAGAAGCCCGACGATCTGGCCGAGGAAGAGGCGATTCTCGAAATCTACAAGACCGCCCTCGGCATGTCCTGAGGCCGGCGCCCGGGCGGGACCAGCGCGCCCGGACCGCAGCCGGGGTTCAGGGCGACAGCACCCTGACCCCCGGCATCGCCCGGATCCGGGCGACATCGGCGTCATAGGCCGCGCTCAGCCCGGCCACGGTCTCTTCGGTCCAGTCCGGCATCTCGAACCGCATCTCCATCCGTGCCGGCGGGGCGAATTTGGTCAGGAAGGCGCCGACGATGCGCCGCCGCTGGGCAACGGTGCCCGGCGGATGCGAGGCGAGATAATCGTGCATCCGGCCAAGGCCGTCCGGGGTCAGCAGCCCCGACAGCAGGTCTTCGGCATCTTCCAGCACGACCGCATCGGAATGGCCGGACACCTCGCGCAGCACCTCGGGCCAGATCAGCGGCGTATCCTCGTCACACCAGACGGTAACGGGCACGCCGGGGTTCTGCTCCTGGATCTGGGCGATGACCTCGGACCAGTGCAGCGTCGCCAGATCGGTGCCGGCCAGGAACTCCTCGCGCGTCCGGCCTTTCTGCAGGGCGAAAAGCGCCGGCAGGAAGGTGGCGATGTTGCGCAGGCCAAGGTGGAATTCTGCCGCATGGCCGGGAAAGACCCGGGTGAAGGCGCGGATGCGTTCGCCGCCGAAACTGTAGAGTTGCCCGCCCCGCAGCGCCCATTGCGGGAAGGAAAGAAAGCTCTCCCAGCTCAGCACCATGCGTTCGGGCATCTCCTCGTCGTCCAGGATCTGCTCCAGAACCATGGCCTCGGTCTCGGCCGAGGCGGTCCGTCCCTTCAGCTGCACCGCCGTGTCGCGCAGCAGCCGGCGGTAGCGGGTGGGCGAGGGGACGGCGATCCCATCCCCGGCCAGCAGGGCGCGATTCTTCAGCAGGCAGCGGATCAGCCGCTCTTCGTCCGTACAATGGACGCCCAGATGGTAAGCGATGCGCATGGAAGGTTCTGCCCGATCCTGGTCCTGTGCTGCCCCCGTCGCGGCGCGCTGGCGTGCCGTGCGGCGGTCTTGGCAGCGAATATACGGCGTTTTGGCCGCAGGGGAACCGCTTTCGCACGGAAGGCCCCGGCCTGCCGGTCGGTCGCCGGCACGAATCAGCCCCGCGCGCCCTGACCGCGGGCATAGGCGTCCTCGTAGCGGATGATGTCATCCTCGCCCAGATAGCTGCCGGTCTGCACCTCGATCAGCACCATTGGCAGCTTGCCGGGGTTTTCCATCCGGTGCACCGAGCCCAGCGGGATATAGACCGACTGGTTCTCGGTGACGAGGCGGGTCTCGCCATCCACGGTCACGCGCGCAGTGCCCTCGACCACGATCCAGTGTTCGGCCCTGTGGTGGTGGCTTTGCAGCGACAGCGCCGCACCGGGATGGACGACGATCCGCTTCACCTGGAAGCGGTTGCCCTTCACCAGGCTTTCGAACCAGCCCCAGGGCCGATGATCGCGGGGGAAGGTATCGGCCTGGGGAATACCGCGCGCCTTCAGCGCCGAGACCGCCAGCTTGACATCCTGCGCGCGCGAGCGGTCGACGACAAGGACGGCATCGGGCATCGCCACGGCCACGATGTTGCGCAGCCCGATGCCCACCAGCTGCAGGTTCTCGGCTTCGGAGCGCAGCAGCGTGTCGGTGCAGTCGATGGCCGTCGCGGCGCCCCCTGCGACCACCCCGGCCGCATCGGGGCCGGTTTCGCGCCAGACCGCATCCCAGCCGCCCAGATCCGACCAGACCCCGCCATAGGGCACCACCGAAAGATTGCCGGCCTTTTCCATCACCGCATAATCGATCGAGATATCTTCGAGCGCAGCCCAGGGGCCGGCGGCCAGCCGGGTGAAGCCAAGATCCGGCTGTGCGCCGGCAAGGGCGGCCTCGACACCCGCCAGCAGGCCGGGGGCATGGGCGCGGAAGGCCGCCAGGATCGTCGGCACCGAAAAGAGGAAGATGCCGGCATTCCACAGATGCCGCCCCGAAGCCAGCAGGCGTTCCGCCGTGGGTTGGTCCGGCTTTTCGACAAAACGGACAAGGGGTTGGGCAACGGGCGCAAAGCTCTCCTCGGGCGGGGCGGCCAGTTCGAGCCAGCCATAGCCGGTTTCCGCCCGATCCGGGCGGATGCCGAAGGTCACGATGCGGCCGGCGGCGGCTTCGGCTGCGGCAGCCTGCGCGGTGGCCTGGAATCGGGACAGGTCGGGGATCACATGGTCCGACGGCGCGACGAGCATCAGCCCCTCGGGATCGCGCGCCGCCAGCGCCAGCGCCGCGGCAAGGATCGCCGGCGCGGTGTTGCGGCCCTCTGGTTCGATCAGCACGGCGGCGGGGGCGATTTCGGCCGCGGCAAGCTGTTCGGTGACGATGAAGCGGAAGTCGGCGCCCGTCACCACCGTGGGGGCAGCGAAACCGGGGCCTTCCAGCCGCCGCGCCGAAGCCTGGAACAGGCTTTCCGTTCCGGTCAGCCGCGAGAACTGCTTGGGATAGCTCTTGCGCGACAGCGGCCACAGGCGCGTGCCCGATCCGCCGCAGAGAAGCACGGGGTGGATAAGCGTCATGATCGGGTCCTTCGCTTGCGTCCTGCCGCGCCGGGCAGCGCCGTTTGCGAAAATGCCACCCGAATACGGCGGCATCTGAGCGATTTGGCGGCTGATTTGCAACCGCCTCCCTGAACATGCGGCTCAGAACAGGCCAAGCTGGTCGCCACGGGCGAAGGGCACGCGGAAAAGATCGGTCCGCAGCGGGGGCAGGGCGGCATCCAGCCCCAGCCGCTTGCAGGCCATGCCGAAGCGCTGGGCGATCAGCCGCGACCAGACGCCTTCGCCCCGCATGCGCTTGCCCCAGGCGGGATCGTAGTCGCGCCCGCCATGGGTATCGCGGATGCGGCCCATCACCTTTGCCGCGCGGCCGGGTTCGCGCGCCTCCAGCCATTCGCGAAACAGCGGCGCCACCTCCATCGGCAGGCGCAGCATGATCCAGCTTGCACCGACCGCGCCGGCCGCACGCGCGGCGGCCAGGATCGGCTCGACCTCGTGGTCGGTCAGGCCGGGAATCACCGGGGCAACCATCACCCGCACCGGAATTCCCGCCTCGGACAGCCGCCGGATCGCCAGCAGCCGCCGCTCGGGCGCGGTGGCACGCGGCTCCATCCGCCGGGCCAGCCCGCTGTCCAGCGTGGTGACGGAAATCCCGACACGCAGCAGGCCGTCTGCCGCCATGGGGGCCAGCAGATCGAGATCGCGCTCGACCAGCGCGCCCTTGGTGGTGATTGCCAGCGGATGGCGAAAGGCCTGCAATACCTCGACCACTTCGCGCATGACGCGCCATTTCGCCTCTGCCGGCTGATAGGGATCGGTGTTTGTTCCCAGCGCCACCGGCGCGACACGGTAGGATTTCGCGCGCAACTCCCGGTCGAGCACGGCGCCAATTCCGGGCCGCGCGATCAGCTTGGTTTCGAAATCGAGTCCGGGCGAGAGGTTCAGATAGGCATGGGTCGGCCGCGCGAAACAATAGATGCAACCATGCTCGCAGCCTCGCCAGGGATTTATCGAACGGTCGAAAGGCAGGTCGGGCGAGCGGTTGAAGGTCAGGGCGGAACGGGGGCGTTCCTCGCGGATCTCGGTCTGGATCAGCCGGTCGTCATGGGGAATGTCCCAGCCGTCGTCTGCGCCTTCGCGCGTGGTCGCCTCGTAGCGACCGCTACGGTTCGATGCCGCACCGCGGGCGCGGGCGCGGTCTCCGGGCGGCAGGCTGGAATCGGGCGCAGTCATGGTCGGAAACTAGAACATAAGGGGAACATTTGCCAAGCCCCCCGTCCTGCATCTTCGGCACTGTCGGCTTTCACCCGGCGCATGTCGGAAATTGCGAAGTCGCAGACCCGGAATTGCCGCATCACGATTGCAAGAACCGCGGGAGCGCTCCATGGCCGATGAAGAAGACATCATCCTTTCCGAACTGTCCGACGAGGAACTCGTCCTGCAGATGCACGACGATCTGTACGACGGGCTGAAGGAAGAGATCGAGGATGGCACGAACATTCTGCTCGAGCGCGGCTGGACGCCCTATGACGTCCTGACCAAGGCGCTGGTCTCGGGCATGAAGATCGTCGGCGACGATTTTCGCGACGGCATCCTCTTCGTTCCCGAGGTGCTGCTCTCGGCCAATGCGATGAAGGCGGGGATGTTCATCCTGAAGCCGCTTCTGGCCGAAACCGGCGCGCCGCGCATGGGCAAGATGGTGATCGGCACCGTCAAGGGCGACATCCACGACATCGGCAAGAACCTTGTCGCCATGATGATGGAAGGCGCAGGCTTCGAGGTGCTGGATCTGGGCATCAACAATTCAGTCGAGAAATATCTCGACGCGCTTGCCGCCGAACAGCCCGATATCCTTGGCATGTCGGCGCTGCTGACCACGACGATGCCCTATATGAAGGTCGTCATCGACACGCTGAAGGAAAAGGGCATGCGCGAGGATTACATCGTGCTGGTCGGTGGCGCGCCGCTGAACGAGGAATTCGGTCGTGCCATCGGTGCCGACGCCTATTGCCGCGATGCGGCCGTGGCGGTGGAAACGGCAAAGACGCTGGTTGCCCGCAAGCACAATCAGCTGAACGCCTGATCATTCCGATGCCGAGATTGGGCCCCGGGGACGCAAACCCCCGGGGCCTTGTCGTTTTCGGGGCTTGTGCCCCGGGCGCCGGCGCCCCAGATTGAAAGGGTGGAGGGCCGAACGATGCCATTGACACATTTCCTCGGGCTTCTGGCGCTGACGATCCTTGCCGCCGGGCTCACGCTGATCCTGGCCTTCTGGGCCGGCCTGCCGCTTGCCGCTTTGTCGCTGGTCGCGCTGACCGGCAGCCTGCTTCTCGGGGCGCGGCAGTGGCGATAGGCGTCGATGCGGAAAAGCCGGCGCTGCCCGCGGATGAGGTCCTGGCGCGCGAGGGACTGGCGCCGGCGCGGACGGGACGGCTGCTGCTCATTGCCTGCGGGGCGCTGGCGCGCGAGATCCTGGATCTCAAGGCGGCGAATGGCTGGACACATATCGACCTGCAATGCCTGCCGGCGAATCTGCACCTCTGGCCCGATCGGATAACCCTGGCTGTCGAGGAGGCAGTCCGGGCGCGGCGGGACGATTACGAATCCGTCTTCGTTGTCTATGCCGATTGCGGCACCGGGGGGCTGCTGCTCAGGAAATGCCAAGAACTGGGCGTCGAGATGGTCGAGGGCCCGCATTGCTATTCGTTCTTCGAAGGCAATGCCGGTTTTGCCGCGCGGGCCGAGGACGAGATTACCGCCTTCTACCTGACGGATTTCCTGGTGCGGCAGTTCGATGCCTTCGTCTGGCGACCCATGGGGCTCGACCGGCATCCCGAACTGCGCGACATGCTGTTCGGCAATTATACCAAGCTGGTTTATCAGGCTCAGACCGAGGATCCCGCCCTGGATGCCAGGGCACAGGATTGCGCGCGGCGGCTGGGCCTGGCCTATGAACGGCGGTTCACCGGCTATGGCGACCTGGCAACGACACTGGCGCGGGTGGCCCGCTGACCCGGCTCAGCTGCGGTAATGCGTCAGGCAGAAGACCCGGATCGCCGAGGCAAGACCCTCGTCCGGCGCACGCTGCGCGTCGATTTCGGCGGCAAGCTGATTCAACCCCAGGCCGCGGCTTGCTGCAATCTCGCGGAATGCCTGCCAGAAGGCCGCCTCCAGCGACACGCTGGTCCGGTGGCCGCGAAGGGTGAGCGAGTGTTTTTCAGGACGGGCGGTCATGGCGCTCCTTTGCCCACCGATACGCCGCTGCGGCGATCCGGCCAACCGGAGTTTTTGAAAACTCCGGTCCGGAGCCTTTGAAGGCTCCGGTGCGATTTCTTTGAAGAAATCGCTCAGACGACGCGACGGATCGGTTCGCGATTGCAGAAAATAACGAACTGTCCGGCGTTCTCGACCACCGCAAAGCCGCGGCGCCGCATTTCGACGAGAAAGACCTCGCGCCCGACGAAACGGTCGATGTCACGGATCTTGCGGCGGACGACCCCACCATCCTGTGCGGCCTGCGACGAGAACAGATGGCGAAGCCAGATCTCGCGACTCATGAACTGCGGCAAGGCGGTCATGCTGCACCTCCTGCAACGAGGGTTGCCCGGCAAGGTTAAGCCGCGGTTAACGGGGCTCAGCCGCTTTCGTCAGGCTCGTCGCGCCGGTGCGCCTCGAGGTCGCGGGTGGATTTCTCCACCCGCGCTTGGTCCAGCGACCTCTCGGCCCGGGTCCGGCCATGTTTTGCGGCATTGGCCTCGGCCTCGGCACGCCGTTCGGCACGGGCCTTTTCCTTGCGGAACCGGTTGAGGTTGACCACCCCTGCCATGCCGTCAGCCCTTCGGCCCGATCATGTCTTCGGGCCGCACGATCCGGTCGAAGGTCTCGGCATCGACGAAGCCGAGTGCGATGGCCTCCTGCTTCAGCGTCGTGCCGTTCTTGTGCGCGGTCTTCGCCACCTTGGTGGCATTGTCATAGCCGATGGTCGGTGCAAGCGCCGTCACCAGCATCAGGCTTTCCTTCATCAACTGGTCGATCCGCGCCACATTCGCCTGCGTGCCGGCCACCATGTTGTCGGCGAAGGATCCGGCCGAATCACCCAGAAGCTGGATCGACTGCAGCACGTTATAGGCCATCATCGGATTGTAGACGTTCAGTTCGAAATGGCCCTGGCTTCCGGCAAAGCCAACGGCGGCATCGTTGCCCATCACCTGCGCGCAGACCATCGTCAGCGCCTCGGCCTGGGTCGGGTTCACCTTGCCCGGCATGATCGAGGATCCCGGCTCGTTCTCCGGCAGGATCAGCTCGCCCAGGCCCGAGCGGGGGCCGGAGCCCAGAAGCCGCAGGTCGTTGGCGATCTTGAACAGCGAGGCGGCGACGGTCTTCAGCGCGCCGGAAAAGAACACCATCGCGTCATGGGCGGCCAGTGCCTCGAACTTGTTCGGCGCGGTGACGAAGGGCAGGCCGGTGATGCGGGCGATGGCGGCGGCGACCCGGCTGTCCCAGCCGACGCGGGTGTTCAGCCCGGTGCCCACCGCGGTGCCGCCCTGGGCCAGTTCATAGATGTCGGGCAGGCACAGCTTCACCCGCGCGATCCCCTTGTCGACCTGGGTCGCATAGCCCGAGAATTCCTGCCCAAGCGTCAGCGGTGTCGCATCCTGGGTATGGGTCCGGCCGATCTTGATGATATCCTTGAATTCTGCCGACTTGGCCCAGAGTGCGGCCGACAGCTTTTCCAGCCCGGGGAACAGCACGTCGCGGGTATGCATGCCGATTGCCACATGCATGGCGGTGGGGAAGGTGTCGTTCGACGATTGCCCCATGTTCACATGATCGTTCGGGTGGACCGGCTTTTTCGAGCCCTTCACGCCCCCCAGCATCTCGATCGCGCGGTTGCTGATCACCTCGTTCGCGTTCATGTTCGACTGCGTGCCCGAGCCGGTCTGCCAGACGACCAGCGGGAAGTTGTCGTCGAAGCGGCCGTCGATCACCTCCTGTGCGGCGGCGGCGATGGCATCGGCCAGTTCCGGCGCCATGTCGCCCTGCGCCTTGTTCACCTCGGCGCAGGCCTTCTTGATCACGCCCAGTGCGCGGATGATCGGAACCGGCTGGCGCTCCCAGCCGATGGGAAAGTTGATGATGGAACGCTGGGTCTGTGCGCCCCAGTATTTGTCCGCGGGAACCTCCAGCGGGCCAAAGCTGTCGGTCTCGGTGCGGGTCACGGTCATGCGGTGCCTCCTGCAAAGCTTGCGCACCGCATAGCGCCGGGGGACGGCAAAATCAATCGGTATGCAAAGGCATACCGCGCCGGTTCAGGCCCGGCGAAAGCGGTAGACCCGGGCTGGCGGCAGGTTGGCCCAGATCTTGTGGCCGCGATTGACCCGCAGGCCCAGGCTCTCGATCTGGTCGGGGGGCAGGGGCGGGCGCGGGCCATAGGTGAATTGCACATAGCTGCCACGCGGCCCGAGGATGCGAAAGGCGGCGCCGACGATCGCCTCGCGCACGGCTGTGGGCATCGACAGCAGCGGCAGGCCCGAGATCACCGTATGCACCCCCGGATCAAGCAGCCTGTCGGCGGTTTCCGCACCGGCCTGATGCACCGTCACGCCGGGAAACTTCTGCCGCAGATGGGCGACGAATTCTTCGTCCAGTTCGAAAAGCGTCAGGTTCGCGGCCGGCACGCCGCGGGCTAGGATCGCCTCGGTGAACCGCCCGGTTCCGGGGCCGAACTCGACCACCCGGCCCGATCCGGGGCCGAGACCCAGCGTCATCGCCCGCGCCAGCGTGCGCGAAGACGGGGCGATTGCGGAAACCTGCCGCGGATTCCGCAGCAGCCTGCGGCGAAAGAGGGCGAGATCGCTCTCCACCGTCAGGTCTTGCGGAACTTGTCGAGGCTCACGACCTCGGCTTCGGCCCGGGGTTCTTCCTCCTCGTCCTCCTCATCGCCCTCCTCCTCATCGCCCTCCTCCTCCTCTTCGTCCTGGCTTTCGAAGCGCAGGCCGAATTCGACCGAGGGATCGACGAAGGTGCGCACGGCATCGAAGGGAATCACCAGCGGTTCCGGCTGGTTGCCAAAGTTCAGCGTGACCGAGAAGCCGTCTTCCGTCACCTCCAGCCCGGTGAACCAGTGCTGCAGCACGACCGTCATTTCCGAAGGGTAGCGTTCATGCAGCCAGTCGGCGATGGCAACGCCGGGATGGGTGGTGTCGAAGGTGATGAAGAAGTGATGCGCCCCCGGCAGGCCATGCGCGGCGGCATCGGCAAGGACGGTGCGGATCAGCCCCCGCATCGCCTGGTGCATGAGATTGCCGTAGTCGATCCCGCGCGCCATCCGCAGCCCCTTTTCGTTCATGGCGTCAGCATAAGGGATTCGCCCGCCGATGGAAGGGGCGAACGTCCGGCCGGCAACGGGGAGGGCGGTACCGATCTGGAAGGGGGGAAGGTGCAGGTTTCTGTTGCCAGGTACCTGCGAACCCCGCCTTACGCGGCTAAGCGCAAGGGCTTATGTTTGGTATTGCGAGCCGCTTACGCGGCCAGCGCCACCGGAGCACGGTTGTCGTTGGCAACTGTGATCTTGGACCGATAACGGTGGTACCTCACCGAGCGAAAGCTGGCCTCTTTGAACGTCCGTCGATCCTGTTTCGGCCCCACACGCCCGCAATGAACGGGAGGTTTGGTGGAGCCGCCGGGTACCGCCCCCGGGTCCGAGCCGTCTATTGCAGGTGCGTTTATCGCCATAGTCCGGGTCGCCCCGGACGGGTCCAATATAGGGCCGGGGCCTTGGGGGTGCAAGGGGCGCGCCCCGAGTCGGGACGCAATGGGCATCCGCTTTAGATCAAGAGCTTGGCTGCGCGATTCAGGATTTCTTGACCTTTGCGCGGGCTGCGGTGTTGTGTACCCATCTCTCCCGGAACGTAACCAGTTATCTCGGAACGGCTGGCGAATATCGTGATCAGGTGAGGTTGGTTAGGAATTGGCCGATTGCGGTGGCGGCGAATTTGCCGGTCCGGTGCCACCAGCGGTGCGGGGCGGAGCATGAGGTCGGGCGCTCGGGTGGGAAGTTGGCCCTGACTTCGGCGATGACTTCTTCGAAGGTGAGCCGGTCAATCCGGGCGGCGATGTAGGCGCGAAGCTCGGGGTCGGCTTCGATCGGCGTCAGCCTTCCGGGGCGATGCGCGGCGCGCCAGGTGGCGGCGTTCGAAGCGCCTTCAACGGGGCCTGGCGGGCGGCGTCCAGTCCGGCAATGGCATCCCGTGCCAGCGCGCGCGGGTCGGGGCGGTCAGCCATGGCAATGCAACAGTGCGACGAAGCCGATCATCCCCATCCCGTCTTGATCCGGGCGCGCAGCGACACGTCCGACGCGCGGATGGTGCGGGCGGCTTCGGCGGTGGAATTGTCCTGCCAGTGCAGCATCCGGGCCAGCCATTGCCGCGCCAGCGGAACCCGGACACGCTGCCCGAGCTGGTAATGATCTGCCATGCGGGCGACGGCTTCAGGGCCGACCAGGGCTTCAACTGCGCTGCGGCCTTTCG
>JACSRN010000159.1 GCA_014879735.1 Paracoccaceae bacterium
CCGTCTTCTTCAGCTCTGCCACGCGCGGGCGGGCGAGATCGGCCGCCTCGTGGCTGATGAAGCTGCAGAGCAAGGGGTCATAATCCGGGATCGCACGCAGCCGGGCGCAATCGGCCGGCGGCAGCGGCGCCCAGTCCTGCGGATCATAGGCGGCGGTGGTGAGGCCGCGCGGCAGCTGGGGGGCGAGGCGGGCCAGATGGCCGACGGCATGCGGGTTGAACGACATCACCGCCACCTCCCCGGAATAGCCGGACAGCAGGCGGGCGGTTTCGGCCTCCAGCCGGCCATCGGTTTCCGCCATGCGCAGCGACTGGTCCTTGATCTCGACCAGAAGGGGCGCGCGGCCGCCGACCAGATCCAGGATCTGCGCCAGGCGGGGGATGGTATCGGCGCTGCCGGCCAGCGGGATGCGGGAGAGGTCATCGGCGCTGCGGGCCTGCAGGGGGCCGGATTCCGCCGTCAGCCGGTCGAGGGTTTCGTCGTGAAAGACCATGGCCTGGCCATCGGCCGAGAGTTGCACGTCGATCTCGATCGCATAGCCGGCCGTGATCGCGGCGCGGATCGCGGCGGGGGAATTCTCGATCCGGCCCTGCGCCCGGTCGTGCAGCGCGCGATGGGCGAGCGGCAGGCGCAGCAGACCGGGGGGCAGGGAGACGCGGGCCATCAGGCGATCTCGAACAGGCCTTCGATCTCTACCGCGACGCCGAGCGGCAGCGAGGCGGCCGAGACGGCGGACCGGGCGTGGCGGCCGGCATCGCCCAGGACGGCGACGAGGAAATCCGAGGCGCCGTTGATCACCTTGGGCTGGTCGGTGAAATCGGCGGTGGAGTTCACGAATCCCGTCAGCTTGACCACGCGGACCAGGCGGGACAGGTCGCCGTCGCAGGCGCGCTTCACCTGCGCCAGCAGCGACAGGGCGCAGCGCCGGGCGGCCTCGGCGCCCTGCTCGACGGCGAGGTCGGCCCCGAGCTTGCCCCTGATCAGCCCGCCTTCGTTCTGGCTGATCTGGCCCGAGACATGCACCAGGTTTCCGACCACGACGAAGGGCACGTAATTGGCCGCGGGCGCGGGCGCATCTGGCAGGGTGACGCCGAGTTCGGCGAGGCGGGCTTTGATCGACATGGGGGCCTCCTTCACTGTCGGCACGAAGGTAGCGGGCGCGCGGGCCGGCGCCAAGGCGCTACCGCAGGGATTTGCTGAAGAAGACGCGGTTGAAGCCGTCCTCGCGCCGCCGCCCGGTTTCGGCATAGCCGAGGCGGGGATAGATCGCGAGGTTCTCGGCCATCATCTCGTTGGTATAGAGGTCCACCGCAGCGAGGCCGGCCTGCCGGGCCGCGGCCTCGCAATGCGCCATCAGCGCCTTGCCAAGGCCCCGGCCGGCGGCCGAGGGCAGGACGGCGACGTTTTCCAGAAACATCCGCCCGTCCCTGGGAAAAAAGACGATGAACCCCTGCAGCACGCCTGCGGCATCGCTGGCGGCATGGACATGGCCGGCGGCGATGTCGGCGGCATAGTCGGCCAGCATCGGCGCGGGCTTGCGGCCGATGGCTGCAATGTAGCGGGTATAGGCGGCCTCGGCGCAGGCGCGGATGGCGGGTTCGTCGGTGGCGGTGGCGCGGCGGATCGTCGTCATCTCAGTTGTTGCCCAGGACTTCGTTCAGGATGCGTTCGGCCATGTCGTCCGCCGGCACCGGGCCAAGCTTGGTTCCGGCGGGTGGATAGGGTTCCCCTGTCGCACCGCCATCATAGACCGGGGCGCTCGGATCGTCGTAATAGGGCACGTTGTCGGACGAGGCCTCGGCCCCCGCGCCGGTATATCTGCTGACGGGGATTTCGGTCTGCAGCGGCGTGGCGGGCAGGTCCTTGTTGATGCGCACCATGACCTCGTGCCAGATCTCGGCCGGCAGGCCGCCGCCCGTCACGCCGGTCAGCGGCGTATTGTCGTCATAGCCGAGCCAGACGCCCACCACATAATCGGCCGTGAAGCCGACGAACCAGGCATCGCGGGCCGAGTTCGTGGTGCCGGTCTTGCCGGCGGCCTCGCGATCGGACAGGCGGGCGCGGGTTCCGGTGCCCGCCTCGATCACCTGGGTCATCATGTAGGTCAGCGCATGGGCGGCGGTTTCGCTGATCACCCGTTCGCCGATACCGCCGCCCTGTCCGAACAGCGGCTCGGCCTCGCCCTGGAGTTTCAGCGAGACAAGGCCATAGGGCGTGACCGACGAGCCGCCGTTCAGAATGCCGGCATAGGCGCCGGTCATGTCGATCAGCGTCGATTCGCTGGCCCCCAGCGCCAGTGCCGGCCCGTCGGCAAGGTTGGTCGCCACGCCGAAATCGGTCGCCACCTTCTTCACCAGATCGCGGCCGACAAGTTCCTGGATCTTGACGGCGGGGATGTTGCGACTTTCGGCCAGGGCCTGGGTCAGGGTGATCATGCCCTTGAACTTGCTGTCATAGTTCTTTGGCGTGTAATCGCCCGACCCCGGCACATAGATGGTGTAGGGGCTGTCATCGACATAATCCATCGGGCTGTAGCCAAGATCCATCGCCACGGCATAGATGAAGGGTTTGAACGCCGATCCGGTCTGCCGCAGCGCCTGGGTCGCGCGATTGAAATCGCCGGCTTGCGGCAGATCGCGCCCACCGACCATGGCGCGTACGGCGCCGTCCGCGCTCATCACCACGATGGCGGCCTGTGCCTTCGACCCGGCCTTGACCTTGTTCTCGAACACCCATTTCAGCGAGTCCTCGACCTGGGCCTGCATCTTCTGGTCCAGCGTGGTCTCGATGATCACGTCTTCGGTCGTATCGCGGGCCAGATAGTCCGGCGTGGTCTCCATCACCCAGTCGGCGAAAAAGCCGCCGGATTTCTGCCGCGCCGCCTGTGACAGTTCCGCCGGGTTCGCCCGGGCGTCCTCGGCCTCGGCGGCGGTCAGATAGCCCTGCTCCTCCATCAGGCCGATCACCACATTCGCGCGGTCGCGCGCGCGCTGGATGTTTGCGGTGGGCGCATAGGTCGACGGCGCCTTCAACAGGCCCGCCAGCATTGCCGCCTCGGCCGGGGTCACGTTCGCGGCCGACTTGCCGAAATAGCGCTGGGCGGCCGCCTCGAAGCCGCGGGCGCCGGCGCCGAGATAGGCACGGTTGAGATAGATCGTCAGAATCTCGGCCTTGGAGTATTTTGCCTCCATCGCCATGGCGAAGGGCACTTCCTTGATCTTGCGCCACATCCCGCCAGAGCGGCAGTCGGATTCGTAAGCCGCCTCCGATTTCCACTGTGTCGCGTCATATTCCACCCCGAGGCAGAGAAGTTTCGCCACCTGCTGGGTGATGGTCGAGCCGCCGTTGCCTTCGAAGGCGCCGCGGCCTTCGGACACGTTGATGCTGATCGCGCTGGCAATGCCGCGCGGCGATACACCGAAATGGCGGTAGAATCGTTTGTCCTCGGTCGCGACGATGGCATGCAGCAGGTAGGGCGAGACGGTTTCGGCCGTGATCTGGCCGCCAAAGGTTTCGCCCCGCCAGGCAAAGACCTTGGCGTTGCGGTCAAGCAGCGTGACCGATCCGCGGGCGCGGCCGTCGAGCAGGGCGTTCACGTCGGGCAGTTGCTGGTAGAGGTAGAAGACGATTCCACCATAGATCAGTGCAGCGACGACCGTGACGCGCCAGAGAACGGCCCAGATCATCCGCCACAGAAAGAGGATGCCGCCCAGGATCAGCCCGTGCTGTCGACGCGGGCGGGCCCTGCGCGGGGCGGGGGTCTTCGGGGTCCTGGGCTTGCGCGGCCCCTGACCACCCCCCGAAGAATATCGCCTGTCTGCCACGAGGGGGCGCTTGCCCCTGTTGCCGCCTGCCATTGCCCGATTGTCCGCGTGTTCTGAGTTGACCGCGAAGATAGCGTGCTTTTGCTGCGATGCGAAGATCGCAACCGGGCGATTCGGATGCCCCTTCCGCCCAATATTTCGGCGTTCCGGCGGGTTGATGCCTAAAAACCGCACTAACGCCCGGACCCGGCCCGCCGATATCCGCGGTTTTCTTGTGCTGCGACTGCGAAAGACCGCCTTCTTCGGGCAAGGACCCGCTCCCCGGGTTCCTGCCAGAAGAAGGGGAACAGAGTGAAACTCATCATTGCAGCACTCAAGCCGTACAAGCTTGACGAAGTCCGCGAGGCGCTGACCGCGATCGGTGTGCGCGGCATGATGGTGACAGAGATCAAGGGCTTCGGCAGCCAGTCCGGTCACACTGAAATCTATCGCGGCGCGGAATATGCCGTGAACTTCGTGCCGAAGGTCCGGCTTGAGATCGTCGTGCCCGACGGGCTGGCCGAACAGGTCGCCGATACCATCCGCACAAC
The DNA here is from genome assembly GCA_014879735.1 of Paracoccaceae bacterium. Taxonomy (GTDB): domain Bacteria; phylum Pseudomonadota; class Alphaproteobacteria; order Rhodobacterales; family Rhodobacteraceae; genus Pseudogemmobacter. Next base: position 4,355 of record JACSRN010000159.1, read on the forward strand.
CGCCCGAACCGACAAGATCGGCGACGGCAAGATTTTCGTCCTCGACGTGGAACAGGCGGTGCGGGTGCGCACCGGCGAGACCGGCGACGACGCTCTCTGACATTCGGGCAAGGGAAACACATGATGTGCAATCTGAAGAAACCCGTGGGGGTTGGTGCCATCGGCGCAGGTCTGGCGGCGCTTTCCGCGCTGCCGGCGCGGGCGCAGGAAGCCGTGGCCGAAACCGTAGTCTTGGCCGAGACGGTGGCCGAAGTCGTCCCGGTGATGGACAAGGGCGATGTGGCGTGGATGATGACCTCTACGGTCCTGGTCCTGTTCATGATCCTGCCCGGCCTTGCGCTGTTCTATGGCGGCCTGGTGCGTTCGAAGAACATGCTTTCGGTCCTGATGCAGACCACGATGATCGCCTGCCTGATGATGATCGTCTGGGTGATCTACGGCTATTCCATCACGTTTGGCGGCAGCACCTCGCCGGTCTGGGGCGGCTTTGGCAAGCTGTTCCTGGCGGGGGTCACGCCTGACAGCATGGCGGCCACCTTCTCGGCCGGCTATGTGATCCCGGAATATCTGTTCATCGCCTTCCAGATGACCTTTGCGGCGATCACGCCGGCGCTGGTCATCGGCGCCTTTGCCGAACGCATCAGGTTCCGGTCGGCGCTGGTCTTCGCCGTGCTCTGGGGCACCTTCTCCTATTTCCCGGTTGCCCATATGGTCTGGGACGTGTCGGGCTATATCTTCAACCTCGGCGCCATCGACTTTGCCGGCGGCACCGTCGTGCATATCAACGCCGGCATTGCGGCACTGGTGGCCGCGATCCTGGTCGGCAAGCGCGTGGGCTACGGCAAGGAAAACATGGCGCCGCATTCCATGGTGATGACCATGATCGGCGCGGCGATGCTCTGGGTCGGCTGGTTCGGCTTCAACGTCGGCTCGAATCTTGAAGCGAATGGCGGCGCGACGCTGGCGATGATCAATACCTTCGTGGCCACGGCGGCGGCGGCGGTGGCCTGGTCGGTGATCGAGGGCGTCCTGCGCGGCAAGGCCTCGATGCTGGGCGGCGCATCGGGCATGGTGGCGGGGCTTGTCGCCATCACCCCGGCCTGCGGCACGGTCGGCCCGATGGGGGCGATCCTGCTGGGTATCATCGCGGCGGCGGCCTGCTATTTCTTCGTGACCACGGTCAAGCACCGGCTGGGTTATGACGACAGCCTCGACGTCTTTGGCGTGCATGGCGTGGGCGGCATCGTCGGCGCCGTCGGCACCGGCATCTTCTCGGCCGCGGTGCTGGGCGGGGTGAAGGGCGACGACTATTCGATCGCCAGCCAGACCTGGATCCAGATCCAGTCGGTGGCAATCACCATCGTCTGGTCGGGCGTCGTCTCGCTGATCCTGCTGAAGCTGATCGACATGACGATGGGGCTGCGGGTCTCGACCGATCAGGAACGGGAGGGACTCGACACCATCTCGCATGGCGAAAGCGCCTATCACTACTGAATGCGGTTACGGGCGGGGTTGCGAGATCCCGCCCGGCCGGCCGGGTGGCGGGGCATTCCCTTCGGTCTGGAATGCCCGGAATGACAAGGCCCGCAGGTTTGTCCTGCGGGCCTTTGCCGTCCGGTGCAGTTGGTCGGTGCCGGCGGCGGTACAGGATGCTTACATCTTCTGCATGTCGGCGATCAGCGCGTCGAGATTGCCCTTGCGCTTGTCCAGCATGGCGCCGATCTCGGTCCGCTCGCTGGCCAGCATGTTCACGCCTTCGATGATGATGTTGAAGAACAGGCTCTTGCCGCTCTTGTCCGAAACCTGCCAGCGCACCTCGAACGGGCTTTCGCCCTTCAGGTAGGCGGTGGAGATCACCTCGAAATTGCTCTTGATCGGGCGGGCGTCCGTAACCTCGATCTTGCCGCCGATGAATTCGCGGAAGCGGCGACCGTATTTGCGGCTGATATAGGCGGTGAAGGTCTTGGTGAAAGCCTTCATCTGTGCATTCGTGGCGCTGCGCGCCGCCGGCCCCAGCGCTGCACGGGCGATGGTCGGCACATCGGCATAGGTGGTGAACATCCGTTCGAACTTCGGAAACATCTGCTGTTCCGACTGGCCGGAACCGATGATGGCATTCACCTCGGCCACCACCTTGTCGATCAGCGCTCGCGCCTGATCGACGTTCAGCGCGAAGACGGGGGCCGCCCCGAAGGCGGCGGCGGCGGCAAGGCCTGCGCCGACGAAGGCGCGGCGGGACAGACCGGAGGAGGGATTACTGCGCATAGGGGTCCTCGTAGGGGTCGAAATAACCGGCATCGCTGGCCGCATCGCCCGCGTCACCCCCTGCATTCTGCCCCAGCTCGTAACGCCGGTTCTGCAGATAGAGGAGGCGCAGCTGGGCGTAGCTGTCCGCCGAGTCATATAGGATCGAGTCGACCGTATCGGAATGGTTGTGGCGCTGATCCAGCTTTTCCAGCACCTTCAGCGTCGTGGCCGCATGGGCGTCGTTGCCTTCCAGCACGCTGCCCAACGGATCGAAGGCGATGTCCACCACCTCGCCCACCGCATCGCGCAGCGTCGACGGGCCGAGGATCGGAAGCTCGACATAGGGGCCCTCGCCCACACCCCAGACTGCCAGCGTCTCGCCGAAATCGGTGCTCAGTTCCGGCATGCCGGCGGCGGTGGCGAAATCGAACAGGCCGCCCAGGCCGAGCGTCAGATTGGCGCCGAACCGCAGCGTATTGGTCGTCGCGTCACCGATCTTGCCCTGCAGCAATTGGTTGGCCACGTCGCCCGGAATTTCCAGCGTCGCCGCCACATTCGACAGGCCCGCCCGCAGCGGTTTCGGCACGACAGTGCCGTAGACGGTGGCCGCAGGCTTCAGCGCCACGCGGTCAAGCCCCTTGTTCAGGCCGTGAATGGCGCGGTTCATCGGCTCGGCCGGATCGTTGATGGCATCCGCGCCCGGCGCGGCGGCGCACCCCGCCAGCAGGCCCGACACTGCGGCAATCTGCAAAGCCCGCAAGGAAAGATACGAAATATTCAGTGTCATCGGTCCAGAATTGTGTACAAACCCAGGTGATATTGCCAGACGAGCGACCCAAGCCTTACGGTGAGGCCCGGAGCAAGACAACCAGCATTCCGTGCCGCGTGCAGCCACCGGCAAGGATCGGCCAAGGAACAGGCGGACGTGCAACAGACCCGGGCATCCAACGGCAGGGCCGAACTTAGATCGGTGGGCGCGCTGTCGCGCGGGCCGCTGATTGCGGCGTTTCTATTTTCGGTTGTGGTCAACCTGTTGATGCTGACCTCGCCGCTCTACATGCTGCAGGTCTACGACCGCGTGCTGGTCTCGCGGTCGGAACCGACGCTTCTGGCGCTGTCGGTTCTGGCGACGGCGATGTTCGTCTTCATGGGTATCCTCGATTTCATCCGCGGCCGGGTGCTGGCCCGAATCGGGGTGCGGATGCAGGCGGCGCTGGATGCGCGCGTGCTTTCGGCCGCCTTCCGCAAGCTGACCGCCTTTCCCGGCGATCCCACGGCGCTGGCCGCCCAGCAGGATCTGGACGCGATCTCGCGGCTTTGGTCCTCGCCGATGCTGACGGCGATCCTGGATCTGCCCTGGGTGCCTATCTTTGCCGCGGCACTGTTCATCTTCGACCCGCTGCTGGGCTGGTTCGCGATGGGTGGCGCGGCAGTTCTGGTGCTGATCACGATCCTGAACCAGCGCAGCACGGCAGGGCTGGCCAATGAGGCGACCGTCGCCGCGCTGATGGCCGATCGCCGGGCCGAGAACCTCAAGTCGGAATCCGAGCTTGTCCGGTCGATGGGGATGACCAGCCATGCCTTTGCCCGCTGGCAGGAGTTGCGCGGCCGCGCGCTGGAGCGGGCGATGTCCGCGGCCGATGTCGGCGGCGCCTATTCGGTGACGACGCGGACGCTGCGGCTGTTCCTGCAGTCTGCCATCCTGGGCCTCGGGGCCTGGCTTGTGCTGAAGGGAGAGCTGTCGGCCGGTGCGATGATCGCGGGCTCGATCCTGATGGGCCGTGCCTTGCAGCCGATCGAGACGGCAATCGGCCAATGGCAGGTGCTGACCCGCGCCCGCGCCGGTGCCGAGCGGCTGTCGCGATTGCTGAGCGAGGTCCCGCCCGAGCAAAAGCGCACAGCGCTGCCCCGCCCCGTCGCCCGGATCGAGGTGTCCGGCCTGTCGGTCGTCCCGCCCGGAGAGCGCATACCCACCCTGCGCAACATCAACTTCCGGCTGGAACCGGGGCAGGCCATCGGCGTGATCGGCACCTCGGGTTCGGGCAAGTCGACGCTGGCCCGGGCCATGACGGGCGTCTGGTCGCCCGCTGCGGGGACGATCCGCCTCGATGGCGCCACGCTCGATCAGTATGACCCCGATACGCTGGGCAGCTATGTCGGCTATCTGCCGCAGCGGGTATCGCTGTTCGATGGCACGATTGCCGAGAACATCGCCCGGCTGGACATGAAGGCCGATCCGGAGCGCATCGTCGCGGCGGCAAAGAAGGCGGCGGTGCATGAGCTGATACTGAAACTGCCAAAGGGCTATGATACGCCGATGGCGACCATGGGAGGGCAGCTTTCGGGCGGGCAGATCCAGCGCGTCGGCCTCGCCCGGGCCTTCTACGGCGACCCGGTGCTTCTGGTTCTGGATGAGCCGAACTCCAACCTCGACAACGATGGCTCGATGGCGCTGAACCAGGCGATTCGGGCGGCCAAGGCCGGGGGCGCGGCCGTGATGATCATGGCGCACCGTCCCGCGGCGATCCAGGAGTGCGATCTTCTCATGGTGATGAAGGATGGCATGGTCCAGACGCTGGGTCCGCGCGACCAGGTGCTGCGCGAGGCGGTCAAGAACGCCTCTGACGTGACGCGCACCATCGCGTCCGGCAATTCCGCGCCCGGAGGTGTGTCATGAGCGAGCGTCCGATCTGGTCGGCCCGGCGACAGATCACGGCGGGGCTGATCGCGATGGCCGTTCTGGTCTTCGGCTTCGGCGGCTGGGCCGCGCTGGCCGAGATTTCCGGTGCCGTCGTTGCCATGGGCCGGATCGAGGTGGAGCAGAACCGTCAGGTCGTGCAGCACCCCGACGGCGGGGTGGTGTCCGAAATCCTTGTCGCCGAGGGGCAGAGGGTCGAGGCCGGCGATGTGCTGATCCGGCTGGACGGCTCGCTTCTTGGGTCGGAGCTTGCGATTGTCGAGGGTCGGCTGACCGAAATCCAGGCGCGGCGTGCCCGGCTTGAAGCCGAGCGGGACGAGACCGATACGCCGGTCTTTCCCGAGGAGCTGATCGCGCTGGCCGCGAGCAAGCCCGAGGTCGCCGAGCAGGTCGAGGGGCAGAAACGACTGTTCGATGCCCGCCGCGATTCGGCGGCGAAGGAAAAGGAACAACTGACCCGGCAGATCGACCAGATCCGCTCGCGCATCGACGGGATCGACGCGCAATCCGAGGCGCTGACCACGCAACTGGCGCTGATCTCGCAGGAAAAGGACACCCAGCAGGGGCTGCTGGACAAGGGGCTGGCCCAGCAGGGCACCGTCCTTGCGCTGCAGCGCGAGGAGGCGCGGCTGCGCGGCCAGGTCGGCGAGTTGATCGGTACGCGCGCCCAGGCCGGCGAGCGCATCACCGAAATCGAGGTGCAGATCACCCGGATCGACGCCCAACTGCGGGAAGAGGCGACGCAGGAACTGCGCGAGGTCGGCCCGGCAGAGCTGGAACTTGTCGAACGCCGGCGCTCGCTGCTTGAGCAGGTCAACCGTCTGGACATCCGCGCGCCGGTGGCGGGGCTGGTGCTGGGCCTAACGGTGACGACGCCGCGCGCGGTGCTGAAACCTGCCGATCCCGTGCTGTACATCGTGCCGCAGGACCGCCCGCTGGTGATCACGGCGCAGGTGCCGACGATCCATATCGATCAGGTTCATCCCGGCCAGCCGGTCGAACTGGTGTTCTCGGCCTTCTCCAGCCGGACGACGCCGCATCTGACCGGCAAGGTCACGGTGGTATCGGCCGACGCCCTGACCGACCAGGCGACGCGGGCATCCTACTACCGGGTGGAGATCGTGCTGGACGAGGACGAGATAAAGAAGCTGGGGGACAAGGTGCTGGTGCCCGGCATGCCGGTCGAAGCCTTCATCCAGACCGAACCGCGGACCCCGATGGCCTATCTGGTGAAGCCCTTCACCGACTATTTCTCGCACGCGCTGCGCGAAAGCTGAGAGCTTCGCGGAGCGGCAGGCCGCGGCCGGGAGCCGGCGCCCAGGGACCAGCGATCAGGACGTGCCGCTCAGAGGACGGCGGCGATCGCCCGGGCCAGGACCGGCACGGTGTTCGCATTCAGCCCGGCGATGTTGATCCGGCTGTCGCCCACCATGTAGATTGCATGTTCGTCGCGCAGGCGGTTCACCTGCGCCTCGGTCAGCCCCAGCCGGCTGAACATGCCACGATGGTTCGCGACAAAATCGAAACGGTCGGAATTGGTGGCCTTGCGCAACTCCTGGGCCAGCTGCCGGCGCAGGGTCAGCATGTTCAACCGGGTTTCCTCGAGTTCCGCCTTCCATTCCGCGGTCCGTGCCGGATCTTCCAGGATCATCGTCACCAGCCGCGCGCCATGGTCGGGCGGGAAGCTGTAGTTCTGCCGGTTCAGATAGTTCAGGTTGCCCTGCGCCACGGCCCTGCGCTCGGGCGAGGCCAGGACGATCAGGATGCCCGTCCGTTCGCGGTAGACGCCAAAGTTCTTGGAGCAGGAGGCAGCAATCAGCACTTCGGGAAAGGCAGCGGCGATCCTGCGGGTGGCCGCTGCATCCTCTTCCAGCCCGTCGCCAAAGCCCTGATAGGCCAGATCCACCAGCGGTACGGCGCCGCGCGCCTGCAGGACGGCGATCACCCGATCCCATTGGTCGGCCGTCAGGTTCGCGCCGGTCGGGTTGTGGCAGCACCCATGCAGCAACACCGCGTCGCCGGCCGCGACTTGACCCAGATCCCCGATCATTCCGGCGAAATCGACGCCGGAGGTCGCCACATCGAAATAGCGATATTCGGCGGCCGGCATGCCAAGGTATTTCACGATGGACGGGTGGTTCGGCCAGGTTGGATTCGACATCCAGACCCTGGCAGCCGGAGAGGCCATGCGGATCATTTCCAGCGCCTGCCGGATCGCGCCGGTTCCGCCGGGGGTTGCCACGCTGGCCGCGCGGTCGGCGTAACCCGCGCCGAGGATCAGCCCCACCATCGCCGCATTATACGCCGGTTCCCCCGCCAGGGTGGTATAGGTCTTGGTCGTCTCGGTCTCCCACAGCGTCTTTTCTGCGGCCTTCACCGCGCGCATGATGGGGGTCAGGCCGGTCGGATCCTTGTAGACCCCGACGCCGAGATCGATCTTGCCGTCGCGCTTGTCGTCGCGATAGAGCGAGATCAGTTGCAGGATCTTGTCCTGTGGCTGCGGGTTCAGCGCCTCAAGCATCGTCGCGTCCTTTCGCGGGGCCGGTCTCGACCGGCAGATCGTCGTACATGCCCCATTCCGCCCAGCTGCCATCGTAAAGCGACCAGTCGCGGTGGCCCAGCCGCTCCAGCGCCAGCGCCAGCACTGCGGCCGTCACGCCAGAGCCGCAGGAGGTGATCACCGGACGCGACAGGTCGATTCCGGCAGCCTCGAACACCGCCTTCAGCACAGCGGGGTCTTTCATCGTGCCATCGGGATTGGTCACGGCCGTGATGGGGATGTTGCGGGCGCCGGGAATATGGCCGGCGCGCAGGCCCGGCCGCGGCTCTGGCGTATCGCCGGCAAAGCGGGGCGCGGGGCGGGCATCGGCCACCTGCGCATGGCCCAGCTTTGCCGCCTGCGCGACCTGCGTCACGTCGCGCACCAGGCCGGCCTGGCGCGACACCGTCATGTGGCGATCGCGCACCACGGGGGGAAGATCCTCGATCTCGCGCCCTTCGGCGCGCCATTTCGGCAGACCGCCGTCCAGCACCGCGACATCGGTCTTGCCCATCAGGCGGAAGGTCCACCAGACGCGCGGGGCGGAAAACAGGCCGGACCCGTCGTAGATCACCACCTGATGCCCGTCGCCGACGCCCATCGCGCGCAGCCGGCTGACGAATTTCTCGATCGGTGGCGCCATATGCGGCAGCGCGGAGCGCTGGTCCGAGATCTCGTCGATGTCGAAGAACCGCGCGCCGGGAATATGGGCCGCATCATATTCCGCACGGGCATCGCGGCCGGCCGACGGCAGGTACCACGAGGCGTCGAGCAGACGCAGATCGGGATCCTTCAGATGGCGGGCAAGCCAGTCGGTGGAGACGAGCGTCCGGGGATCGTCGGCGGGGGAAGGCGTCAGGGGCATGGCGGCCTCAGGCAGACAGGGTTTCCCGACCTATAGCCCGCTTGCCCGCGGGTGCAAGGGCCAGCACATCCGGTGCCGTGCCTGAAATCCCGCCGCCGGCCGCCGCAGACCCCGCCCGGGATGGTGATCCGGGCGGGGCAGAGTGCTTATTTCACCAGTGCTTTCTTGACCGCGCCGACGATGGCAACCAGCACGCCGCCGCCCACGCCGCCGCCCAGAATGCTCTGGATGATCGCACCGATGTCCAGGTTCGCGGCCGCGGCCGCCGCATCGCCCGCACCGCCGGCGCCCAGCATCGACAGGATCTGGCCGCCGCCCGCGCCGCCGATCAAGCCGACAATCGTGTTCAGGATCGGCCCCAGGCTCAGGTTCTTCAGCCCGGCGCCCGCCGCATTGCCACCGAGCGCACCGGCGATAAGTTGAATGATCAGTTCCATGGTCCATCCCTTTTGCGACCCAGCCACAGGGTCCTTGCCGGGACACCCTGCAGGCGCGGCGCGCCCGTGTCACGGGGAATGTGGCGCGGGCCTTCCCATGGGCAGGCTCAGACGCCCTGTTTCAGCAGCCGCGCCTTCTGCCGGTCCCAGTCGCGCTTGGCGCTGGTTTCGCGTTTGTCGGCCAGCTTCTTGCCCTTGGCGATGCCCAGCTTGACCTTCACGATGCCGCGGTCGTTGAAATAGATTTTCAGCGGCACGACGGTCATGCCCTCGCGCGCGGTTGCGTTCCACAGCCGCGAAAGCTCGCGCTTCGAGACCAGGAGCTTGCGGATCCGGCGCTCGTCATGGCCCCAGGTCTTGGCCTCGCGATAGGGGGCGATGTAGCCGTTGATCAGCCACAATTCGCCCTTCTCGACGCTGGCATAGCTGTCGGCGATGTTGGTGCCGCCCTGCCGGAGCGATTTCACCTCGGAGCCTTGCAGCACGATGCCGGCCTCAAGGTCGGATTCGATGTGATAGTCGAACCGCGCGCGCCGGTTTTCGGCGATCAGTTTGGAATTGGGGTCGGATTTCTCGGCCATGGTCGCCGAGAGATAGGCGCGGCAGGGGCCGGAGTCCAGTCCGGACCGAGGTCCGGCCATCATCCCACCAGCCCGGCGCGACGGCCGAGAAAATCCTTGCAACGGAAGGGCGCGGGAAAGGCACTTTCCGCGGGCAGCCGTCCACGGCAGAGAAGAAGCACGCCGGTGTTGGCACGGATCGCTTCTTCCTCCTCGAATTGCGGGGTGATCAGCCTGGCGGGCATCAGGTTGCGCCGGCGGGTAATGCCGGGAAAGCCCGCCAGTTCGCTGGCCTGCAGCCGGGCATAGGGCATGCGGGCCAGGCCCAGCGTGTCGAGCAGGATCGGCTGTTGGGGCAAAAGCGTCAGATCCGAGCAGGCATCGAAATACCCACCGGAGATGCGGATCACCACAGAGCCGGGCATCAGCCTGCTGCGGTCCAGCCCGCAGACCGGGCGAAGCCCGCCGTCCAGCGTGTGCACCCGGGTGCCGATCCGCAACGTCTCGGCCGGTTGCCAGCCTTCGGCGGTTTCGATCCGCGTGCCGGCAACAAGGCCGGTCGTCGCAGTGGCGACGGCGATGAGGTCAGGGCGGCAGAACCCTTGGATGAACACGGCAGCTTCCCCGTCGGGGGTTTTTTGGCAGATCTGTGGCGACGTTTCCGCCGTGCTGCCTGCCCTGCACCCGCATTCTGCCTTTTTTGCGCCAGGGTTGCGGCTGGTGGGTGTCACTGTTGGCCAGACGGAAGCAATGGATGCCGAATGCCAGGATTGTCTGCGATTTGCGCCAGGATTATGAGTCAATTAACCGACACTCCGGAAGTATTCCGCAGATCGTTGCGGAATCGTGGCGGATGCCGGGGTCGATTTCGCTATCGTCGCGTCAACCCGTACAGCCCCGCCGCCACGATCAGCGCCGATCCGGCCAGTGTGGCGGCATCCGGCCGCTCACCCAGCAGCGTGACCGAAAGCACGATGGCGAAAAGCAGCCGGGTATAGCGGAAGGGGGTGATGGCCGAGACCTGCCCGATCCGCATCGCGCCGGTCAGCGCGTGATAGGCCAGCGTCCCTGACAATGTGCAGCCCAGGATCAGCGCCGCCTCGCGCGCATCGGGCAGGCGGGCGCCGCCGGTCCAGCCCAGCATCAGCGCCCCGGCCAGCGCCAGCATCAAAAAGCCGAGCGTGCCAAGCTGGCGGTTCGACAGGCCCTTCGGCGCCGCCCGGGTGGCAAGATCGCGCCCGGCAAAGCCCAGCATCCCGGCCACCGCCAGCAGTGACAGCGGCGAAAATCCCTCGATCCCCGGACGCAGGATCAGCAGCACCCCCGCAAAGGCCACCAGCACGGCCAGCCAGCGTTGCAGCGACACCCGCTCGCCGAAGACCAGCGCGGCACCGGCAATCACCACCAGCGGTGTTGCCTGGAGGATGGCAGAGGTGGCGGAGATCGTGGTCAGCGCAATGGCAAGGGCATAGAACAGCCGTCCCGAAACCTCGAAGGCCGAGCGGATCAGCATACCGCGCGACAGGAAGGCTGCGGGCAGTATCGCCTCGCCCCGGCGGTGGCCGAGGGCGGCGAACAGGAACGCCCCTGCCAACCCCTCGATCAGCAGGATTTCGCCCGGCGGCATGGTCTGGGCCGCGGCCTTCAGGAACAGATCCTCGATGGCAAAGCCAGCCATCGCGGCCGTCATCAGCGCGGCGCCCCGCCGGTTGTCGTTCATGCGCTCGGCCTCCTTGCCGCCCGCCCGCCATGCCCGGAAGCCGGCGGCGAGGCAAGGCCCCGTCATGCGGCTTTCGCTTGGCAGATCGGGGGTGGCGCCGCTAACCTCCGCGCATTCCAGCCGGACCCCGCACCGATGTGTCGCCTTGCCCTGATCTGCCTGATCGTGCTTGCTGCTCCGGCCCTGGCCGAGGAGGACCCGCCGCGCGCGCTCCCCGGGGCGGTGGCCTGTCCCGCGGGCCTGCCCGCAGGCCATGACTGGAGCGAGGCCGAGCGCGGCGCCTGGGACCGTATCTGCCGCGGCGACCCCGCGGAGATGGACCTGGCCGATCCCAAGCCCGCTGATGCAGCCGGGCCCTTGCCCTGCAATCCGGAACGGATTGCGGGGGAGGTTCCCGCCAACCGTCGCCTCAGTGCCGATTTCCTGACGTTGATCCTGACCCGGGAACCCTATGTCAGCATCGCCGCACGCCCCGAAGTCTATATCTACTGCGCCGATGTCACGGGCAGCCTGAATCTGCGCAACGAAGACGTGTCGGTTGCCTTCGGCCTGTTCGAAAGCCGCGCGACCGAGGAGGTCACGCTCTACAGCGCCAGTTTCGCGCGGTCACTGCTGTTCAACGGCTCGACGCTGGCGGGCGGGCTGGTGGGCGACGGGCTTTCGGTCGGCGGCGATCTGGGCCTGCGCAACGGTACCGAGGTTCGCCAGACCCTGCGGCTGATGGGCGCCCGGATCGGCGGCGACCTGACGATCAGCGGTGGCTCCGACCTGGCGGTCGGGCTGCTGGCCGACCGGGCGGACATCGGTGGTTCGGTCTTTCTCGGCGGCAGCCGGTTTCACGGCGATTTGCGGCTGATCGGCGCCAAGGTCGGCGGCAATATCGAGGCGAACGACGGGATCGTGGTGACGGGCGAACTGGCGATGGACCGGATTTCGGTGGCCGGCAATGTCTTTCTCGGCACCGGCGGCCACTACGGCGGCGACATCCGGCTGGTCGATGCGGGGATCGGGCAGAACCTGCAGATCTCGGGCGGGGCCGATGTCGCGGGTACGCTGCAAGCCGACCGCGCCGCAATGGGCGGCTCGCTGGGCATCAGCGGATCGGGGCCGTTCCGCGGCGATGTGCAATTGGGCCGCGCAACGATCGGCAGCGACCTGAGCATCGATGGCTCGACCTTCGAGAAGCGGCTGATCGTCGAGGGTGCGCAGATCGCCGGGTCCGCGCTGCTGGGCTATGGCAGCCGCTTTGCAGGGCAGGTGCGGCTGCTGGGGGTCAGCGTCGGGACCAATCTGTCGCTGACCAATGACGCCCGGTTCGAGAGCGATGTCTGGGCCGACAATATCGAGATCGGCGGCAACCTGTTTCTGAACCTGAACAGCCGGTTCGCCGCCGGGCTGGAACTGCCCAATGCCCGGATCGAGGGCATGGCCGTGCTGGGCAACTCGGCCTTCGACGGCGCGGTCCGGTTCGACAATGCCCGGATCGGGCAGGTGCTGATGCTGTCGGCGCCGAATGCGCCGCTGCCGGTCTGGGGGTCAGCCGCGCGGCTGAGCCTGCGCAATGCCGCAATGGCGGCGCTGCAGGCCGACATGGGTGCCTGGCACCGGCCGGATGGCAGTTGGCTGCCGACCGAACTGACGGGGCTGACCTATGATCGCCTTGGCGGAGAGCGGGCAAGCGATCCCGCAGCGGGGCCGAACATGGCGGATGCCTCGATCACCGATCTTCTCGACTGGATCGAGAAGTCGCAGCCCGATCAGCGGCTGCATTACGACCCCCAGCCCTATGCCCAGCTTGCCGCGGTGCTGGAGGCGCAGGGCGGAACGCGGGCCGCCGATGCCGTACGCTATGCCCGCACCGAGCACCGTCGCACCGCTGCCAGCACGCCCTATGGTGAAAGCCTGCTGCTGTTCTTTTCCAGGATCTTCATCGGCTACGGCGTCTATCCGTTTCGTGCGCTATGGTGGTTCCTGGCGCTGGTCGTGGCGGGCATCGCGGTTGCCCGCTTCAGCGATGCACCCCAGCTTGCCCGGCCGATGTCGCGGTTCTGGTACAGCGTGGAGACCGCCTTCCCGCTGATGGACCCCTCGTCCAGCCTTGCCGATGTCAACCATGGCCGGCGCTGGGTCGAGCAGTATTTCCATTTCCAGAAGGTGGCCGGGTTCATCCTGGCCACCATCCTGGTCGGTTCGCTGACGCTGCTGGGCGGCTGATCAGAGGATGCCGGCGAATTCCATCGCCGCGCGAATCCGTGCCTTGGTCGCATCGGTCAGCCCAAGCAGCGGCAGCCGCACCTCCTCGCCGCAGCGGCCAAGAAGCGACAGGCCATATTTCGCGCCTGCCAGCCCGGGTTCCAGGAAGATCGCCTCGTGCAGCGGCATCAGGCGATCCTGATAACCCAGTGCCGCGCTGTAATCGCCACGCCGGGTAGCGGCCTGGAATTCGGCGCACAGCCGCGGTGCCACGTTTGCCGTGACCGAAATGCAACCCACTCCGCCATGGGCGTTGAAGCCGAGCGCCGTCGCATCCTCGCCCGAAAGCTGGATGAAATCCTCGCCGCAGATCGCGCGCTGCTGGCTGACCCGCTCGATCCTGCCGGTGGCGTCCTTGACACCCACGATTCGCGGCAGTTTCGCCAGTTCTCCCATGGTCGCCGGCAACATGTCCACGACCGACCGGCCGGGGATGTTGTAGATGATGATCGGCAGGGTGCTCGCCTCGTGCAGTGCGGTGTAATGCGCGATCAAGCCGGCCTGTGTCGGCTTGTTGTAATAGGGCGTCACGACCAGCGCGGCATCGGCGCCTGCGGCCTCGGCGTGGCGGATCAGGCCGATGCCTTCGGCGGTGCTGTTCGATCCCGCGCCGGCGATCACCGGCACGCGGCCGGCCGCGAATTTCACCACGGCCGCAACCACGGCATGATGTTCCTCATGCGACAGCGTCGGGCTCTCCCCGGTCGTGCCCACCGGGACAAGGCCGCTAGAGCCTTCGCCGATCTGCCAGTCGACCAGTTTCTTCAGCACGTCCATATCCACGGCGCCGTCCTTGAACGGCGTAACCAATGCGGGGATCGACCCTTGGAACATGGCACGCTTCCTTCTGTGGCAGGGGGATTCATGGCCCCCGGGGATATCTGTGCTTCCTTAGCCTCGGGCGCGGGGCTTGCCAAGCCTTCGGCCGAAGACGGCCGCGCGGTTGATGCGCTGGCTGACGCCGCCCGGACGGCGGTGCCGGCTGATGCCGCCGGTTGACACCTTCGTGCCTTGCCGCCCCTCACGGGCTGCGGCAGACTCGGGCGCATGACATTCTATCGCTGGCTTCTTCCCGTCCTTATCCTGCTTTTTCCGCCGGCGTTGCGGGCAGATCCGCTGCAGGCGATGCAGACGGCGCTGCAGGTCATGGCGGGAAAGGACTGGTCGGGCGCGCTGGCGGTTGCGCCGGCAGGCGTGGGCCGCGATGTCGTGGTCTGGACGATGCTCCGCGATGGCAGCGGAAACCTTGACGAATACGAGGACTTCCTTCGCCGCCGGCCCGACTGGCCGGGTCTTCCGCTGCTGAAGGAAAAGGGCGAGGCCGCGGCGGCACGGTCGGAGACCCCCGCCCGCGTAGTGGCCTATTTCGGTGCCGATCGGCCGCGGACAGCCGGGGGGGCCATCGCGCTGGTCCGCGCGCTTGTTGCACAGGGCCAGACCGAGGCTGCCGCCGCCGAGGCGATGCGGGCCTGGGCCGCGCTGTCCTTTACCGCCCGGGAGGAAGACACGTTCCGCAGCTTCGCGCCCGAGGCACTGGCCCGGACCGATGCCACGCGCATGGACGTGTTGCTCTGGGCCGGCCGCCGTGACGAGGCGGCGCGGCTGTTGCCCCGCCTGCCCGAGGACCGCCAGAAGCTCGCCGTGGCGCGGATCGCGCTGCAAGCGGGAACGAAGGGGGTGGATGGCCTGGTTGCGGCGGTGCCCGAGGCATTGCGGGGCGATCCGGGTCTGCTCTACGACCGTTTCGCCTATCGCATGCGCCGCGACGCTTATGACGGGGCGACGGAACTGTTGCTGTCGGCACCGCCGGACGCGCTTGGCCGTCCCGAGATCTGGGCCGACCGTCGTGCGCTGCTGTCACGCTGGCTGATGCGCCAGGGCCGTGCGGCCGAAGCCTATCGTGCCGCCGCCGGTCACGGATTGGCCAGCGGGGCGGATTATGCCGAGCTGGAGTTTCTGGCGGGCTATGTCGCACTGCGCCACCTGGGCGATCCCGATCTGGCGCTGCGGCATTTCGGGCATCTGAAAGGTCAGGTCTCGACCCCGATCTCGCTGGCGCGCGCCGAATACTGGCAGGGTCGTGCCGAGGAGGCCGCCGGTCGTGCAAGCGAGGCCGAGGCGCGCTATCGCGCCGCAGCGCGGTATCAGACGGCCTATTACGGCCTTCTCGCCGCCGAGCGGCTGGGCCTGCCGCTGGATCAGGCGCTTCTTGACGAAACGCCGGCGCCGGGCTGGCAGACTTCGGCCTTTGCTGGTTCCTCGGTGCTGGAGGCGGGCCGGCTTTTGTTGCAATCGGGCGATCGCGCGTTGGGCAAGCGGTTCCTGCTGCATCTGGCCGAAAGCCTTGACGACCGGGAGCTGGCGCAACTTTCGGAAATGGCACTCGACATGGGGGAGCCGCATGTCGCGCTGCTGATCGCCAAGCAGGCGGCGGAACGCGGGGTGATCCTGCCGCGCGCCTATTTTCCAGTGCCCGATTTCGTGCCCGACGGGCTGCAGGTCAGCCGGGCGCTGGCGCTGGCCATCGCCAGGCGGGAAAGCGAATTCGATCCTGCCGCGCGGTCGCATGCCGATGCGCAGGGGCTGATGCAGGTTCTGCCCGGCACGGCGCGACAGGTCGCGCCCGGCCTTGGCCTGACCTATGCCGCGGGCCGGCTGATCGAGGATCCCGTGTTCAACGTGACCGTCGGCACGGCCTATCTGGCGCGGATGGTCCAGGAATTCGGCCCCTCCATCGCGCTTGTCGCCTCGGGCTACAACGCCGGCCCAGGCCGCCCGCGCCGCTGGATCGGCGAACTGGGCGATCCCCGGCGACCCGATGTCGATGTGGTCGACTGGGTGGAGACCATCCCCTTCGGCGAAACCCGCACCTATGTGATGCGCGTGTCCGAAGGCGTGGTGATCTATCGCGCCAAGCTGAAGGGGACAGCAGGCCCGATCCGTCTGACCGCGGAACTGAAGGGTTAGCAAGGGATGGATGGCGGCGGGATGGCGTGCGTCACGCCCGGTGATAGGGGCCGCCGGCAAGGATCGTCGCGGCACGGTACAATTGCTCGGCCAGCATCACCCGCACCAGCATATGCGGCCAGACCATCGGCCCGAAGCTGATCGCATGGTCGGCGCGGGTGCGGAAGGCCGGCGCCAGCCCGTCCGCGCCACCGATGGCGAAGGCCAGATCCTGCCGGCCGGCATCGCGCCATTTCGCCAGGAGCGCGGCAAATTCCGGCGAGGTCGCCGTCTGCCCGCGTTCGTCGAGGATGCAGAGCAGCGCCCCCGGCGGCACGGCGCGCGCCAGAAGCGCGGCTTCGGCCTCGGCGCCGGCATTCTTCCTGTCCTCCACCTCGCGCTCCTGCGCCGGCCCCAGGCCCAGCGCACGGCCTTGCCGGCCGAAACGGTCGAGGTAGTCATCCAGAAGCATCCGCTCGGGGCCGGCGCGCAGCCGGCCCACGGCGCACAGATGCACCCGCATCAGCCGGGCGGCGTCAGCACGCGCGCACCGGCCACCTGACCCGCAGGCAGCCACATCTTTTCAAGCTGGTAGAATTCCCGCACTTCGGGGCGGAAGACATGGACGATCACGTCGCCGGCATCGATCAGCACCCAGTCGCCGGTTTCCTTGCCTTCCATCTTCGCGCTGATGCCGAATGCCTGCTTCAGCCGGTCGGCCAGCTTTTCGGCGATGGCGGCCACCTGCCGCGAGGAACGGCCCGAGCAGATCACCATGTAATCGGCGACATCCGAACGGCCGCGCAGGTCGATCTGCACGATGTCTTCTGCCTTGTCGTCATCGACGGACTGCAGGACGGCGGCAAGAATCTGGTCGGGGGTGAAATCGGGCGAAGCGGGTCGCCCCGCGCGCGGTGCGACCGGAAGGCCGGTCGATGGGTCGGAGTGAGACAGGACTAGGGTCCTCCGTGCAGCGTACCGAACAGCCTCGGCACCGGGCGCCTTCCTGCCAGACTAGCACCCGCTGCGGTGCGACTCAACGCAAAGACAAGGGAAAGGGCAAAGGCAAGGGCGGGCGAATAGCCGCAAATGCCGGCGGAAACAAGGGTTGCCCGCACCACGCCGATCCTTGGCCCTGGGGCAGGCCTTGAGGAGGTGTGGCAGTCTGGCGCCTGTCCACCGGTCGTCTCGCCGTTTGCGGCCCCGGCCGGTTCCGCAAACGGCGGCCTCTGTCCGGATGGCGGCGGGTGTCCGGATGGCGGCGGGAAGAGGCCCGGTGCGAGATCACGCCGAATTGCATTGCCCGCGGCCCGAAGATGCCGCGACCAGTGGAACGGCCTGCAATCCGCCGGGGTCGCGCGATTGTGCCATCGTCCTGCAACAGCGGCCGGAGGGAACGCGGCAGAGACCGGAAAAACGGCCATCGCGGTCCGGACGGAGAGATGCGGGTGCAACAGTTGCATTCGGCCCGGTTTGGGCTTAATTCCAAGGGTCATGCAAGGGTTCATCTACTTCAACATCACCGATCACGCGCGGCTGCCCGCGCGGTTCTTCGGTGCGACCCGAAACGTCCTGGCCCGGCTTTGACCGCGGCGGCGCCTTCGATGCGCCTGCCGCCGCCCGCCAGCCCGACCTAATCCATAGCCATACCCGAGGGTGAGAGCCATGACCGCTCCGAAGACGCTCTATGACAAGATCTGGGACGACCACGTGGTGGATACGTCCGAAGACGGCACCTGTCTGCTGTATATCGACCGCCATCTGGTCCATGAAGTGACCAGCCCGCAAGCTTTCGAAGGGCTGCGGATGGCCGGCCGCAAGGTGCACGCACCGGAAAAGACCATCGCGGTGCCCGACCATAACGTGCCTACCACGCTGGATCGCGCCAATGCCGCCACGATGACGGAAGACAGCCGCATCCAGGTGGCAGCCCTCGACAAGAACGCGCGCGATTTCGGCATCAACTACTACCCGGTCTCCGACATCCGCCAGGGCATCGTGCATATCGTCGGCCCCGAACAGGGCTGGACACTGCCGGGCATGACGGTCGTTTGCGGCGACAGCCACACCGCCACCCATGGCGCCTTCGGCTCGCTTGCCCATGGCATCGGCACGTCTGAGGTGGAACATGTACTGGCCACCCAGACGCTGATCCAGCGCAAGGGCAAGAACATGAAGGTGGAGATTACCGGCTCGCTGCGCCCGGGTGTCACGGCCAAGGACATCACCCTGTCGGTCATCGGTGCCACCGGCACTGCGGGCGGCACCGGCTATGTCATCGAATATTGCGGCCAGGCAATCCGCGAATTGTCGATGGAAGGCCGGATGACCGTCTGCAACATGGCCATCGAGGGCGGCGCCCGCGCCGGCCTGATCGCCCCGGACGAGAAGACCTTCGCCTATGTCATGGGCCGCCCGCATGCGCCGAAAGGCGCGGCCTGGGAGGCGGCGCTGGCCTATTGGAAGACGCTCTACACCGATGAGGGCGCCCATTTCGACAAGGTGGTGACGATCCGCGGCGAGGATATCGCCCCGGTCGTGACCTGGGGCACCAGTCCCGAGGACGTGCTGCCGATCACCGGCGCGGTGCCGGCGCCCGAGTCGTTTTCCGGCGGCAAGGTCGATGCGGCGCAGCGCAGCCTCGACTACATGGGCCTGACCGCCGGGCAAAAGCTGACCGACATCAAGATCGACACCGTCTTCATCGGCTCCTGCACCAATGGTCGGATCGAGGACTTGCGCGCCGCCGCGGCCATCCTGAAGGGCAAGAAGA
Source organism: Paracoccaceae bacterium (assembly GCA_014879735.1). Lineage (GTDB taxonomy): Bacteria > Pseudomonadota > Alphaproteobacteria > Rhodobacterales > Rhodobacteraceae > Pseudogemmobacter. The sequence continues at coordinate 23,393 of JACSRN010000159.1, forward strand.
TCGCCCCCGGCATGCGCGCCATGGTCGTGCCGGGTTCGGGTCTCGTGCGCGCCCAGGCCGAGGAGGAGGGTCTGGCGCAAATCTTCATCGACGCCGGTTTCGAATGGCGTCTGGCAGGCTGCTCGATGTGCCTTGCGATGAACCCCGATCAGCTGAGCCCCGGCGAACGCTGTGCCTCGACCTCGAACCGCAATTTCGAGGGCCGGCAGGGCAGGGGCGGCCGCACCCATCTGATGAGCCCGCAGATGGCTGCTGCGGCGGCGGTCACGGGGCATCTGACCGACGTGCGGGAACTGGTATGAAGCACTCCTTCACTGGCCGGTGTCCGGTCTGTGACCGCGCAACCGTCTACGGGTCCCAGTCCGACTGGCTGCGCGACGGGTTGCTGTGCCAGCATTGCCAATCCATTCCCCGCGAACGCGCCTTTGCCTGGGTGCTGGAAACGATGTGCCCAGGCTGGCGCGGCATGACGGTGCATGAATGCTCGCCCGCGGACCGTTCGATCTCGGCCCGGATGCAGCGCGACTGCGCCGGTTATATCGGATCGCAGTTCTTCCCCGGCGTCACGCCGGGGACGATCCACAACGGCTATCGCTGCGAAAACCTCGAAGCGCTGACCTTTGCGGACGAAACGCTGGATCTGCACTGCCATCTCGACGTTCTGGAACATGTGAACGACCCGGGAAAGTGCTTTGGCGAGATGCAGCGCACGCTGCGCGTTGGCGGGCGGATGCTGTTCACCACGCCGGTCTACGACGGCAAGGCCGCCACCGAGCGGCGGGCCCATTACGGGCCGGACGGCATCCAGTACTTTGCCGAACCCGAATATCATGGCAACCCCATCAGCGATGCCGGCTCGCTGGTGACGTTTCACTACGGCTCCGACTTCGCCGACCTGATCCTTGCCTGGGCGCCGCGCTGCTCGGTCAACATGATCACGCTCAACGATCCCTATCTGGGTGTCCTGGGCTCGTTCCGCGAAGTCTTCATCGTGACAAAACGCAGCTAGTCTGCGAGGAGAAGGATGCTCCCATGGACAAGTTCACCACCCTGACCGGCATTGCGGCACCGATGCCGCTGGTCAACATCGACACCGACATGATCATTCCCAAGCAGTTCCTGAAGACCATCCAGAGGTCGGGGCTGGGGAAGAATCTCTTCGACGAGATGCGCTATACGCCGGATGGCGCCGAGATTCCCGAATTCGTGCTGAACCAGCCGGCCTACAGGCAATCGCAGATCATCGTTGCCGGTGACAATTTCGGCTGCGGTTCCTCGCGCGAACACGCGCCCTGGGCGCTGCTGGATTTTGGCATCCGCTGCGTCATCTCGACCAGCTTCGCCGACATCTTCTACAACAACTGCTTCAAGAACGGGATCCTGCCGGTCGTGCTGCCGCAGGCGGCGGTGGATCACCTGATGGACGATGCCCGCAAGGGCGCCAATGCCCGGATCAACATCGATCTCGAAAACCAGACCGTCACCGCATCCGACGGGACGAGCTATGGCTTCGAGGTCGATGCCTTCAAGAAGCACTGCCTGCTGAACGGGCTCGACGATATCGGGCTGACCATGGCCAAGGCCTCGGCCATCGACGCTTTCGAAAGGAAGGCCGCAGTCACCCGGCCCTGGGCCTGAGCCCGGGGCCAGGCCCTCTCGACATCTCCATGCGGCCCCAATCGGCGCGGAACGCGGGGCGTTCCGCGCATCTTCTTTCGGCTAGCGGGTAAAAAGTCCGCTCCCACAATATCTTGCGGTCTGGCAGGCATGGGTCGCGGAAACACCCCGACCTTGATTCAATCCTGCAACACCTTCGCCTAGATTCGGCCACAGGATTGCGCTTCCCTTTGCAAGAGGTTGCGGGACGGACCGAAAGAAGGCACAAATTGGGCAAGATTGAGGCAGTCCGCCATAATGTGCGGGGTATCGTTGGAACAAGGGCGCGGCATCGCATCGCTCCCGTCCATGTCGAGGATATAAAGGCTGTGGTCTCGCGTATGACTGGCGCGCTTTTGCGCGCGTTTCTGGTGATGATCCTCATTGCCACGCCATCGGCGATCCTGCCGGGCGTGGGGGCCGACACCCAGCAGATGGTTGCCCTTTTCGCGCTGTTCGCCGGCGCGCTGACCTTCGTCGAATACAATGCCGTCTATCCCAGCATGGTGGAATTCCGCGATGCGCCGCCCTTCAACCGGCTGCGCTTTGCGATGCTGTTCCTGATCGTGCTTTTCCTGTCGCTGATCCTGGCCGCGGCCGAAGCGCCGACGCCGCTGAACCGGTTGTTCCGGGCGCTGGGCCTGGTGATCGGCCATGCGCTGGATTTCCCCTATTCGCCGGTGCGGCTGGCCACGCTGGCGATGGCCGATGCGCTTGATCCCGAGCGGACGGCATTGGCCCGCGCCGCCGTCGGCACGGCCTATCTGATGTCCATCGTTGCGCTGATCGTCGTCGTGGCGGCACTGCGCATCAAGGGCTGGCCGGCGCGGCATCAGGCTTTCAACGTCTGGGTGAACCTGCCAACCTTTGAGCCGACGGCCGGCGGCGACGTGGTCGAGCGGCTGGAGCGTGATGCGCGCATTAACCTTTCCTTAGGGGTTCTGCTGCCATTCCTGATCCCGGCGGCAATGGTTCTGGTTTCCGCCAGCTTCGCGCCCCTGACCCGGGGTTCGCCGCAGACGCTGATCTGGACGGTTGCCGCATGGGCCTTTCTTCCCGCAAGCCTGGTGATGCGTGGTGTGGCCATGGCGCGGATCGCCGCCATGATCCGCTCGAAGCGGGAGGTTGCGGCCGCCGGGTCGGACAAGGCAGGCAAGGCCGTCGCAACGGCCTGATCGCGCTGGTGCTCTGCCTTCTTGCGGCGACGGCGCTTGCCGCAGAACCGCTGAAGATCGCCACATGGAACGTCGGGCTTGACCGCAAGGGGCCGGGGCTTCTGGTGCGCGACATCGTTTCGGGCAAGGCGCCCCAGGTTGAGGCGGTGCTGCGGGTGCTTGCGGCGCTTGATGCCGATGTCGTGCTGCTGACCTCGGTCGATTATGACCGTGGCCTCGTGGCGGGCGATCTGCTGGCAGACCGGCTGGGCACATTGGGCGCGCCCTATCGGTATCGATTCGCAGTGCGGCCGAATACCGGCAGGCCCACCGGGCTGGACCTGGATGGCGATGGCCTGACCGGCGGGCCGGACGATGCGCAGGGCTGGGGGCTTTTCTCCGGCCAGGGCGGCATGCTGATCCTGTCGCGCCTGCCGGTCGACGCCGCCGGGGTGCGGGATTTCTCTGACCTGCTCTGGGTCGATCTTCCTGGCGCGCTATTGCCGGACCTTTCTGACGCGGCCCGCAGGGTGCAACGGCTGTCGACCACCGGCCATTGGGAGGTGCCGCTGATCCTGTCGGACGGCGGGCGGCTGCGGCTTCTGGTCTGGCATGCGACGCCGCCGGTCTTCGACGGGCCGGAGGACCGGAACGGCCGGCGCAACCATGATGAAACGGCGTTCTGGCTGGCATTGCTGGACGGTCGCCTGCCACTGACGCCGCCTGTCGCGCCCTTCGTGCTGATGGGCGATGCCAATCTTGACCCGTCCGATGGCGATGGACGGCCCGAAGCGCTGCAGATGTTGCTGGCCCATCCCATGCTGCAGGATCCGGCGCCGCGCGGCGCGACCGATCGTAGGGATGCCGGGCAGGTGGGCGATGCCGCGCTGGACACGGCCTTCTATGACAGTCTCGGCGGGCTCCGGCTCGACTACATCCTGCCGTCGGCAGGCTTGCCCGTCACGGCGGCGGGTGTGCTCTGGCCGGGGAAGACCGATCCGCTTGCCGCCGATCTTGCCGCCGCCTCATCACATTTCCCGGTCTGGATCGTGCTCGACCCGCTCGTCGCCGCGACCCCACCACCTTGACCCGGCCTCCCCCTTGGGCTAGCCCGCGCGCGTCCCCATTCACCAAAAGAGGCGCCCAGATGGCCAATCCCTCCCTGCTGATCCTTGCCGGCGACGGCATCGGCCCCGAAGTCATGGCCGAGGTGAAGAAGATTGTCGCCTGGATGGGCGACCGGCGGGGCATCGTCTTCGACGTCAGCGAGGATCTGGTCGGCGGCGCGGCCTATGATGCACATGGTACACCCCTGACCGACGCCACCATGGCGCGCGCGCAGGCGGCGGATGCCGTCCTGCTCGGCGCGGTGGGGGGGCCGAAATACGACAGGCTCGACTTCAGCGTGAAGCCCGAGCGCGGCCTTCTGCGCCTGCGCAAGGAGATGGATCTGTTCGCCAACCTGCGTCCGGCGCAATGTTTCGACGCGCTGGCCGATTTCTCCAGCCTGAAGGAAGAGGTGGTTGCCGGGCTCGACATCATGATCGTGCGGGAACTGACCTCGGGGGTCTATTTCGGCGAGCCGCGGGGCATCTTCAAGGAAGGCAACGAGCGGGTGGGGATCAACACCCAGCGCTATACCGAATCCGAGATCGCGCGGGTTGCGCGGGCGGCTTTCGACCTGGCGCGCAAACGCAGCAACAAGGTCTGCTCGATGGAGAAGGCCAATGTGATGGAATCGGGCATCCTGTGGCGCGATGTGGTGCAGGAGGTGCATGACCGCGACTATCCCGATGTCGAACTGTCGCATATGTATGCCGATGCCGGCGCCATGCAGCTGGTGCGCTGGCCCAAGCAGTTCGACGTGATCGTGACCGACAACCTGTTCGGCGATCTGTTGTCGGATGCGGCGGCGATGCTGACCGGCAGCCTTGGCATGCTGCCCTCGGCCAGTCTCGGCGCGCCGATGGCGAACGGGCGGCCCAAGGCGATGTACGAACCCGTCCACGGCTCGGCGCCCGACATTGCCGGCCAGGGCAAGGCCAATCCGATTGCCTGCATCCTCTCCTTTGCCATGGCGCTGCGCTACAGCTTCGACATGGGCGAGGAGGCGACGCGGATCGAATCGGCGATCGAGAAGGTGCTGGCCGACGGGCTGCGCACCGCCGATCTTCTGGGCCCCGAGGGCGGCGCGCCGGTCGGTACCGCGGCCATGGGTGATGCCATCGTGGCTGCGCTGGACGCCAGCCTCTGACCCTGCCGGCGGCGCGCTCCCGACCGCGCCGCCAATCCGTCGCGCCGGCGCCGGGTCGGCCGTGTGCGAACCCTTGCGGATGCGGCCGTGCTGAGGCAATTCTGCTTGCGCTAACACCGGCCGCGGTTCGCGGCTCGAAGGAGCCCGACCCATGTCTTCGACCCTGCGCGGCGCGCTTCTGGCCCTGGCAGCCTTTGGCGTCTATTCCACGCATGACGTCCTGGTAAAGGTGCTCGGCGGGACCTACAGCCCCATCCAGCTGGTCTTCTTCGTCGGGCTGTTCAGCTTTCCGCTGATCACGCTGATGCTGATGCGCGACCGGACCGATGGCACGCTGATTCCGCGCCACCCGTGGTATGCGACGCTGCGCGGGGTGACATCGGTCACGTCGGGTGTCTTCGCCTTCTTCGCCTTCTCGCAACTGCCGCTGGCCCAGACCTATGCCATCCTGTTCGCGACGCCGCTGCTGATCACGCTGCTGGCCATTCCCATGCTGGGCGAGAGGGTGGGCATCCATCGTGGCGGTGCCGTGGTGGTGGGGCTGGTCGGGGTGCTGATCGTGCTGCGGCCCGGCTCCTCGCCGCTGATGCTGGGGCATCTGGCGGCACTTGGCGCGGCGATTTCCTCGTCCATCGGCTCGGTCGTCGTGCGCAAGATCGGCCCTGACGAGCGCCCGGTGGTGCTGATGCTTTATCCGATGATGTTGCAGGTCGTCGGCATGGGGCTGGTGCTGCCCTGGACCTACCGGCCGATGCCGGTCGAACATCTGGGGCTGACGGCGGTGATCGCGCTGTTTTCCGTACTGGCGGGGCTGCTGACCATTGCGGCCTATCGCGCGGCGGCCGCGGTGGTGGTGGCGCCGATGCAATATTCACAGCTGCTGTGGGCGGCGCTTTACGGCTGGCTGTTCTTCAACGAGAGAATCGACTTCTGGACCGGGGTCGGCGCGGCGGTGATCGTGGCTTCAGGCCTGTACATCGTCTTCCGCGAAGGCCGGGCCGAGGTGTCGCGCACCCGCCCGGTGCTGACCAACCGCGGCCGGCTGGATGCGGGCCCGGTTCCGCGGGCGGGCTTTTGGCCCTGGCGCAACGGCGCGCGCGGCTGAGCGCGAATTCCTGCGTTCGCCCCTTGCAAACGTGGGTCTCAGGCGCTATCCCCCGGCCCACGGTCGGAGCGTAGCGCAGCCTGGTAGCGCACCTGCTTCGGGAGCAGGGGGTCGGAGGTTCGAATCCTCTCGCTCCGACCAATTTCCCGCATAGTGACGGTGGGTTGCCACGGAAGCCTTCTTCAAGTGGCTACTTTTTCTCCTGACAGCGACAAGAGCCCGGCAACTGTTTGCCCGCCGCTTGGGGAAAACCTGATTTCGGCCTCCCTTTTCGACCGGGAACCCAGCCTTCTGTCAGATCATGTGAACACGGGCGATTGGCGTTCGTCCGGCAAAGCAACTATTCGCGGTTTTTGCGGCGAAAGCCGACTCCGGGCGCGCTCCATTGATTTCCGCAATGCGGTGAATGGCTTTTGTCGCCCATGTTACCCGTGTTAACCGTCGCGCCCGGGTTCGTTCGGATCGTTGGAAAACAGTGCGATCTTGTTGCCTTGAGGGTCGCGAAGGTAGCCGACGTAAAAGTGCGGTCCATAAGAGGCACGAAAGCCGGGTTGGCCCTCGTCAGTGCCGCCTGCGGCAAGCGCGGCGGCGTGAAGCGCACGAACCTGCTGTTGACTGCGCGCTTGGAATGCGACCATGACGCCGTTCCCGGCCGAGGCCGGACGTCCATCGAAGGGTGGCTTGACGTAGAAATCAGGCAAGACGGCAGACTGGCCGGGATGTACGGGCAGCGCGCAACTTAGGCCATCAGGACCCTCCTCCAGCTCGTAATCGAGGGCTGGCAGGAAGGCAGAGTAAAACCGTTTCGCGCGCGCGATATCATCGGCACCAACGGTGACATATGCAATCATGCTGGCGACCCTTCCGGAGACCTGGTCAGTGCAAGGAGATCACTGTTCCAGAAGAGGCCAACATACAAGTCCACTCATAAGAACGATCTTTTGTTGAACGCTGCCCCAAAGCCCGCGTTGGTGCAATCGCAGCGATAGCGTTCTTCGTCCGGCGTGGTGCCAGTTTGCCTCATGTCCAGAGAATGCCGGCCGCAAGGAAGGCGTCGTCGGCCAGTGAGGAAAGACGGGCAGGCAATCGCGATCTCGAGTCTTTGATTTTCCGCCGCAGCAGAGGCAGATTCCCGTAGCAATCTGCCATAACATAAGCTTGCCAACAGCCCACCGGGCGCATGGCGTCGCGCTGGCGGGGCATGGCGCAGGCAGGTGCCGAGACCGCTTTTGGATGACCGACATCTCCCAACGCGCCCGGCGGGTACCGGCGGCGCCCCCTCGCCACCGCATGGCGGCCGGACCACAGGACACCGCAAGGCCCGGAAAGCGGGGAATCCCGCCTGCCGATCTGATCGCGTATCGGTTTGTCAGGCGGTGTAAGGCTTGCGCTTTCCGTCGATCGGACCGAATAGTTTCGGTATAGGCGAACTTCGGCGGGCACTCGGATCAGATGGTCAGGATATCGGCAAAGGCGGCGGAACCTGTTTTCCGCGAACCCGAAGCTGTGGCAAAGCGGGATACGCTCAACTTCGGCAGCCTGCTGCGGGGGCGGCGGCGTTCGCTCAATCTGACCCTGAACGACGTTGCCACCAGGACGGGGCTGACCAAGGGCTTTCTCAGCGATATCGAGCGCGACAAGACCTCACCCTCGGTCGCCTCGCTGGTCAGCCTGTGCGACGCGCTGAACCTGCCGGTCGGCGATCTTTTCGCCGCCACGCGGAATGCGCTGGTGCGGGCGAGCGAACGCCAGCCGATCAAGTTCGGCGGCATCGGTGTATCGGACCACCTGCTGACCCCCAGCCATGGTGTAAGGATGCAGGCGATCTGGTCCGAAATTGCGCCCGGCGGCACCGCCGGCGAGCAACTCTATTCGCTGCGCTCGGAAGAGGAACTGGTGCTGGTGATCAGTGGCGATCTGGCACTGAACATCGAGGGGGATGAGACGATTCTCCATGCTGGTGATTCCATCACCTTCGACCCCCGCCTGCCGCACAGCTTTCGCAACCCCTCGCAAGAGGTGGGGACGGCGGCGGTCTTCATCATGACGCCGCCGCCGGCCTGAAAGGCCCGGAAAATTCTGTTTCAGGTAACAAAGTTCGCAAATAGCGAAATTTCTGTTGACGGAACTGTCCGGCCGCTTCACCTTGCGTGACAACCGCAAAAAGGGAGTAGGCACATGGCATATCTCGTCGACTTCAGAACCTCGGCACTTGCCGCATTGATCATCGGCGCTGGTGCCGTGGCGTCTGCCCAGACCGCCCCGGATTTCGCAGCCGACGGTTTCTCGGTCTGCGTCGATCCGACGTTCCCGCCGATGGAATTCATGGCAGATGCCGCGGACAAGGATCCGAGCGGCGTGGACATTGACGTCGCCCGCGCACTTGCCGCGTACTGGGGCGTCGAAGCCAACTTCGTCAGCATGGATTTCGCGGGCCTGCTGCCCAGCCTCGAAGCCGGGCGCTGCGATGCGGTGATCTCGGGCACGGTGCTGCGTGAGGACAGGCTGGCAAGCTTCAACGCCGTGCCCTATCTCGATACCACTTCGGTGCTGATCGCCCCCAAAGGCACCGCCCCGGTCAACGATATCGCCGAACTCGCCGGCAAGACGGTGGCCGTGCAGTCCGGCACCAGCTATCCCGGCCGGATGGAAGAGTTGAATGCCGAACTGGAGGCCGCCGGCCATGCGCCGACCAATATCCAGCAATATCCCAAGCAAAGCGACGCCATCCAGCAGTTGCTGGTCGGTCGGGCACAATATGTGGTGACTCAGGACACCGAAATTGCCTTCCGCGAATTCGAGGATCCCGGCAAGTTCGATGTGGTTTTCACCATGCCCGCCAAGGCCTTCGAGCCCTTCTCGGTCTATCTGCCCAAGAATGATGCCGAGACGGCAAAAGTCGCCGAGGCGGTGAAGGCGCTGGTCGCCGACGGCACCCTGCTGGGCATCGTCGAAAAATGGAACCTCGCGCCGTCGCAGTTGAACGGCATCGGCGAATAAGCTGCCGGACCGGCCATGAATTTCGATCCCTCAACCTACTGGGAGGCGCTTTTTTCATGGCCCTTCCTGCGCGGCGCCATGCTGACCCTTGGTCTGACGGTCGCCGCGCATATGATGGCGATCCTGATCGCCTTGCCGCTGGCGGTCGTGCTGAACGGACCGCCCTCGGCCTTGCGCAGGCTGATCACGGTCTATGTCGGCTTCTTCCGGGCGGTGCCGACGCTGTTGCAACTGCTGTTCGTGTGGAATGCGCTGCCGCAGATCTTCCCCGTCTTCCGCGAGGAGTGGTTCACGCCCTTCTTGGCGGCCTGGATCGCGCTTTCGCTCAATGAATCGGCCTATCAGGTCGAGATCAACCGTGCGGCGCTGTCTTCGGTCGACAGCGGACAGATGGCGGCGGGCCAGGCCATCGGGCTGAAGAAATCACATATCTACCGCTATATCATGCTGCCCCAGGCCCTTCGCGTTGCGCTGCCGCCGACGATGAACGAGTTCATCACCCTGCTGAAGCTGACCTCGCTGGCCTCGATCATCTCGTTGCAAGAGTTGATGACGGTGACGCAGATCAACGTGGCGCGCACTTTCCAGTTCTCGGAATACTACGCGGTCGCCCTGACCTGGTATCTGGTCATGGTCTACAGCCTGATGGGTTTGCAGAAACTGGTCGAACGTCGCTTCCGCTGGTCCAGCCGCACCGAGGCCAACGCATTGGCGGAGAGCCGCCGCAGCCGGGGGTGGTAGGCAATGATCCGTCTGAGAAACGTCAACAAATACTTCGGCAACTTCCATGTCCTGCAGGATGTCAGCCTTGACATCGTGCAGGGTGAGAAGGTCGTGGTCTGCGGCCCTTCGGGTTCGGGAAAATCCACCCTGATCCGCTGCATCAACCATCTGGAGCCGCATGACAGCGGCGAAATCACCCTTGACGGGCTGACGGTCGGTACGCCGAAGGATGTGCTGACCGTGCGCCGCACGGCAGGGATGGTGTTCCAGAACTTCAACCTGTTTCCGCATCTGACGGTGATCGAGAACTGCATTCTTGCCCCGAAACTGGCCAGCGGCGTTTCCGACAAGGACGCGCGCAAGATGGCCGAGGAATATCTGGCGCGGGTGCATATCCTGGATCAGGCGTGGAAATATCCGATCCAGCTTTCGGGTGGCCAGCAGCAGCGCGTCGCCATCGCCCGCGCACTTTGCATGCGGCCGACGGTCATGCTGTTCGACGAGCCGACCTCGGCGCTTGACCCGGAAATGGTGGGCGAGGTGCTTGACGTGATGAGCGAATTGGCAACCGGCGGGATGACGATGATCTGCGTCACCCATGAGATGGCCTTCGCGCGGCGGATCGCCGACCGGGTGGTTTTCATGGATGCCGGCCGCATCGTCGAAGTGGCCCCGCCCGAGCAATTCTTCACCGCGCCGCAATCCGAGCGCGCGCGCACCTTCCTGTCCCAGATATCGCACTGACCGGCAGGCCGGTTTCGTGTCAAATTCCCAAGGAGAAAGACATGGCTGATTTCGACATCGAACAGGCCAAGAAAGAGGTTGGCCGCTGGTACTGGCACGGTATCCCGACGTTCTTCCGCTGCGACTGGAACGAGGATCCCGCCGCGGCCGACATCGCGCTGATCGGCGTGCCGCACAGTTCCGGCAACGGCTCGACCGAGCGCGATCAGCATCTGGGTCCGCGCGCAGTGCGCAATATCTCGGCACTTTATCGCCGCAGCCATGGCCGTTTCGGAATCACGCCCTGGGATCTTGTGCAGATCAACGATGCCGGCGACACCCCGCTGCCCGAGGCGATGAACAATGACGTCTCGGTCCAGCATATCGAGGCCTATGCCGCACAATTCGAAAAAGCCGGCACCCGGCTGGTGGCCATGGGCGGCGATCATGCAATCACCGGCCCGCTGGTCAAGGCCTGTGCGGGCGCGCATTCCTCGCTGACCGGCGGCCAGAAAGTGGCGCTGGTGCATTTCGACAGCCATACCGACACTCTGATGCACCTGCCGCATTGGCTTGGGAACAAGCGTTCGGCGGCGCATTGGGGGGCGTATCTGGTGCAGGAAGGCCATGTCGATGCCGCAAAATCCGCCCAGATCGGCATTCGCCCGAATGTCGGCACTGCGGGTTCGCTCAACACCTCGGACGAGCTTGGCTATCGCATCATCGGCATGGATGAGGTCGAGGAGATCGGCTGGAAGGGTGTGGTCGAGATCCTGCGCGAGCGTATCGGTGATGCACCGATCTATATCACCTTCGATCTCGACAGCCTCGATCCCTGCGATGCGCCGGGCGCGTCGAATCTGGAACCGGGCTATGCCGGAATCCGCATTGGTGATGCGGTCCGCATGCTTCAGGGCCTGCGCGGGTTGAATGTGGTGGGCGGCGATGTGGTCTGCCTGATCCCGACCAAGGATAACCCCAACAAGATCACGGCGCAGAACGCCATGGTCGTCATGTTCGAAATCCTGTCGCTGATGGCGGATTACATCCATTCGAACCGTTGAGGCCCTGCCATGTCCGTCCCCTCTCAAGCGGATGTCGTGATCGTCGGCGGCGGCATCGCCGGCTGCTCGATCGCCTATCATCTGACGAAGCTCGGCCTTACCGATGTGGTGCTGTGCGAGCGCAAGCAGTTGACCTGCGGCACCACCTGGCATGCGGCCGGGCTGGTGACGCAATTGCGCGCCTCGCAGCGGATGACCGAGCTTGCGCAATATACCGGCGAGTTGTTCGGCAAGCTTGAGGCGGAGACGGGCCAGGCCACGGGCTTCAAGCGCAACGGTTCGCTTCGGCTGGCCAAGACCCCGGCGCGCTATGAGGAACTGGCCCGCGGCGCCTCGATGGGGCGCAACTTCGGCCTGCCGGTCGGGGCGCTGACGCCCGACGAGATCAAGGAACGCTGGTCGCCGATCAGCACCGAAGGAATCGTCGGCGGCTTCTGGTTCCCCGACGACGGTCAGGTCAACCCCGCCGATGTCACCATGGCCTATGCCAAGGGGGCACGGATGGGCGGGGCGAAGATCCTCGAAGGGGTTTCCGTCACGCGAATCCTTGTCGCGAACGGGCGCGTCACCGGGGTGATGACCGATCAGGGAGAGATTGCGGCGAAGAAGGTCGTGATCTGCGGCGGCATGTGGTCGCGCGATCTGGCTGCAGAGATCGGTGTCACCCTGCCGCTGCATGCGGCCGAGCATTTCTACGTGGTGACGGAGGCGATCCCGAATCTGCCGCGCGACCTGCCGGTCATGTTCATGGCCGACGAATGGTCCTACTACAAGGAAGACGCCGGCAAGCTGCTGGTGGGCTTTTTCGAGCCGGGCGCAAAACCCTGGGGGCAGAAGGGCATCTCCGGCGACTTCTGCTTCGACAGCCTGCCCGAGGATATCGACCATATCGGCCCCTATCTGGAACTGGCGATGAAACGTGTGCCGGTGCTGGAACGGACCGGGATCCAGTTGTTCTTCAACGGACCAGAGAGCTTTACCCCGGACAACCGCTATCATCTGGGCGAGGTGGCCGAGATCGACGGGCTATTCTCGGCCACCGGGTTCAATTCGATCGGCATCCTGTCGTCGGGCGGCGTCGGCAAGAGCATGGCCTCCTGGATCGCCGACGGCCATCCGCCGGTGGAACTGATCGACGTCGACGTGCGCCGCACGCAAAGCTTCCAGCGCAATCGCAAATATCTGGAAGACCGCTCGGTCGAGACCATCGGCTCGCTGTTCGACATGCACTGGCCGGGGCTGCAGTTCGCCACCGCCCGCGGTGTCCGTCGTTCGCCCTTCCATGATCGCATGCTGGCCGCCGGCGCCTTCATGACCGAATTGGCGGGATGGGAGCGCCCGGGCTTCTTCGGCACGCCTGAGGAACTGGCGCATGTCGAATATTCCTACGACCGTCCGAGCTGGTTCAAGAACGTGGCTGCGGAATGCCGCAACACCGCCGAGAATGTCTCGGTCTTCGATTACAGCTGCTTCGTGAAATACCGGGTCGAAGGGCCTGACGCGCTGACGGCGCTGAATCATGTCTGCGCCGGCGAATGCGATGTGGCCATCGGCAAGATCGTCTATACCCAATGGCTGAACCCGCGCGGCGGGATCGAGGCCGATGTGACGGTGATCCGGCTTGCCGAGAGCGAGTTTCTTGTGGTGACGGTGGCGGTGTCGCAGCGCCGCGACCTGGCCTGGTTCCGCCGCAACCTGCCCGCCGGACTGAACCTGCATGTCAGTGACGTGACCTCGGGGCTTGCGATGCTGTCGGTGATGGGGCCGAAGGCGCGCGATCTCATGCAGCGGGTTTCGCCCGACGATTTCTCGAACGAGGGATTCCCGTTCGGCACCAGCCGCGTGGTGGATCTGGGCTATGCGCGGGTGCGCGCCAGCCGACTGACCTTCGTGGGCGAGCTGGGTTTCGAACTACTGATCGAGTCCGAATTCGCCGCCCATGTCTGGGAGGTCCTGGCCGAAGCCGGGCAGGATCTTGGCCTGAAACCCGCCGGCTACTTCGCCCTGAACGCGCTGCGGATGGAGAAGGGCTATCGCCACTGGGGCCATGACATCGGCGAGGAGGATACGCCCTTCAACGCCGGCCTCGGCTTTGCGGTGGCGATGGAGAAAGCCGCGGGCTTCATCGGCCGCGACGCGCTGGTGGCGCAGAAGGCCGAGGGCGTGGTAAAGCGCCGGCTGGTGCAGGTCATGCTGACCGGCGGGCCGGATGCGCCGATGCTCTATCACTATGAACCGCTTATCCGCGATGGCGAGCTGGTCGGCTCGGTGATGTCGGGGGCTTACGGCCATCGGGTCGAGGCCTCGCTGGGGCTGGGCTATGTCAGGCATCCCGAAGGCGTGCGGAAGGACTGGCTTGAGAGCGGAACCTGGGAGGTCGAGGTCGCCATGAAGCGCTACCCGGTCAAGGTGCAGTTCGGCCCCTGGTATGATCCGAAAGGCGCGCGGATCCGCGCCTGACCGGCGCTCTTGCCGGGGATTTCTGCCACGGCACCCGGTCTCAGGGCCGGATCGGGTGCAGCGGCCCCCGGACAGGTGGCCTGGCGCCTGGCGGGCCGGCCGCGGCGGGGTTGCCTGCGCGACGGAACGCGGGATCTCTCCGTTGCGACCGACCAGCGGCAACGGGCCTGCAGCGATGGGCCTGCAGCGATGGGCCGGCTGGCCTGTCCGCCACGGAAATCGGGCGGCGGGGGGACGTGGCACCGCGTCAGGCGACCATCGCAGGGCCTGTCCGATCATACTCCCAAGAACCGCGAAAGCGGACCAGAGGCCCCCGCCCCGCCCTGAGGGCCGGCATCCACCGCGCCTGTCGCGTTACTTGCTCGTATGCGTATAGGAAAACGTCCGGCCTGCGCCCTCGGGCGGTGGCGGGAAGGGCGCCGTGCGCTTGACGTGATCGACAGCCGCGTGATCGACTGCGGCATTGCCCGAACTTTTGGTGATCGCAATCGAGCCTATGCCGCCGCTGGGGGAAATGGTGAAGGCGACGGTCGCCGAGCCCCGGGCCGAGACCGGCTTTCTGCGGGTGCGGTTGATTTTCTTCTTTACCTCGGCGGCATAGCTCTTGGCCGCAGCCTTTCCGGCACCGGCCGATTTTGCGCCGGCCTTCGGTTTTGCCGCAGTGGCGCCGGCCGAGGCCTCGCTCTTTGCCTTGCCGGGCTTCTTGACGGGCTTGGCCTTGGTCGCCTTCTTGGGCTTGTCGGGCTTTTCCACGGGTTTTTCCGCCTTCGCCGTCTTTTCCGGCCTGGCCTTCGGCCGGGGCAGGGGATCCGGCTCGGGCA
>JACSRN010000053.1 GCA_014879735.1 Paracoccaceae bacterium
CGGCGGATCGTGCGCGGCGCGGCGCGGTGGCAATCCTGTCCGGGCGACAGGGGCCGCCGCCGTTCGCCATGACCTGGCCGATGGCGCCTGCGATCCTGCGGTTCCAGGGGCCGCGGACCGGGCCCGGCCGGCCGTGCCTGCAATCGGCCCATCCTGCGGTTCTTCTGGCGACAATTGCGCGCGGTGCGGCCGGGCTTCCCGCTGATTGCCCGGCCGGCAGGCCAGCGCGGGAACCGGCAATTCCGCGCCGGGTTGCGGCAGCGGCGCCGGGGGACCGCGCAATTCCCGCTTGCCGCTGGTCGGGGGCTGGCCTAGCGTCCCT
Source organism: Paracoccaceae bacterium (assembly GCA_014879735.1). Lineage (GTDB taxonomy): Bacteria > Pseudomonadota > Alphaproteobacteria > Rhodobacterales > Rhodobacteraceae > Pseudogemmobacter. The sequence goes on from JACSRN010000053.1 coordinate 323, forward strand.
GCATCACCACCAGCGCCCGCGGGAAGACGGGCGGCTGTCCGACATAAGGAGATACAATGACCCGCACCCTGCGCATCCTGACAGGCGCCGTCTCGGCCCTTGCCTTCGCCGCCGCGGCCCATGCCGCGGATCCCGAACTGACCGTGTTCGATTGGGCCGGCTGGGAAATCGACGGCGCGCTGACGCCCTATGTCGAGAAGAACGGCGCCAAGCCGACCTATGTCTTCTTTGCCGATGACGACGAGGCTTTCCAGAAAGTATCCTCCGGCTTCAAGGCGGATGTCGTCCACCCCTGCCCCGGCGCCGTGCCGCGCTATCGCGAGGCCGGGCTGATCGAGCCCTGGGACACGTCGAAGGTCGAGGCCTTCGCCAAGCTCGACCCCAAGCTGTTCGAATCGAAATTCATCAAGGATGACGGCGGCGTCTGGTTCCTGCCCTTCGATTTCGCCTATACCGCCATCGCCTACAACCTCAACGACGTGCCCGAAGGCGACGTCCAGTCGCTGGAAGTGTTCAAGGATCCGAAATATGCCGGCCGGATCTCGATCTCGGACAATTCGGACGATGTCTGGGCGCTGGCCTTCCTGGCGACGGGTGTCACCTCCTGGGACGACGTGACCGACGAACAGGTTGACGCCGCCGCCGCCTGGCTGCGCGAAGTGGCACCGAATGTGCGGTCGTGGTGGTCGGATCCGTCGGAACTGGCGCAGATGATGGCTTCGGGCGAGATCCTGGTTGCCTGGTCCTGGAACGACCCGGTGGCGATCCTGAAGGCCGACAATTTCCCGGTGGGCTTCAACCGCGCGCCGAAGGAAGGCTCGACCTCGTTCTTCTGCGGCTTCGTCAACATGAAGGACGGGCCCGGCAAGGAAGACAAGGTCTATGACTGGGTGAATTCGATGTATGCGCCCTCGTCGGCCGCGCCCATCGTCGAGGCGATCGGCTATGCCAACGTGAACCCCGACGCGATGGCGACGATCCCCGAAGACGCCCAGAAGGCGGCCTTCGTCGACAAGATCGACACCACGCTGTTCCTGCAGACGCCGATGAAGCCGGAACTGCGCGACCGGCTGGTGGAAGAGTTCGAACTGATCAAGTCGGGCTTCTGATCGCGCCCGGCCTCCGGGAAACGCCCGCGCCCAGCGCGCGGGCGTTTTCCTGTCCGGCAGGGCCGGTGACGCCCCCCTGGCCGGCCGTTCAATACCAGGCGTCGGCCACCGCGCGCTTGCGCCCTTCGACAAAATCGCGAAGCCCCTCGCGCAGGCCCGGGTCAAGCGCCGGCGCCTCATAGTCGCGCAGCCGCGCCTTCCAGGCCCGGTTGGCGCGCGTGGCGGCATCCGCGGCCCCCGCGGCCTCCCATTTCTCGAACGGATCGTTGTCGGCCAGATCCGATTCCCGGAACGCCGTCCGGTAATGCGCCATGGTGTGGCTGCAGCCGAAGAAATGGTTGCCCGGGCCAACCTCGGCAAAGGCCTCGACGGCAAGCTGGTCGTCATCGACCTGCACCCCGGCCAGATAGCTGTGCAGCGCGCCGCAGAGATCGTCGTCCAGCATGAACTTCTCGTAGGACATCGACAGCAGGCCATCGAGGAACCCGGCGGAATGCAGGATGAAATTCGCCCCGCAATGGACGGCCGCCAGCATCGACATCGTGCCCTCGGTCATCGCCTGGGCATCGGGCAGCTTCGAGGTGGTGAAGTTGCCCGAACAGCGCAGCGGCAGGTTCAGCCGGCGCGCAAGCTGGCCCACCACCATGCTGCCGATTGCCGGTTCCGGCGTACCGAAGGTGGGCGATCCCGAACGCATCGCCATCGACGACAGGAAATTGCCGAAGATCACCGGCGCGCCCTTCCGCTCCAGCTGCGTCAGCGCACAGCCGGCCATGGTTTCGGCCAACGATTGCGCGATGCCGCCCGCGGTCGTCACCGGCCCCATGGCACCGCCCAGGATGAAGGGCACCACCACCGCCGCCTGATTGGCCCGCGCATAGGCGCGCAAGGACCGCGTCATGGTGCCATCCCAGACCAGCGGCGAGTTGACGTTGACATTGCCCAGAATGACGCAGTTTTCCTCGACGAAGCCGCGGCCGAACAGGATGCGGCACATCTCGATCGAATCCTCGCTGCGCTCCTCGGCCGTGACCGACCCCATGAAGGGCCGGTCCGACAGTTCGATATGCGCCAGCACCATGTCGAGGTGGCGCTTGTTCACCGGCACATCGGTCGGCTCGCAGATCGTGCCGCCCGAATGGTGCAGATTGGGGCTCGACTGCGCCAGGCGGATGAAGTTGCGGAAATCCTCCAGCGTGCCGAAACGGCGGCCGCGGTCGAGATCCATCACGAAGGGGCTGCCATAGGCCGGGGCGAAAACCACGGCATCGCCGCCGATCTCCACCGATTTCGCCGGATTGCGGGCATGCTGGGTGAACCGGCCGGGCGCGTCGCGCAGGATTTCCCGCAGCATCCCGGGGGGAAAGCGCACGCGCAGCCCGTCGACCTCGGCTCCGGCCCGGCGCCACAGCGCCAGCGCTTCGGGATCGTCGCGAAAATCGATGCCGGTCTCGGCCAGGATGCGGTCCGCCGCCCGTTCGATCCGGATCAGGTTTTCCTCGCCCATGACATCATAGGCCGGAATGTTGCGGCGGATATAGGCGGGGCCCGGCCCGCTCGCCCTGCTCCCGCGCTCCGCCGCCCTTGCCTGCCGCCCGCTCCTGCGGTCTGCGCCCATTGCCCCCTCCCGTGTGATTTCCCGCAGGCGATCACGATGGTACCGGGCATGCGATGCGAAATGCGCCACCGGCCGCCGGATTCCTGTCGTTTCCTGTCCCTTTCTTCTCTGCTTCTTCTCTGCGCAAATATCCCGGGGGGGTCCCTGCGCCAGCAGGGACGGGGGCAGAGCCCCCTTTTCTCAGGTCACGACATCGGGCCGGCTGCGGCCGGTAAAGGCCTCGATCCCGGCAATGGCATGGGCGGCGCGGATGATCGGGGCCAGCGCCTCCTGCGGATCCTGGTCCAGCCCCTCGGGCCCGGGCAGGTAGCGCTCCAGGTAAAGCCGCAATGTCGCGCCCTCGGTCCCGGTGCCCGAAAGCCGCATCACGAAGCGCGAGCCGCCCTCGAACAGCACCCGCACGCCCTGCGCCCGGCTGACCGAGCCATCGACCGGATCGGTATAGGCGAAATCATCGGCCGACAGGATCCGCAACCCTTCGGCCGCAGTCCCGGCCAGCCCCGGCAGGGCAGCGCGCAAGGCCGCCATCATCGCATCGGCGGCGGCGGCGTCGATCGCCTCGAAGTCATGGCGGCTGTAGTAGTTGCGGCCATAGCGGGCGAAATGGTCGGCCATGATCCCGGCGACCGGCTGGCGACGCCGGGCCAGGATGTTCAGCCACAGCAGGATGGCCCAGAGCCCGTCCTTTTCCCGCACATGATCCGATCCGGTGCCGAAACTCTCCTCGCCGCAGATCGTGGCCCGGCCGGCATCAAGGAGATTGCCGAAGAACTTCCAGCCGGTCGGCGTCTCGTAGCAGTCGATCCCCAGCGCCGCGGCCACGCGATCGGCCGCAGCCGAGGTCGGCATCGACCGCGCCACGCCCTTCAGCCCGCCGGCATAGCCCGGCGCCAGATGCGCATTCGCCGCCAGAACCGCCAGGGAATCCGAGGGCGAGACATAGATGCCGCGGCCGACCACCATGTTGCGGTCGCCATCGCCATCCGAGGCGGCGCCGAAATCGGGCGCCTCCGGCCCCATCATCTCTGCCATCAGCGCATGGGCCCAGGTCGGGTTGGGATCGGGGTGCATGCCGCCGAAATCGGGCAGCGGGGTGGCGTTCACCACCGTCCCCGGCGCCGCGCCCAGCCGGTTTTCCAGGATTTCGCTGGCATAGGGCCCGGTCACGGCGCACATCGAATCCATCCGCATGCGAAAGCCGCCCTGAAACAGCGCCCGGATCGCGGGAAAGTCGAACAGCGTCTCCATCAATGCGGTGTAATCGGAGACCGGATCAACGACATCGACCTCCATCCCGGCGATGCGGTGGACGCCGGTGCGGTTCAGGTCGACATCCTGCGCCTCGGCAATGCGGTATTCGGTGATCTCCGTCGTGCGCCGGTAGATCGCCTCGGTCACGGCCTCGGGGGCGGGGCCGCCGTTGGGCATGTTGAACTTCACGCCGAAATCCGCGTCCGGGCCGCCGGGATTGTGGCTTGCCGACATGATGATGCCGCCATCGGTTTCGTTCAGCCGGATCAGATGGCTTGCCGCCGGGGTGGACAGGATCGCGCCCTGCCCCACGATCACCCGCGCCGCGCCATTCGCCGCGGCCATGCGCAGGATCACCTGCGCCGCGCGGTCGTTGAAATAGCGCCCGTCGCCGCCCAGGACGAAGGTCCGGCCCTCCACACCCACCACGTCGAACACCGACTGGACGAAGTTTTCCAGATAATGCCGGCCCATGAAGACCGCGGTCTTCTTGCGCAGCCCGCTGGTGCCGGGCTTCTGGCCTGCGATGGGCTGCGTGGCGACGGTGGTGATCATGCGTTCTCTCCCTGGGGTGGGGCGTGGATGGCGCGCAGGACCAGGACGGACTGGGCCGGCGCAATGCTTGGCGCCGGCCCCGAGGTCAGGTCGGGCCGCGTGGTATCGAGCAGAAGTTCCCAGCCTGGCGCGGTCGCGGGCGTGGTCAGGGCCACGGCAGGCCCGCAGTTGAACACCAGAAACAGCGCCTCGGGCGAGGGATCGCCGCCTTCGGCCACCATGCGCAATTCGACGCAGAGGCAGCGGAAGGCCGGGTCGTGCCAATCCTGCGGGCTGGGCTCGGTCCCGTCGGGGCGGTGCCAGATCACATCGCGCAGCCCGTCGGCCTCGCGCGGCTGGGCATGCAGGAAGCGGCGCTGGTGCAGCACGGCATGGCTTTTGCGCAGCGCCGACAGCCGGGCGACGAAGGCCACCAGCGCGGTATCGGCCTCGTGCCAGTTCAGCCAGGAAATCTCGTTGTCCTGGGCATAGGCATTGTTGTTGCCGCCCTGGGTCTGGCCGATCTCGTCGCCCGCCAGCAGCATCGGCACGCCCTGCGACAGAAACAGCGTGGCCAGCAGGTTGCGCTTGCGCAGCGCGCGGGCGGCGCGGACGGCCTTGTCGTTCGTCGGCCCCTCGATGCCGAGATTGTCCGAGTGGTTCTCGGCATGGCCGTCGCGGTTTTCCTCGCCATTGTCCCAGTTGCGCTTGACGGTATAGCTGACCAGATCCTCCAGCGTGAATCCGTCGTGGCTGGTGATGTAGTTGACCGACGAGGTGGCGGCCCGGCCGGAATGGTCGAAGCGTTCGGCGCTGCCCAGCAGGCGGGCGGCCAGATCGCGGGTCATCCCCGCATCACCCCGCCAGACCCGCCGCACGCCATCGCGGAAACGGTCGTTCCATTCCAGGAAGGGATGGGGATAGGCCCCCAGTTGATAGCCGCCCGGACCGATATCCCAGGGCTCGGCGATCAGCTTGACGCGCGACAGGACCGGATCCTGCCGGATCGCATCGAAAAAGCCGCCCTGCGGGTCGAACCCTGTCGCCTCGCGCCCCAGGACAGTGGCAAGGTCGAAGCGGAAGCCATCGACATGCGTGACCTCGACCCAGTAGCGCAGCGCATCCATCGCCATGCGCAGCACCATCGGATGGGTCAGGTTCAGCGTGTTGCCGGTGCCGGCGTCATTGGCATAATGCCGCCCGCCATCGGTCAGGCGGTAGTAGCTGGCGTTGTCCAGGCCGCGGAAGGCCAGCGTCGGGCCCCATTCGTCGCCCTCGGCGGTATGGTTCAGCACGATGTCGAGGATGACCTCGATCCCCGCGGTATGCAGGCGCCGCACCATGGTCTGGAATTCCCACAATCCGCCCTTGCCCATGTAGCGCGGCTCGGGCGCGAAGAAGGCAAGCGTGTTGTAGCCCCAGTAATTCCGCAGCCCCTTGGCCACGATGAAGCGCTCGTCGACCAATGCCTGCACCGGCAGCAGTTCCACTGCGGTGACGCCGATCTTCAGCAGATGCTCGATCATCGCATCCGAGGCCAGACCGAGGTAGGTGCCGCGCAGACCCCGTTCCACCCGCGGGTTGCGCATGGTCGCGCCACGGACATGGGCCTCGTAGATCAGGCTTTCGGCGCGCAGCCGCGAGGGGGCGTGATCGCTGCCCCAGCCGAAGGACGGGTCGACCACCACCGCCTTGGGCACCGCAAAGGCACTGTCGCGGGTGTCGTAGGACAGGTCGTCGCGCGCACTGCCGATGCGGTAGCCCATCAGCGCATCGGACCATTTCAGCCGCCCCTCCAGCGCCCGGGCATAGGGGTCGAGCAGCAGCTTGTGGGGGTTGAAGCGATGGCCGCGCGTGGGGTCATAGGGGCCGTGGACGCGGTAGCCGTAGACGGTGCCGGCCGTCAGCCCGCCGACATGGATATGCCAGATATCGCCGTCGCGGTCGCGCAGCGGCAGGCGGGCCATCTCCTTGCGCCCGTCCGAGTTGAACAGGCAGAGCTCCACCTTGTCGGCATGGGCCGAGAAGACGGCAAAATTCACCCCATCGCCGGTGATCGTGGCGCCCATCGGCCAGGGCCGCCCGGGGGAAACCGGATGGGATGTCACCTCAGACCCTCATAGAGTGCGGCATAGGCGGCGGCGCTGGTTTCCCAGCCCACCGGCTGGGCCATCGCCATCCGCTGCATCTTGAGCCACAGCCCGCGGTCGGCGTAAAGCGCGACCAGCCGGCGCAACGCCTGCGACAGCGCCAGGGCATCGGTTGGCCAGAAGGTGATTCCGGTCGCGGCGCCTGCCGCCAGCGCCAGCGGCGAGGCATTGATCACCGTGTCGCCAAGGCCGCCCACCGCCGCAACGACCGGCACCGTGCCGTAGCGCAACCCATACATCTGGGTCAGGCCGCAGGGCTCGAACCGGCTGGGCACCAGAACGGCATCGCCGCCCTGGAACAGCCGGCGGCTCAGCGCCTCGTCATAGCCGATCGTCACCGCCACGCGGCCGGGAAAGCGGGCCGCCAGATCGCGCATCGCGCCTTCCAGTGCCGGATCACCGGCACCAAGGACGACAAGCCCGCCGCCGGCCTCGATGAAGCCGGGCGTCACCGCCGGCAGAAGATCGATGCCCTTCTGGTCGGTCAGCCGGCTGACGACGATGGCGATGGGGCCCGGGACATCCAGCCCGAATTCCCGCGACATCGCCGCCCGCGCCGCCGCCTTGCCGGCCAGGTTGCGGGCCGAATAGCCGTTCTCGGCCGCGGCCTCGGGCGACCAGATGCCGGTATCGACCCCGTTCAGGATGCCCGAGACGACGCCTGCCCGCTCGGCGATCACGCCTTCGAGCCCCATGCCGAACTCCGGCCGCATCAACTCGGCCGCATAGGAGGGCGAGACGGTGGTGATGCGGTCGGCGGTGATAAGCCCGGCCTTCAGGCTGCTGAGCCCGCCGAAATATTCCAGCGCCCCGGGATGGAAGGCCCAGCCCGGCAACCGCAGCTCGCCCAGCAGTTCTGTGGGCGCGCGGCCCTGGAAGGCGATGTTGTGGACCGTCATCACCGAGCGGCAGCCGCCGTTGCCGTGATAGGCCAGATAGGCCGGCGCCAGCCCGGCCTGCCAGTCATGGGCGTGCAGCACCTCGGGCTTCCAGCCGGCAATCCCGTCGCGCGCCAGCTGCGCGCCGATCCAGGACAAGGCGGCAAAGCGCTGGGGATTGTCGGGCCAGTCGCTGCCGCTGTGGTTGTAGGGCCCGCCCTCGCGGTCGAAAAGATGTGGCGCATCAAGCAGCAGGACCTCGATCCCGTCGACCTGCCCGGCAAAGACCCGCCCGTCGCCGCCCCAGAGCCCGGCCTCGAACCAGACCTCGGGCCAGGCCTCGGGATCCTCCTCGAAATGATGCCGCAGGCTTCGGTAGGCGGGCAGCAGCACCCGCATCTCCCAGCCCAGCGGCGCCAGCGCCGCAGGCAGCGCCCCCACCACATCGGCCAGCCCGCCGGTCTTGATCAGCGGCACGCATTCCGACGCTACCGATAGAACCTTGCCGCCCATTCCGCCCCGCCTCTCCCTTGTAACCCAGATCTTGGACTGCCGCGCGGCCCTCCGCATCCGCCCCGGGGCGGACCGCCGGCCGGCACCGCCCGATATCGGGTGCCCGCCGGCCACCGGCCTAGCCCAACTTCGCCGCCCGGCGGTCCAGCATCTCCTGGGTGATCAGCACGATACCCGAGTCGGTGCGGCGGAACCACTTCGCATCTTCCTCGCCATCCCGGCCGACGACCAGCCCCTCGGGGATCTCCACCCCGGAATCGATCACGCAATTGGTCAGCTCGGCCTTGCGGTGCACCGTGACCCGCGGCAGTGCCACGACATATTCGAGGCTGGACCAGCTGTGCGTCCGGACCCCGGTGAACAGCAGCGAATTGCGCACCTGCGACCCAGACACGATACATTCGCCCGAGACCAGCGAGGAAATCGCCATGCCGCGGCGGCCCTCCTCGTCATGGATGAACTTCGCCGGCGGCACGATCTCGGAATAGGTCCAGATCGGCCAGCTGTTGTCGTAGATGTCCAGCTTCGGGACAAAATCCGTCAGGTCGATATTGGCCTGCCAGAAGGCATCGATGGTGCCGACGTCGCGCCAGTAGGGTTCATCCTCCAGCCCCGAGGTGACGCAGCTGTCGGCAAACTTGTGGGCGATGGCCTTGCCGCCCTTGACGATGGCCGGGATCAGATCGTTGCCGAAATCATGGCTGGAGTTGTTGTCGACCATGTCCCGCTTCAGCAGGTCGCGCAAGAAGGCCCAGTCGAAGACATAGATCCCCATCGAGGCCAGGGCATTGTCGGGATCGCCCGGAATAGACGGCGGATCCTTGGGCTTTTCCAGGAATGCGGTGATGCGCATGTCGGGGTCGACATGCATCACGCCAAAGGCCACCGCCTCCATCCGCGGCACGGTCAGGCAACCGATGGTCACGTCGGCGCCGGTTGCGACGTGCTGCTGCAGCATCAGCTCGTAATCCATCTTGTAGATGTGGTCGCCGGCCAGAATGACCACATATTTGATGTTGTAGCTGTCGATGATGTCGATGTTCTGCGCCACGGCATCGGCGGTGCCGCGATACCAGTTCACCTCGTCCATCCGCTGCGAGGCGGGCAGGATGTCGAGGTATTCGTTGCGCTCGGCGCGAAAGAAGTTCCAGCCGCGCTGCATGTGGCGGATCAGGCTGTGCGCCTTGTACTGGGTGGCGATCGCCATCTTGCGGATACCGGAGTTCAGCGCATTCGACAGCGCGAAGTCGATGATCCGGGTCTTGCCGCCAAAGGGCACCGCGGGCTTTGCCCGACGGTCGGTCAGTTCCTTCAGGCGGCTGCCGCGCCCCCCCGCCAGGACGAAGGCCATGGCCTGTGCCGAAAGCCTCTGGTTCGCTCGTGCTTTCATCGATTCCTCCCCCGATCCCGGACGTTAAGGCCGGCCCTGCATGAAATAGAGTGCCGACAGCGGCGGCAGGGTGACAATTGCCGAATGGCCCTGCCCCTGATGCGGTACCGGCTCGGCCTCGATCCCGCCGAGATTGCCGCGGTTCGCCCCGCCATAAAGTTCGGCGTCGGTGTTCAGCACCTCGCGCCAGGCCCCGGCCGCCGGCAGGCCCACCCGCCAGCGCCGCTCGACCGGCGTCATGTTCACCACCGCCGCCACCATCGGATCGCCCGCCACGCCCTTGCGCAGGAAGGCATAGACCGAGGCCTCGGCATCGTTGGCCTCCAGCCACTCAAAGCCCTCGGGCCGGCAGTCGTTCACATGCAGCGCCGGAATCTCGCGGTAAAGCCGGTTCAGGTCGCGGACGAGCCGCTGCACACCGGCATGGGCGGGATTGTCGACCTGGTGCCAGTCGAGGCTCTGGCGGTAGTTCCATTCGCGATCCTGTGCGAATTCCTGCCCCATGAACAGCAGCTTCTTGCCGGGGTGGGCCCACATGAAGCCGTAGAAGGCGCGCAGGTTGGCGAATTTCCGGTCGCGGTCGCCGGGCATCTTGCCCAGCATGCTGCCCTTGCCATGCACCACCTCGTCATGGCTGATCGGCAGGATGAAATTCTCCGACCAGGCGTACATCAGGCCAAAGGTCATCTGGTTGTGATGCCAGCGCCGATGGATCGGATCGCGCGACATATAGGCCAGCGTGTCGTTCATCCAGCCCATGTTCCACTTGAAGCCGAAGCCCAGGCCCCCGGTGTCGACCGCCCGCGACACACCGGGAAAGGAGGTCGATTCCTCCGCCGCCGTCAGGATGCCGGGGCATTCGCCATAGGTCGTGACATTCATCGCCTGCAGCATGGCGATGGCCTCGTAATTCTCGCGGCCGCCATCGCGGTTGGGCACCCATTCGCCCGAGCGGCGCGAATAGTCGCGGTACAGCATCGAGGCCACGGCATCGACGCGCAGCCCGTCGACATGATATTCCTCCAGCCAGTACAGGGCATTGGAAACGAGGTAGTTCTTCACCTCGCGCCGGCCGTAGTTGTAGATCAGCGTGTTCCAGTCCTGGTGAAAGCCTTCCTTCGGATCGGCATGTTCATAGAGTGCCGTGCCGTCGAAATGGCCCAGGCCGTGCTGATCGGTCGGGAAATGCCCGGGCACCCAGTCAAGGATCACCCCCAGCCCCGCCCGGTGTGCAGCATCGACGAAGGCGCGGAATTCCGATGGCGTGCCGTGACGGATGGTTGGCGCGAACAGGCCGATGGGCTGGTAGCCCCAGCTGCCATCGAACGGAAATTCCGAAACCGGCAGCAGTTCCAGGTGGGTGAAGCCCATTTCGACGGCATAGCCGACCAGCTGCTCTGCCAGTTCGATGTAGGACAGCATCCGGTCGCCGGGCGCGCGCTTCCACGAGCCCAGATGCACCTCATAGACCGAGATCGGCGCCCCGACGCCGTTCCTTGCGGCACGGGTCTGCATCCAGTCGTCATCGGCAAAGCTGCCGCCGATCCGCCTGACCACGCTGGCATTGGCCGGCGGGTGTTCGCTGCCAAAGCCCACCGGATCGGCCTTCAGCGGCAAGAGTTCGCCCTGCGGGCCGCGGATCTCGTATTTGTAGACCTCGCCCTCGGCCAGGCCGGGGACGAAAATCTCCCACACCCCCGTCGGGCCGCGGCGGCGCATCGGATGGCGGCGACCGTCCCAGATGTTGAAATTGCCAACGACCGAGACGCGCTCGGCATTGGGGGCCCAGACCGCGAAATGCACCCCCGCCGCACCTTCATGCGTGATGCAATGCGCGCCCAGCACCTGCCAGAGCCGGCGATGCGTGCCCTCGCCCAGGAGATATTCGTCCATCTCGCCCAGCACCGGGCCGAACCGGAAGGGATCCTCGAACTCCCAGGTCAGGCCGGAGCCCTCGGCCCGCAGCCGGTAGGCGGCGCGGCGCGGCTGCAGATAGGTGAACAGGCCGGGCACCCCCGGATAGGGCGTCGCCTCTGCCTCGCGCGAGGCGGTACGCACCCAGATCCGGTCTGCCCCCGGCAGGAAGACCGTGATCAGCGTGCCACCCTTTACCCGATGCGGGCCCAGCACGGCGAAGGGATCGCCGTGCCGCCCCTCGGCCAGGGCGCGGGCTGCGCCTTCGTCCAGCAGTTCGCTTGCCATCCGACCCTCCTCGACCCCAGTTCGGCCCTGGCGCGGGTGTCACCGCCCGGCACATCTAAAGCGCGGGCGTCACGCCCCACACATCCGCCATGTAACCCCGGATCGTCCGATCCGACGAGAAGAACCCGCTGTGCGCGGTATTCAGCGCCGCCATGCGCAGCCAGCGCTGGCGGTCGGCATAGGCTTCGTCCACCCGGTCCTGCGCGGCGTGGTAGCTCGCGAAATCCGACGAAACGAGGAAATAGTCGTGGTGCCAGACGCCATTGACGATCCCGTGGTAGCGCCCCGGCTCCTCGGGCGAGAAACGGCCCTCGGCGATCATCTGCAGCACGTCCTGCAATTCGGGGCTGGCCTCGATGGCAAGGCGTTCGTGCTCGTGCACCTGGCGGCGGGCGATCACCTCCTCGGTCGTCAGGCCGAACAGGAAGAAATTCTCCAGCCCCACCTCCTGCAGGATTTCCACATTGGCGCCGTCCAGCGTTCCGATGGTGGGCGCGCCGTTCATCATGAACTTCATGTTGCCGGTGCCAGAGGCTTCCTTGCCGGCCGTCGAAATCTGCTCGGACAGATCCGAGGCCGGGATCAGCCGCTCTGCCATCGAGACATTGTAGTTCGGCGGAAAGACCACCTTCAGCAGGTCGCCGGTCTTGGGGTCGTTGTTGATGATCGTTGCCACGTCGTTGATCAGGCGGATGATCTCTTTCGCCACCGCATAGCCGGGCGCGGCCTTGCCGCCGAAGATCTTCAGCCGCGGCACCGGATCGACGATCTGGCCCGACCGCAACTTGTGCCAATGGGCGATGGTTTCAAGGATGTTCAGAAGCTGGCGCTTGTATTCGTGGATGCGCTTGATCTGCACGTCGAACAGCGCGTCGGGGCTGACCTTCACCCCGAATTCCTGGCCGATCCAGTTTGCGACCTGCACCTTGTTCTCGCGCTTTGCCGCGCCGAAGGCGGCAAGGAACCCCGCATCCGCGGTATGCGGCACCAGGCCCTGCAGCCGGTCGAGATCGTCCTCCCAGCCCTCGCCGATGGTGTCCGAGATCAGCTTCGACAGCGGCCGGTTCGCCATCTTCAGCCAGCGTCGCGGCGTCACGCCGTTGGTTTCGTTCAGGATGCGGCCGGGATGCAGGCGGTCAAGCTCGGGAAAGAGGTTCTTCTTCACCAGTTCGGAATGCAGCGCCGAGACGCCGTTGACCTTGTGGCTCATGACGAAGGCCAGCTCGCCCATCCGCACCTCGTGGTGCTTGACGATGCCGACGTAATGCGGCGGATGGAAGGTGTTGCGGTGCCAGCTGTCGATCCGCTCGACGATCTGCATGTGCCGCGGCAGCACATTGCCGAAGGTAAAGGTCGCCCAGCGCTCCAGCGCCTCGGGCAGCAGCGTGTGGTTGGTATAGCTCAGGCAGGCGCGGGCGGTTTCCAGCGCATCGGCAAAGGGCAAGCCGTGCACATCGGTCAGCAGGCGGATCAGTTCCGGCCCCGCAATGGCGGGATGGGTGTCGTTCATCTGGATCGCGACGGCATTCGGCAGGCCGCGCAGATCGGTGTGATCGACGAGATAGCGGCGCAGGATGTCCTGCAGCGCGGCCGAGGTCAGGAAGAATTCCTGCTTCAGCCGCAGTTCCTTGCCCTGATAGGTTGTATCGTCGGGATAGAGCACCCGGCTCAGCGTGCGCGCCAGGGTCTCGGGCTCGGCGGCGGCGGAATAATCGCCGTGGTTGAAGCGCTTGAGGTCGAACATCGCCGTCGACTTCGCCGCCCAGAGCCGCAGCGTATTGGCCCATCTGCCCTGCCAGCCGATCACCGGCGTGTCATGGGCCTCGGCCGTCACCGTCTCGCCGGGGACCCAGATCTCGCGGCCGTCGCGGATTTCGAGCTGCCCCTTGAACCCTACGGTATAGGCCGCCTCGGGGCGGGCGAATTCCCAGGGGTTGGTCATCTTCAGCCAGTCTTCCGGCGTCTCGACCTGCATGCCCTTCTCGAACCATTGCCGGAAAAGCCCGTGTTCATAGCGGATGCCATAGCCATAGGCCGGGCAGCCCAGCGTCGCCATGCTTTCCATGAAGCAGGCCGCCAGCCGGCCAAGGCCGCCGTTGCCCAGCGCGGCATCGGGTTCGTCATCGATCAGCCGCCGCAGGTCCTGGCCGAAACCGGCCATGGTTTCCTGCACCGTGTCATAAAGGCCAAGGTTGATCGTCGCATCCTCGAGCAGGCGGCCGATCAGGAACTCCATCGACAGATAATAGACGCGCTTGCGCTTTTCGGCCCAGGTGCGGCGGGTCGAGGTGAACCAGGGTTCCACGATGCGGTCGCGGATCGCATAGGACAGCGCCATCCGCCAGTCATAGGTACTGGCATGGTCGGCGTCCTTGCCCAGCGTATAGGTCAGATGACGCAGGATGTCGGATTTCAGAAGATTGGGTGTAAGGCTCAGATCGGTCACTCGCTCGCCTGCCTGTCTTTCATGTCACCGGAATCCCTGCCGCAACGTCCCGCACCGGGGCCGGGCCATCCAGACCCGTCCGACCGTTAGCGCAAACATAGCGGAATCCCAGTGACCCTCGTTTTGCTGCTGGCGATAGAAACACCCCCAAAGCGCTTTGGCAACACCGATCAGGTGCCCGGGCTGCGGGCGGGACGGCAAGCGTGGATTGCATGCCGCACCGCGGGGCCGGCAAGCGCGGAAATTACGCATTTCTGATCTATGTCATGTCGGCACGGCGCGGCATGGGCCAGATTGGGCGGTGCGAGCCAGCGAGAAGGAACACGCCGATGCGCCTGACGATGCGTACCAGCCTTGCGATGCGAACCTTGATGTTCTGCGCGGTGAACCGCGGTCGTATCGTTCGTCGACAAGAGGTGGCCGAGGCCTGCGGCGCCTCGGAAAACCATCTGGCACAGGTGATCCACTTGCTGGCGCAGAAGAAATTCCTGCACACGATCCGCGGCCGGTCGGGCGGGCTGATGCTGGGCCGTCCGCCGACCCAGATCACCGTGGGCCAGGTCTTCCGCGAATTCGAGCGGGTGCTGCCCTTCAGCGAATGCATGCAGCCCGACGGCGGCGACTGCCCGCTGCGCGCCAGTTGCAAGCTGAACTGCGTCCTGGTCGAGGCGCTGGACGCCTTCTACGCCCGGCTTGACCGCGTCACCCTGGATGAACTGGTCGAGGGCAATACCGGGCTGGAAACCTTGCTCAGGGTCGCCTGACCTCCTCGCGGCTGGCGTGGTCGGACAGCCGGGCAAGAATCGGGCAGTCCGGCCGGGCATCGCCGGCGCAGGCATCGACCAGATGGCCGAGCGTCGCCTGCATCTCGCGCAGTTCGGCGATCTTGGCAGCGATCTGCGTCAGATGCCGTTCGGCCAGCCGCTTCACGTCGCCGCTGGCCCGCGCCCGGTCCTCGTACAGCGCCAGCAGCGCCCGGCAATCCTCGATGGAAAAGCCAAGCGAACGGGCCCGGCCGAGAAAGGCCAGCTTGTGCAGGTCGGCCTCGGCAAAGCTGCGATAGCCATTCGCCGCGCGGCCAGGGCGGATCAGCCCGATCTCCTCGTAATAGCGGATGGTCTTGGCTGGCAGGCCGGCATGGGCCGCCGCCTGGTTGATATTCATGCCACACCTTTCAGAAAGCGCAGCCGCAGCGCGTTGGACAGGACGAAGACCGAAGACAGCGCCATCGCTCCCGCGGCAAGGACGGGCGACAGTTGCGGGCCGCCGAAGGGCACCAGAACCCCCGCTGCCACCGGAATGAGTGCCGTGTTGTAGCCAAAGGCCCAGATCAGATTCTGCCGGATATTGCGCATCACCCGGCGCGACAGCCGGACGGCCGTGGCCACCGCCATCGGATCGGGCCGCATCAGCACCACATCGCCGGCCTCGATCGCCACGTCGCTGCCCGAGCCCATGGCGATGCCGACCTCGGCCGCCGCCAGCGCCGGGGCGTCGTTGATCCCGTCGCCGACGAAGGCACCGCCCAGCCGGCGCACCAGGTCGAGCTTGCCCTCGGGCAGGACGCCGGCATGGACCTCGGCGATCCCGAGGCGCTGTGCCACGGCCTGCGCCGCGGCCGGCGTATCGCCCGAGATCATCGCCGCCGTGACCCCCATCCCGGCCAGCGCCGCCACCGCCGCGGCCGATGTGGGGCGCGGGGCATCGGCCACGGCGATCACCCCCTCGACCTGGCCGTCGCGGGCGACGAAGACCGTGCTTTCGCCACGGGCCGCGGCCCGTGCCGCCTGCGCGGCCAGCGCCTCGGGCACGGCGTCGAACATCCGCGCCGCGCCGACCGCGATGTCCTGGCCTGCCACCCGCCCGCGGGCGCCGCGGCCCGGCAGGGCTTCGAAGCCCTCGGCCGTGGTCCCGCCCGGAGAGGCGGCGCGGATCGCCTCGGCCAGCGGATGCTCGCTCTGCCGCTCTACCGCGGCGGCCAGCGCCAACAGATCGGCCGGCCCCTCGACCGCCACCACCTTCGGCCGCCCCTCGGTCAGTGTGCCGGTCTTGTCAAAGCTGACGCGGTCGATATCGGCCAGACGCTGCAGCGCCTCGCCCCGGCGGAACAGGATGCCCAGTTCTGCCGCCCGCCCGGTGCCGACCAGGATCGAGACCGGAGTTGCCAGCCCCATGGCGCAGGGACAGGCGATGATCAGCACCGCCACGCCCGAGATCAGCGCGCGGGCGACATCGCCGGTCACGGCCAGCCAGATCACCGCCGTCAGCACCGCCACCGCCATGACGGCCGGCACGAACCACAGCGTCACCCGGTCGACCAGCGCCTGCACCGGCAGCTTGCCGCCCTGTGCCTGCCCCACCAGCGCAACGATGCGGGCCAGAACCGTGGCGGCCCCGACCGCCGTCACCTCGACCACCAGCGCGCCGGTGCCATTGACCGTACCGCCGGTCACGCCGTCGCCCGCGGCCTTCGTCACCGGCAGGGGCTCGCCCGTCAGCATGGATTCGTCGACGGCCGAGGCGCCCGCCGCGACAATGCCGTCGGTGGGCACCCGTTCGCCGGGGCGCAATGCGATGCGCTGACCGGGCAGCAGGCTGGCCACCGGCACCTCGGTCCCGTCTTCCAGCCGCGCGACCTTGGGCTGCAGCCCCACCAGCCGGGCAATGGCGGCACCGGCCTGCCCGCGCGCACGCGCCTCCATCGCGCGGCCAAGCAGGATCAGGACGACGATCACCGCGGCCGCCTCGAAATAGACGGCGCGGGCCTCGGGCGGAAAGAGCCCGGGCGCCAGCAGGACCAGCGTCGAATAGGCCCAGGCCGCCAGGGTGCCCAGCGCGACAAGGCTGTTCATGTCGGGGCTGCCGCGCAGCAGCGCCGGCACGCCCTTGCGGTAGAAGCGCCACCCCGGCCCGGCCAGCACCGCGGTGGCAAGGACGAACTGCAGCGTCCAGAGCAGCGTCGTGCCCAGATTGGCCAGAAGCCAGTGGTGAAAGGCCGGGACGAGATGGCCCCCCATCTCGACGATGAAGATCGGCAGCGTCAGCCCGCCCGCCAGCGCGGCGGCCCGCCACAGCGCGCGCTCCTCGGCGGCCGGATCGGCGGGTTTCGCCTCGGCCAGCGGTGTGGCGGCAAAGCCGGCAGAAGATACCGCCCGGGCCAGCGCCGCGGGGGGGATGGCCTCCCAGGCCTCGACCCGGGCGCGGCGCAGCGCCAGATTGGCGGTGGCGGCGGCCACCCCGGGCTGCGCCTTCAATATCCGTTCGACCCGGCCGGTGCAGGCGGCGCAGGTCATGCCCTCTACCGCCAGATCCACCGTGACCGGCACCACCGGATAGCCGGCGCGGGCCAGGGCTGCGGCCATCCCGGCGCGGCTGGCGGGGGGGCGGAAATCGGCCTCGACCCTGCCGGTGCCGAAATTCGCCCGCGCCGCCACCACCCCCGGCAGGGCGGTCAGCGCACGTTCGACCCGCGCCACGCAGGAGGCACAGCTCATCCCCCCGAGCGCGAGCCGCGCGGTCTCCAGCGGTGCGGCCTCTGGCGGCGCCGCCTCTGGCCGCGCGGAATCTGGCCGCGCGGAATCGGGGCCGGAGCGCGCTGCACCTCCGGCTGAGCCTGAGCCCCCGCCCGCCGCACCGGCGGGGGCGGCGGACAGGGCGGACTCGGTGCTGGCGGTATC
This sequence comes from Paracoccaceae bacterium, assembly GCA_014879735.1. GTDB lineage: Bacteria > Pseudomonadota > Alphaproteobacteria > Rhodobacterales > Rhodobacteraceae > Pseudogemmobacter. The sequence goes on from JACSRN010000053.1 coordinate 18,091, forward strand.
GGTGGTGCCAGTACCGGAGATGGCGGCGGCGGCGATTGCGGTCATTGGCAGACTCCTTCGCTGCAGCAGATAAGGGTTCCAGTCACGGGAAGGTCAACCCCCCGCGAAATCCTTTTGCCGGATGCTTGACCTTCCCCCTACCGGAAGCCTTACATCCGATGCCGAAGGAGACCCGCCATGACCGCCCTTTCCGTGACCACCCTTTCCGTTCCCGACATGTCCTGCGGCCATTGCAAGGCCAGCGTCGAGGCTGCGCTGGCGCCTCTGGCCAGCCGCGTCGAGGTCGATCTTGCCCAGCGCCAGGTCCGCGCCGAAGGCGCATCCGCCGAAGTGCTGGTCAAGGCGCTGGACGCGATCGGCTTTCCCGCCACCGTGGCGGGCTGATCGCGCCAGCCGGCCAGTCGCAAGCCGGCCAGTCGCAAGCCGGCCACGGCAAGCCGGCGCGACCTTTGTGCCACATGTCGCAGATGTGATCGGCCCTGCCGCAATCGTGCCATTTCCCTGACTTGCGCCCGCCACGGCAGAGGAGCAAAGCCGTATGTCAGATGCAACATGCCATCGGAGCAGGAACATGGCCACGTCGCAACCCCAGCAAGGCGGATCCAGCACCCCCCCGCAGCAGCCGGGTCAGCAGGGCAGCGCCCCGCAGCCGCAACCCCAGCAGCAGGGCGGCAAGCCCGTCTTCAAGGACTGGGCCTCGATCTAGGACCGGTCCCGGTCCAGGACTGGCCTCGATCCAGGACTGGCCCCGGTCGCACCGGCCCGGTCCGACTTCCGGTCCCGCCGGCCCGGCGCGACGGCGGCCCGGCCGGCCAGCCGCCCGCCAGCCCAGCCGGCACCGCACCCTGCGGTCCCGGCACCCCGCGGCCCTGCCCTGCCGCCCCGGGATGCCATGGCTGGCGCGACGGCCCGGCACCGCGCGGGTCGCGCAACTGCCTGACGATATGCGGGTCGCGCAATCCGCTTGACGGAACACGGGGCCGGCCGCGAGGCTGGCCCTGTCCAGTCTTCAGGGGCGCCTGCCATGTCCGATCCCGTCTCGTCCATCGCCAATCTCGGCCCCGCCTCGGAGGCGGCCTTTGCCCGGGCCGGCATCCGCACGGCGGCAGAAATCCGTGCCCTTGGCCCGGACGAGGCCTACCGGCGGCTGCTCCTGTCCGGTGCCCAGCCGCATTTCATCGGCTATTACGTGCTGGTGATGGGGCTGCAGGGCCGGCCCTGGAACGACGCCCAGGGCGCCGAGAAGGCGGGATTGCGCGCGCGTTTCGATGCGATCAAGGCCAGCATCCGCGGCAGCGAAGAAAAGGGCCGCTCCGATCTGGATGCGGCCCTCTCGCTTCTGGGTGTGGTCGAACGGCAGCGCGACAAGCGGCTTCCCTGATCGGGAAACCCCTGCCGCACCGCGGCGGCCTGGCTCAGCCGACGATTTCGAGGCCGGAGAAGAAGAAGGCGATCTCGCGCGCGGCCGATTCCGGGCTGTCGGATCCATGGACCGAGTTTTCGCCCTTCGACAGTGCGAAATCCTTGCGAATCGTGCCTTCGGCGGCCTGGGCCGGGTCGGTCGCGCCCATCACCTCACGGTTCTTCGCGATGGCGCCTTCGCCTTCCAGCACCTGCACCACCACCGGCTCGGAGGCCATGAAGCTGCACAGCTCGCCATAGAACGGGCGTTCCTTGTGCTCGGCGTAGAAGGCGCCGGCCTGGGCGGGCGTCAGGTGGATGCGCTTGGAGGCGACGACGCGAAGCCCGGCCTCCTCGAACTTGGCGACGATCTTGCCGGTCAGGTTGCGCTTGGTCGCATCGGGCTTGACGATCGACAGCGTACGTTCGGTGGCCATCTGGCTCTCCATCTTGCAGGGGGCCTGCTGGCCCGTTCGGATGGCGGCGCTGCTAGCACGGGCCGGCGACAAAGAAAAGACGGGGGCGCCGCCCCCGTCTCCGGCGCCGCCGGAGACCCCCCCGGGATATTTGCGCAGAGAAGAAGGGCTGCGGGGCGCGACAGGCCGGCGCGGCCGTTGACCTTGGGCGCGGGCTGCGGCATGGCGGGGGCATGCTGAAGATCGAAGACATCACCTATTCCGTCGAGGGCCGCCCGTTGTTCGAGGGCGCCTCGGCCACGATTCCGACCGGGCACAAGGTGGGCCTTGTCGGCCGCAACGGCACCGGCAAGACCACGCTGTTCCGGCTGATCCGGGGCGAGCTGGCGCTGGAGGGCGGGGCGATCTCGATCCCGCAGCGCGCGCGGATCGGCGGCGTGGCGCAGGAGGCGCCCGCCTCGGAGATCTCGCTGCTGGAGACGGTGCTGGCCGCCGACACCGAGCGCGCGGCGCTTCTGGCCGAGGCCGAGACCGCAACCGACCCGGTCCGCATCGCCGAGGTGCAGGCACGGCTGGCCGATATCGATGCCTGGTCGGCCGAGGGCCGGGCCAGCGCGATCCTGAAGGGTCTGGGCTTCGAGCCGGAACAGCAGGGCCTGCCCTGCAGCGCCTTTTCCGGCGGCTGGCGGATGCGGGTGGCGCTGGCGGGGGTGCTGTTCGCCCAGCCGGACTATCTGCTGCTGGACGAGCCGACCAACTATCTCGATCTCGAGGGCGCGCTGTGGCTGGAGAGCTATCTGGCGCGCTATCCGCATACGGTGCTGCTGATCAGCCATGACCGCGATCTGCTGAACCGGGCGGTGGGCTCGATCCTGCATCTGGAGAACCGCAAGCTGACGCTTTATACCGGCGGCTACGACACGTTCGCGGCCACTCGGGCGGCACGGCGCGCCAGCGAGGCCGCCGATGCCCGGCGCCAGGCCGACCGCAAGGCGCATCTGCAAAGCTTTGTCGACCGCTTCCGCTACAAGGCCAGCAAGGCCCGGCAGGCGCAATCGCGGCTGAAGATGATCGAGCGGCTGACCGCCACCGCCCCGCCCGAGGATCCGGCCCGCACCGTCTTCACCTTCCCCGAGCCCGAAGAGATCTCGCCGCCGATCATCACCATGGAAGGCGTCGCGGTCGGCTATGACGGCCGCGCGGTGTTGAGCCGGCTGAACCAGCGCATCGACCAGGACGACCGGATCGCGCTGCTGGGCCGCAACGGCGAGGGCAAGTCGACGCTCTCGAAGCTGCTGGCCGGCAAGCTGGCGTCAATGGCGGGCAAGATGGTGGTCTCGTCGCGGCTGCGGGTCGGCTATTTCGCCCAGCACCAGGTGGACGAGCTGCGCGTCGACGAGACGCCGTTGCAGCATATCCTGCGGCTGCGCCCCGACGAGGGCCAGGGCAAGGCCCGCGCCCGGCTGGCGGGCTTCGGCCTGCAGGCGGCCCAGGCCGATACCGAGGTGGCGCGGCTGTCGGGCGGGCAGAAGGCGCGGCTGTCGCTGCTGCTGGCCACCATCGACGCGCCGCATCTGCTGATCCTCGACGAGCCGACCAACCACCTCGACATCGACAGCCGCGAGGCGCTGGTCGAGGCGCTGACCGATTATTCCGGTGCGGTGATCCTGGTCAGCCACGACATGCATCTGCTGTCGCTGGTGGCCGACCGGCTGTGGCTGGTTCGGGCCGGTGCCGTGCTGCCCTGGGAGGGCGACCTCGAGGATTACCGCCGGATGCTGCTGACGGCCGATGAGGCGCCGAAACCGGCGCCAAAGCCGGAGAAGCCGAAGAAGGCCGGGCGCGAGGAGATGCTGGCGCTGCGGGCCGAGGTGCGCAGATGCGAGGAACGGCTGGGCAAGCTGTCGGAGATGCGGACGAAGCTGTCGGAGAAGATGGCCGATCCCGGCCTCTATGACGAGGCGCGCAAGGTCGAGCTTGAGCAGTGGACGATCAAGTTCGCCGAGCTGGAGGAGGCCGAACACCGGGCCGAGGCGCTGTGGCTGGAAGCGCAGGCGCGGCTGGAGGCGGCGGGACAGGCCTGAAAGGCCGATGCCGCGGGGCCATCGCCCAGGGCCGCGCGGCAGGGGCAGGCATCCCCGCCGATGCCGCGGCGAACAGGCCCGTGCAACCGGCCGCTGCGCCTTCGCCGGCATCGGGGCCAGGCGGTTGGCGTCTGGCGCGCCGCCGGGTGGCGCATCGGCTGATCGGCGTCGGCCAAGCCCTGCCGGTGATGCCGCGGACCACCGTCATGGCAGCCGGAGACCGGGCGCGGCCCCCGGGCATCCCGCCGCCGCCTGACCGCACCGAGTCGCCGCATCGATCGGACGACCGCGGTGCAGGCGCCACCATTGCATCACCACACCCCTTAGCTGCCACGCCGGTACCGCCATCGTCGCGCGCAGCGCGGTGCCGTGCCGATATCGCACCCCGTGCTTGCCGCGCCGGTACCGCCATCACCCCGCGCAACGCGGTGCCGTGCGGATACCGCCCGCCGCCCGGCCGGCTTTCTGTTCGGCCGCCTGCCCCGCTCCCGGCCCGGTCGCGTGACCCGCTCTCAGTCCACCCGGCTGTCCGCCCATCTATCCCTCTGCCCGCGCCTGCCGCCGGGGTCCGGTCTGCCCCGGGCCTCGCCCGCGACGCCGGCGGGCGCCTGTCGTCTGACGGCTTGTCAGCCCTGGCCGGCCCGTGCGAGGCTGCCGGCCTGACTGCGACGGGACATGCGGGACCTGAGGGGACATGCCGGAAACCGCCTTTCTGATCACCGCCGCCGCCACGCTTTTCGTGGTGATCGACCCGCCGGGGCTGGTGCCGATGTTCATCGCGCTGACCCGTGGCATGTCGCCTGTGCGGCGGCGCGCCATGGCGCGGCGGGCTTGCCTGATCGCAGCGGCGATCCTGATGGCCTTCGGGCTGTTCGGCGAGGCGCTGCTGGGGTTCATCGGCATCTCGATGCCGGCCTTCCGCATCGCCGGCGGCATCCTGTTGTTCCTGACCGCGCTTGACATGCTGTTCGAACGGCGGACCCAGCGGCGCGAGGGCCAGCAGGCCGATCCCGACCACGATCCTTCGGTGTTTCCGCTGGCCACGCCGCTGCTGGCCGGGCCGGGGGCGATTGCCACGATGATCCTGCTTGTCGGGCAAAGCGGGCCAGGATGGGCCGGCACCCTTGCCGTGCTGGCGCTTCTGGCCGTCGTCCTGGCCGTGACCTTTGCCTTCCTCCTGGCCTCGCCACCGCTGGAGCGGCTGCTGGGCCGGACCGGCACCCTGGTGATCACCCGCCTTCTGGGCATGCTGCTGGCGGCGCTGTCGGTGCAGTTCGTGATCGATGGGGTGCGGCAGACCGGGCTTGCCGGTTGATCTTCGGGCCGGTCTTCCGGACCATCGCCCGGTCAATCTTCCCCCCGGCGCATGCCGCCCCCATATTGGAGCCGCGACACGGCAAAGAGGAGAGCAGCGCGGGATGGATGGCGACAGTTTCGGACGGATGGCCTATCTGGTGCTGCTGCTGCTTGCCGTGGGCGGCTGGGCCATGGTCGAGTTTCGCGGCCGGCTGGGCCAGGCCGCGCGGGTGCTGGCGGCCTGGGGGCTGATCTTCGTCGGTGTCGCGGCGGGCTATGGGCTCTGGCGCGACATGCAGCGGTCGATGATGCCGGTGCAAAGCGTGGCCGACGGCGGCACGGTGCTGCTGCCGCAGGCCTCGGACGGGCATTTCTATGCCGTGGTCCGGGTGAACGGCACCGATATCCGCTTCATGACCGATACCGGCGCCACCAACATGGTGCTTTCGCGCGAGGATGCGCGGCGGGTCGGGCTGGACCCCGATGGCATGGTCTATACCGGCACCGCCTCGACCGCGAACGGCATCGTGCGCACCGCGCGGGTGACGCTGGACGAGGTGCAACTTGGCCCCTTCACCGACGAGGGTTTTCCCGCCTATGTGAACGACGGGCAGATGGACGGCTCGCTGCTGGGGATGGATTACCTGCGACGGTACCGCATCCAGATCGAGGGCAATGCGATGGTGCTGTCACGCTGATCCGGCGTCGGACTGGGCCTTCATCTGCCACTTGCCGGTCTCGTCCGACCAGTATTCCGCGATCAGCCCTGCGGCGGTGACAGCCCGCCATTCCGCACGCGCGGCCGTGACCTGCGCCGGATCCCCGGCCTCGAACAGCAGCCAGATCCGCTCCATCGCCCGCGCCTCGGCCGGATCGACTGCAACGCCCGACAAGAGCATGACCGCCCGCGCGCCATTGACGGCCGCACCCTGGCCCAGAAGCAGCGGCTGTTCGGCATCCTGCGGCCCGCCCTCCAGCCCGTGTGGCAGGAAACCCTCCTCGGGGAAAAGCCAGAACCTCTCGTCCAGATCCTCCAGCCGCGCCCAGTCGGGGCCGCGCAGCATGACCGGCCAGCCCTGCGCCAGCGCGCGGGTGATCAACTGCCGCGCGGCATCCTCCAGCGTGCCCGTCTGGATGTGGTAGAACTTGACCGCACCCATCGCCCGCCCGTCCTCTTGCTGCGCCACCGCCCTATTCGTAGCGATCGCGGATCAGCCGGTTCAGCGCCAGCACGCCCCAGCCGGTGGCGCCCTTGGGCGCAAGCGCGGTATCCGCCTTGGTATAGGCCGTGCCGGCGATGTCGAGATGGATCCACGGCATGTCAGGGCGGATATAGCGCGCCAGGAACTGGGCTGCGGTGATCGACCCGGCCTCGCGCCCGCAGGAGTTGCGCATGTCGGCGATGCGGCTTTTCAGCATGGCGTCATAGGCATCGCCCAGCGGCATCCGCCAGGCGCCTTCGCCTTCGGCGGCGGCCGCCTTCAGGAAGGCGGCAGAGATCGCCTCGTCGTTCGAGAAGACGCCGGCATTCTCATGCCCCAGCGCCACGATGATCGCCCCGGTCAGGGTGGCAAGGTCGATCACCCCCGAGGGGCTGAACCGTTCCTGCGCGTACCACAGCACATCGGCCAGCACGAGACGGCCCTCGGCATCGGTGTTGATCACCTCGATCGTGTCGCCCTTCATCGAGCGGACCACATCGCCCGGCCGCTGTGCCCGGCCATCGGGCATGTTCTCGACCAGGCCCACCAGGCCCACCACATTGGCCCGCGCCTTGCGCAGGGCCAATGCGCGCATCACCCCCGCAACCACCGCCGCGCCGCCCATGTCCATGGTCATCTCTTCCATGCCGGCGCCGGGCTTCAGGCTGATGCCGCCGGTGTCGAAACAGACGCCCTTGCCGACCAGCGCCAGCGGCGCCTCGCCGGCACGGCCACCCTTCCATTGCAGGACAACCACTTTCGAGGGGCTTTCCGACCCCTGCCCCACGCCAAGCAGCGCCCGCATCCCCAATTTCGCGAGTTCTTCCTCTTCCAGGATCTCGACCTCGAGCCCCAGTTCCTGCATCGCGGCCAGCCGGGCGGCAAAATCGTCGGTGGTCAGCACATTCGCCGGTTCGCTGACCAGATCGCGCGTGAAGAACACCCCCTCGGCCAGCGCCGCCATCGGCCCGGCCTCGGCCGCCACCGCCTCGGGCTGGGCCACCATGAAGGACACCGCGCCCGGGGATTTCGTCTCGCCCGTCCGGTAGATGTCGAAACTGTAGGCGCGCAGCGCCAGCCCGAACGAGACCTCGGCCGCCCTGGGATGGCCATCGGCCAGCACGATCAGCGGACGCGGGCCATGCGCCTTGCCGATGGCCGCGCCCGCCTTGCGCGCCGCGGCCGGATCGGTGCGGCGCGGCAGGCGCAGGATCTGCAGCGCCTCGGCCTGCAGCCCGGCGGGAAAGGCCAGTTCCATCGCCTCGCCCGGCTTCAGCCGGCCGAAGGCCTCCGAGCCGAGCGCCCGCGCCAGCGCGCCCTTCATCGCCCGGTCCAGTCGGCGCAGCGCGGGCGACAGCGCGGCCTGATCGGCCAGCACCGCGATCCGCCCGGGATGGGTCAGCAGGGCCTCGGGCTCTGCCGGAAGAAAGCGGATCTGGACGGGGTGCGACATGGGGATTCCTTTTGGCAGGCCGCCGCGGCCAGCACGCGCGCGGCGGGTGGCGCAAGGCTAGCCGCCCCCCGGGCGAAGCGCCAGATATGAGTTTTACGCCCCGTCGAATTCGGCTAGGGTCGCTGCCGTTCGTACCACAATCCGCTGGGGGCAGGGGCCGGTTTGCCACGATTCGACCGCTATCTCTTGTCACAACTTCTGGCGCTGTTCGGCTTCTTCAGCCTGGTGCTGGTGGCGGTCTACTGGGTCAACCGGGCGGTCGGCCTGTTCGACCAATTGATCGGCGACGGGCAAAGCGCCCTGGTCTTCGTCGAGTTCTCGCTTCTGACCCTGCCGAATGTCATCCGTCTTGTCCTGCCGGTTTCGGCCTTTGCGGCCTGCCTTTACGCGGTGAACCGGCTGATGCAGGAATCCGAGCTTGTGGTGATGCAGGCCACCGGCTTTTCCCCGTGGCGTCTGGCGCGGCCCATCGTCTATTTCGGGCTCTGCGTCTGGGCGATGCAGCTTGCCCTGACCAACATCCTGGTGCCGATGAGCCAGAGCCGCCTGTCCCAGCGCACCGCCGAGGTGAACGAGAATGTCACCGCCCGCTTCCTGACGCCGGGCCGGTTCATGCATCCGGCCAGCGGCGTGACACTTTATATCCGCGAGATCACACCCCTGGGCGAGTTGAACGACCTGTTCCTGTCAGACGAACGCAACCCGGCCGAGACGGTGGAATATACCGCGCGGCAGGCGCTGATCGTGCGCGCCGAGGCCGGTCCGCGGCTGGTCATGCTGAATGGGCTGGTCCAGCGGCAGGCGCAGGACGGCACGGCGCGGCTGTCGGTGACGCGGTTTGCCGATTTCACGCTGGATCTTGCCGGGATCGTCGGCGGTGACGGCACGCGGCGGGCGGTTCCGCGCGAACTTTCGACCCCCGTCCTGCTGCGCGCCGACCCTGCCACCCAGGATCTGACCGGCCAGAGCCGGGCGGTCCTGCTGGAAGAGGGGCACAGCCGGCTTTCGGCGCCGCTGCTGGGGCTTGCCGCACCGCTGGTCGGCTTTGCCGCGATGATGCTGGGGGGCTGGTCGCGCTTCGGCCTCTGGCGGCAGATCGCGGTGGCGGTGGTGCTGATCATCCTGCTGCAGATGCTGAACACCGCCGGTTCTGCCGCCGCGCTGCGGTCCGATACCCGCTGGCCACTGGTCTATGCGGCGCCGGTCGCGGGGTTGGCGCTGGCGGCTGCGATGCTCTGGGCCGCCGGCCGGCCGCGGCGCCGGCGTCGCCTGCGCGGGCCGGAGGCCGTGGCATGACGCTTTCGCTTTATATCGCGCGGCGGTTCCTGGCGACCGTGGGCCTGGTCTTCCTGGTCTTCTTCGGCATCCTGATGCTGGTCGACATGATCGAGCAGTTGCGCCGCTTCTCGGGCGCGGGCGTGGGGCTGGCGCAGGCGTTCCGGCTGTCGCTGCTGAATGTGCCCGACACGCTCTACCGCATCCTGCCGCTGATCTTCGTCATGGGGTCGATCGCGCTGTTTCTGGCGCTGGCGCGGTCGTCGGAACTGGTGGTCATCCGGGCGGCCGGGCGGTCGGCGCTGCGCTTTCTGGTGACGCCGGTCGTCGTGTCGCTGGCCATCGGCCTGCTGGCCGTGGGGGTGCTGAACCCGATGGTTGCGGCCACGTCGAAGGCCTATGCGGATCTGCGCGCGCACTATACCGAAGGCGGCGCCTCGGTCCTGTCGGTGGGCGACACCGGGCTGTGGCTGCGGCAGGGCGGCGGCTACGGGCAGACGGTGATCCATGCGGCGCGGGCCAATCTCGACGGCACCGAACTCAGCGCCGTGACCTTCCTGACCTTCGGCCGCGACGGCGTGCCCGCCACCCGGATCGAGGCGCGGGAGGCCCGGCTGATCCAGGGCGCCTGGATCCTCGACGGGGCGAAGATGTGGCCCCTGTCCGCCTCGAACCCCGAGGCGGCGGCCGAACACTGGGCCGATGGCACGCGCCTGCCGTCCGATCTGACGCCCGAGCGGATCCGCGACAGTTTCGGCACGCCCTCCTCGGTGCCGATCTGGCAGTTGCCCGGCTATATCCGCGGGATGGACCGGGCGGGTTTCTCGACCATTTCCTATCGGCTATGGTTCCAGATGGAACTGGCGCAACCGCTGTTGCTGACGGCGATGGTGCTGGTGGCTGCGGGCTTCACCATGCGGCATGCCCGGTTCGGGCGGACCGGGATCCTGGTCCTCTATGCCATCCTGTCCGGCTTTGCGCTGTTCTTTCTGCGCAATTTTGCCCAGGCTCTTGGCGAATCGGGGCAGATTCCGGTTCTGCTCGCAGCATGGAGTCCGCCCGTCGCCGCCGTCCTGCTGGCGCTCGGGCTGCTTTTACACCTCGAGGACGGCTGAGATGCGCCCCCTGCTCGCCCGTGCGGCCCTGTGCCTTGCCCTTCTGCTGCCCGCCCCCGCGGCGCGGACCGAAGCGGCGCCGGCGTCGCTGATCTCGGACCGGATCGAGATCGCGGGCGACAGCCGGCTGATCGCCTCGGGCCATGTCGAGGTGTTCTACAAGGGCCGCCGCCTGACGGCCACGCGCATCGTCTATGATGCAAAGACCGACCGGCTGACGATCGAGGGCCCGCTGGTGCTGACCGAGGAAAGCGGCGACACGGTGATCCTGGCCTCGGCGGCCGAGCTTTCGGGCGACATGACCGAGGGGCTGCTGACCGGCGCGCGGCTGGTGCTGGACCGGCAGTTGCAGCTTGCCGCAAGCAGCCTGCAGCGGGTGGCCGGGCGCTATACCGCGATGAACGAGGTCGTCGCCTCCTCCTGCAGGGTCTGCGCCGCAAACCCGGTGCCGCTGTGGGAAATCCGCGCCCGCCGCGTGGTGCATGACGCCGAGGAACGCCAGATCTATTTCGACCACGCCCAGTTCCGCATCGCAGGCCTGCCCGTCTTCTACCTGCCGCGCCTGCGCATGCCGGACCCCACGCTCGACCGCGCGACGGGCTTTCTGGCCCCCAGCTTCCGCACCACATCGGATCTGGGGACAGGGGTGCAGATCCCCTATTTCATCGCCATCGGCGACAGCCGTGACCTGACGCTGCTGCCCTGGATCAGCACCAAGGATTCGGCCTCGCTGGGGCTGCGCTATCGCCAGGCCTTCGCCAATGGCGATATCGAGATCCGCGGCGCCCTGACCCGCGACCGGCTGACCGCCAGGACGCGACGCGGCTATCTGTTTGCCGATGGCGCCTTTGCCCTGCCCGATGATTTCCGGCTGACCTTCGGCGTGCAGGTGGCCTCGGACAATGCCTATCTGCTCGACTACGACATTTCCGACAGCGACCGGCTGGAAAGCGTGATCGAACTGTCCCGGGTCCGGCGCAACGGCTATTTCTCGAGCCGGATCGTCAGCTTCCAGTCGCTGCGCGACGAGGACGACAACAACACCCTGCCCTCGCTGGTGACGGACACCACATTCCAGCGCCGCTTTTCGCTGGGTCCGCTGGGGGGCGAGGGTGGCTTCCGGCTGCAGACCCACAACCATTACCGCACCTCGGACGACCCGCTCGACGGTGCCGATCCCGACACCATCGCCGACGGACGCGACCTCGGGCGGATCTCGGCACGGGTGGATTGGCGCCGGAGCTGGATTATCGGCCCCGGGATCGAGGCGACCCTGCTGGGCGAGGCGCAGGCCGATGCCTATCACATCCGCGAGGATGCGCTCTTCGCCGGCACCCGCGCGCGCAGCCATGCCACGGCGGGCGTGGAACTGCGCTGGCCCTGGGTCAAGGCCACCGCCTCGGGCGCCACGCATGTGATCGAGCCGGTGGTCCAGATGATCTGGTCCGGGCGCCACGGGGATGCGATCCCGAACGAGGATTCGGCGCTGGTCGAATTCGACGAGGGCAATATCTGGTCGCTCGACCGCTTCCCCGGCGCCGATGCGGTGGAGGAAGGCAACAGGATCAACGTGGGCGTGACCTGGACGCGCTACGACCCCGCCGGCTGGAACCTGGGGCTTACCCTGGGGCGCGTGCTGCGGCACGAGGACTACGGCCAGTTCGGGCCGGCCTCGGGCCTGGGCGGCAGGAATTCCGACTGGTTGGCCGCGCTGACGATGTCATGGCAAAATGGCTTTGCCGCCACCGGCCGCGTGGTCTTCGACGATGATTTCGAAGCCTCGAAAGCCGAGTTGCGGCTGACCCTCAACCGCGAGCGGCTGGCCCTGTCGACCTCGGCGCTTTATGCCGTGGCCGACCCCTCCGAGAACCGCCCCGAGGCCACCAGCGAATTCACCGTCGATGCGCTCTGGAAGGTGAACCCCGCACTTTCCGCCCGGATGACGGGCAGTTACGATTTCGAATCCGACCGCGGCACGCTGGCCGGCCTCGGTGTGGAATTCCGTAACGAATGCGTCTCGGTCGATCTTTCCCTCTCGCGTCGGTTCACGTCCTCGACTAGTGTGTCGCCGACCACCAGCTTCGGCCTTACGGTCGATCTGATCGGCTTTGGCAGCGGCAAGACGGCCGGCCCCTCGCGACGCTGCTACTAGGCGCGGACAGGGCCGGACAGGGCAGGAACAGCAGGCAGGCAGTCTGACGGATGATGGCGAAGGCGCAGGATCGGCAGCAGGGCAAGGGGCACAAGACCCGGCGGATGGCGGCGGCAGTTCTGGCGGGGGCGATGCTGATCCCGGCGCTGGCCACCGGATTTTCCGTCGCGGCCGGCCCCGCCGCCGCGCAGAACCTCTTCGCGCCGCGCCTCTATGTCAACGGCCAGGTCATCACCGAATATGAGGTGATCCAGCGCGCGCTGTTCATGAAGCTGCTGAACGCCCCGGGCGATCTGCAGAAAGAGGCGCTGAAGGAACTGATCGATGATCGGCTCCGCCTGCAGGAGGCCAAGCGTCTGGGCGTCACCGCCACCGACCAGGAGATTCTGGACGGGATGACGGAGTTTGCCAGCCGCGCCAACCTGACCGCCGAGCAGTTGATCGCCGAACTGCAAAAGATCGGCATCGCGGCCGAAACCTACCGCGATTTCGTGACGGCCGGATTGCTGTGGCGCAAGATCGTGCAGGCCCGCTATGCCGGCCGCGTCCCGATCAGCGAGGCCGATGTCGACAAGGCCCTGGACGAGGCGACGCGGCCCCGCGCGTTGAAGGTGCTGGTCTCGGAACTGGTGATCCCGGCCGAACCGGGCAAGGAGATCCAGGCGATGGAGCTGGCCTCGCAGCTGGCGCAATCGATCACCTCCGAAGCCGCCTTCGCCGCCGCCGCGCGCAAATATTCCGCCGCCCCCACCGCCGGCAGCGGCGGCAGGGTCGCGCAATGGCTGGCGCTGTCGAATCTTCCCGGGCCGATCGCACAGCAGATCCTGGTTCTCGGCCCCGGCCAGGTCTCGGCTCCGGTGCAGGTGCCCAATGCCATCGTGCTGTTCCAGCTGCGCCAGATTGCCCGTGACGAAACGGCCGAGCCGATCAGCGTCAAGGTCGAATGGGCAGAGATGTATCTGCCCGACGATGCCGCCGAACTCGCCCGGATCAAGGCCGGAACCGACACCTGCAACGACCTGAACGGCTTTGCCCGCGGCCTGCCGGCCGAGGCGCTGACCCTGCACGAGGGGACGGCGGCCGAGACCCCGCGCGATGTCGGGCTGGAACTCGCGCGTCTCGACATCGGCGAATTCGCGACGGCGCGCACCGCAACCGGCAATCTGCGGCTGATCATGCTCTGCGCGCGCGCGCCGGTGATGGAACCGGAACCCTCGCGCGACCAGATCAAGCAGCAGATCGTCAACCAGCGCATCGAAGGCTTGGCCGAACGCTATCTCGAGGAATTGCGCAGCGCCGCCCTCCTGCGCGAGCCGTGATCCCGTGGCTGCCGCCAGTCCACCGCCCGCCCGCCCGTCCCGTCCCGACCTGCCGCCCGTCGTCCTGACCTCGGGCGATCCTTCCGGCATCGGGCCGGAACTGGCGCCGAAGGCGCGCGCCCTGCTGGGCGCCAGCCTGCCCTTCGTCTGGCTGGGCGATCCGCGCCACCTGCCTGCCGGCACCGCCATGACCGAGGTCGATCGGCCGGAGGCTGCGCTGTCGGTCCCTTCCGACCGGCTGGCGGTGCTGCCGCTGGCCTTTGCCGCACCGGCCCGGCCGGGCCAGCCCGATCCCGCGAATGCCGCCGGCGTCATTGCCGCCATCGCGCAGGCCGTGGCGCTGGTTCAGGCCGGAGAGGCCGCGGCGCTGACCACGCTGCCCATCCACAAGAAGGCGCTGAAGGATGGCGCAGGCTTTGCCTTTCCCGGCCACACCGAATATCTCGCCCATCTCGCCGGCGTGCCGCGGGTGGTGATGATGCTCGCCTGTCCCGGGCTGCGCGTGGTTCCGGCAACGATCCATATCCCGCTGTCCGAAGTGCCGGCGGCGCTGACCGCGCAGCTTCTGGAAGAGACGATCCGCATCACCCATGCCGGCCTCCGGCGCGACTTCGGCCTTGCCGCACCGCGCATCGCGGTGGCCGGGCTGAACCCCCATGCCGGCGAAGGCGGCGCCATGGGCTGGGAGGACGAGCGGATGATCCGCCCGCTCATCGACCGGCTGGCGGCCGGGGGCATGGCGATCCGCGGCCCGCTGCCTGCCGACACGATGTTCCATGCGGCGGCGCGCGCCGGCTACGATGCCGCCATCTGCACCTATCACGACCAGGCGCTGATCCCGATCAAGACCATCGACTTCGCCGGCGGGGTCAATGTCACCCTCGGCCTGCCCTTCGTGCGCACCTCGCCCGACCATGGCACGGCCTATGACATCGCCGGCCGGGGCATCGCCGATCCCTCCTCGACCGTGGCGGCGCTGCGCATGGCACAGAGGATGGCGCAGGTCCGCGCCGGGTCCTGAGCCGACTCCCGCGGCACCGCTCCGGCCCCTTCCTCTTGACGCAAATACCCTCGGGGGGTCCGGGGGGCGAAGCGCCCCCGGCGACACGCCCCCTTCCGGTAACACGCCTCCGGTGATCTGCCGCCAAACCGCCCCTGGCCGCCGGTCCGGATTCCGCCGGCCTCAGAACCCGGCGTCCGGCCCTGCCCCGCCATCCCAGGGCCGCGCCAGATTGCCGAACCGGGTGAACCGTCCCTCGAACGACAGGTCGACCGAGCCGATCGGCCCGTGGCGCTGCTTGCCGATGATGACCTCGGCCTTGCCATGGCATTGTTCCATCACCTGCTGCCAGGCCGCCATCTTCTCCAGCTCGTGGTCCGAGGGCTTCTCGCGCTCCTTGTAGTATTCCTCGCGGAAGACGAACATCACCACATCGGCATCCTGTTCGATCGAGCCGGATTCGCGCAGGTCGGACAGTTGCGGTCGCTTGTCCTCGCGGTTTTCCACCTGACGGGACAGCTGCGACAGGGCGATGACCGGAATGTCGAGCTCCTTGGCAATCGCCTTCAGGCCCTGGGTGATCTCGCTGACCTCCTGCACCCGGTTCGCCTCGCCACCGCGCGAACTGCCCTTCAGCAGCTGCAGATAATCGATCATCAGGACATCGAGGCCATGGGTACGCTTCAGCCGCCGCGCCCGCGCCGCCACCTGTGAAATCGGCAGGGCGGGCGTGTCGTCGATATAGAGCGGGCAGCTTTCCAGCGCCTTCGCGGCATCGACGAAGCGGCGGAATTCCGGTTCCGTCATGTCGCCGCGGCGGATCTGCTCGCTCGGCACTTCCGAGGCTTCCGACAGGATCCGGGCGGCAAGCTGTTCGGCCGACATCTCCAGGCTGAAGAATCCGACGACGCCACCATCGACGGCGCCCTCGCTGCCGTCGGGCCTGCGGCCGCGCCGATAGGCCTTGGCGATGTTGAAGGCGATGTTCGTCGCCAGCGAGGTCTTGCCCATCGAGGGCCGGCCGGCCAGGATCAGCAGGTCGCTGTCGTGCAGCCCGCCCAGTTTCTTGTCCAGGTCGACCAGCCCGGTCGAGATGCCGGCCAGCCCGCCGCCGCGCTGATAGGCGGCATTGGCCACGTTCACGGCATCGGTGACGGCCTTCAGGAAGGACTGGAAGCCGCGCTCGGCCACCCCCTGCTCGCCCAGCTTGTACAGCCGCTGCTCGGCCTCGGTGATCTGGTCGCGCGGCTCGCTGTCGACATCCACCTTCTGCGCCCGGTCGGCGATGTCGCGGCCCAGCCGCATCAACTCGCGCCGGACCGCCAGGTCATAGATCATCTGGGCATAATCGCGCGCGGCAAAGGAGGAAATCGCCGCCCCCGCCAGCCGCACCAGATAGGCCGGCCCGCCCAGTTCCTTCAGCCCGGCATCGTCTTCCATGAAGGCCTTCAGCGTGACGGGCGAGGCCAGCGCGTTCTTCTGGATCCGCGCCGCCGCAATCTCGAAGATCCGGGCATGGACCGGGTCGAAGAAATGTTCCGACCGGATCACCGCGGCAATGCGGTCATAGGTGTCGTTGTTGACAAGAATCGCACCCAGAAGCTGCTGCTCGGCCTCGATGTTGTGCGGCAGCGCCTCGGGCGTGGTGTCCGGGTTTTTCGGCAGGTCGGACCGGATCTTCGCAACTTCGTTCATCTTCGCCTGCTCCCCGTGCACGGGACCGCGTGTAGCCGGTCAGACCCTGACATGGCAACACCGGGACAGCCCTGTAGGTAAGCCTGTGGGGAACTGCCGGGCCGCGGCCCGCCTGGTTGCGGCCTGCCGACAGACTACCAGATCTTGTGGCAGATTGGCCAGTCCCGCGCAGATGGCGTGATGGGCCGCGGGCCTATCCGCGATTCCTCCACAAGTCCTCCACAAGGCGGTGGCCCGGCGGCAGGGCGGATCCGCAGTGCGGCCGGCACGAAATGGCCGGCTTCCCTTGCGTCACCTGGCGCGGGCGGCCTGCCAGGCGCGGGGGTCGTTCAGAAAGTCCTCCACCCCTGCCAGCGTCTCGTCGTCGAAGGCCTGCCGCGCCCGGGCCTCGGCCAGCATGTCCCACCAGGTGCACAGCCAGGACAGCGCGACGCCATGCTCGGCCAGTCGCGACTCGGTTTCGCGGAAGATGCCGTAGTAGAAGATGACCGCCGTCCGGTCGCAGGTGGCGCCGGTGGCGCGGATCGCATCGACGAAGGACAGTTTCGAGCCGCCATCCGTTGTCAGATCCTCGACCAGCAGGACCCGCTGACCCTCGGTCATCGCGCCCTCGATCCGGGCATTGCGGCCATAGCCCTTCGGCTTTTTCCGCACATAGGTCATCGGCAGCGCCAGCCGCTCGGCCACCAGCGCCGCGAAGGGGATCCCCGCGGTTTCGCCGCCGGCGATGTTGTCATAGGCCTCCATCCCGGCGTCGCGCAGCACGGTGGTCGCCAGGAAATCCATCAGCATCGAGCGGATGCGCGGATAGCTGATCAGCTTGCGGCAGTCGATATAGGTCGGGCTGGGCAGGCCGCTGGCCAGCGTGAAGGGCTCGCGCGCGTTGAAATGCACGGCGCCGATGTCCAGGAAGGCCCGCGCGGTCAGGCGGGCGATTTCGTCTTTCGGCGGGAAGGTGGCGGGGATCATCTCAACCCTCAGTTCACAGGCAGCCGCGCATCAAGTCGGGCGGCGACCTCGCCCAGAACCTGCCGCATTGCGGCGATCACCGCCTGATAGCCTTCCGTCCCCATCTGTTGCAAGCGCAGAGACAGATCCGCCACCTGCCCGGCCAGCATCTGGACGTCGCGGCGCAGGCCGGCCAGTTCGGCAGCGGCGGCACTGTCCGCCGTCCCGACCCGCAAAAGCGCGGCGTCGATCCGGTCCTGCACCCCCTGCAGCCGCGCCGCCGCCGCGGTCAGTTCCGGCAGTTCGGCGGCAAGGGCCGCCCGGGCCGCGGGGCCGATGCCGGCCTGCACCGCCGCCGTGACATCGGCAGCCAGCGACTGCACCCGCGCGATCAGCAGCACCGATCCGAAGACCAGCGCCACCGCCAGCAGCAGCGTCGCGTTCAGCAGCGCCAGCCCCAGCGCCCGCAGGCGGGATCGCAGGGTGGCGTCACCTGCCATGCCAACCCCGGCACCCCTGGCGCGCGCCCTCAGTCCTGCACATGCCAGTAGACCGGGAACCCCGGGTCGAAGACGGTGACGGGCCCGGCGCCGGTGAGGATCTTTTCGGCAAAGACGGCAGGCTCGGCCCGCTTCACCAGCCGCAGCCGCGCCGCGTTCTCGGGCAGGCGATAGAAGGCCGGGCCATGACGGCTGGCAAATCCCTCCAGTCGGTCGAGCGCACCTTCCGCCTCGAACACATGGGCAAGCAGCGGCAGGGTGTTCGTCGCGGTGAAACAGCCGGCACAGCCGCAGGCATGTTCCTTCAGCGCATCGACATGCGGCGCGGAATCGGTGCCGAGGAAATAGCGCGGGCTGCCCGAGGTGGCGGCGCGGCGCAGCGCCAGCCGGTGCCGCTCGCGCTTGGCGACGGGCAGGCAGTAATAATGCGGCCTGATTCCGCCGGCGAGAATGTGGTTGCGGTTGAGGATCAGATGATGCGTGGTGATGGTCGCGCCCAGCGTCTCGCCGCCCTCGGCGGCATAGGCCACGCCTTCTTCGGTCGTGATATGTTCCATCACCACCCGCAGTTCGGGCAGCCGGCGGCGCAGCGGCGCCAATACGCTGTCGATGAACACCGCTTCGCGGTCGAAGATGTCGACGGCGGGATCCACAACCTCGCCATGGGTGCACAGCGGCAGGCCGATCGCCGCCATCCGTTCAAGGACCGCCATGACTTTCGTCAGATCCCGCACCCCGGATTGCGAATTGGTCGTGGCCCCCGCGGGATAGAGCTTCACCGCCTTCACCAGCCCCGAGGCCGCCGCCGCCGCCACATCGGCGGGATCGGTGCCCTCGGTCAGATACAGCGTCATCAGCGGCTCGAAGGCCGCGCCCTCCGGCAGGGCGGCAAGGATACGCTCGCGATAGGCCAGCGCGTCGCGGGCGGTGACAACGGGGGGCACCAGATTCGGCATCACGATGGCCCGGGCGAAATGCCGGGTGGTTTCGGGCAGGACGCCCTGCAACATCGCGCCATCGCGCAGATGCAGGTGCCAGTCGTCGGGGCGGCGGATCACGATCTCTTGCATGCCCCTGCGCTAGCGCAACTTCGGCCCCGAGGCCAGAGCGTTTGCGGCAGGCAGGCCCCGGGGCCAGGCCCGCGGCACCCCGCCCAACCTGCCGCGCCTGCCGCGACACCGAAGATGGCCCGCGCGCGCCGCAGGGACCGCCGGGCCGGCCCCGCCTGCGACCCGTTGCCCGCCTGCGGTCCTTGGCCCCCTGCGGTGGTTGCGCGCAGCGGTCGTTGCGCGCTGCCGACCGGACGGCACGCCAGCGATCTGCGCGATCCCTCTAGCTCGCCGCTGCGGCCTCGGCGGCGGTCAGCTCCGCCAGCCGGTTGATATAGCGCGGCGCGCGCAGCCGCTGCGCGACCGAACGACAGATGCCGATCTCGCGCCGGGGATGGCCGGCGGCGGCGGCGAGGGTCTGGCGCAGATAGGCCGGATTAGCCCGCCGCCCGCGCCAGGCCCGCGCCCAGGAGACCGGCGTCAAGCTGCCGTCCATCGCCTCGGTCAGGACCGGCTCCAGCGCCTTGGTCGCCCGCAGCGCGCGTTCGGTCGCCTCGCCGGTGCGCCGCGCATGCAGGACCGTCGTCCAGGGCCGGCGGAACAGCGCGGCATGGGCGGCATCGGGCAGGTTCAGCGGATCATGGATCACCCAGACATTGCCCGCGCCCTCGGTCATCTCCGGCGCGTAGCCGTAGCGCGAGGTGAAATCGAGCCGGCGCGCGGCGCGGTGGCGGCGGTCCCAGCCGGCCACCTCGGGCAGAAGCGTGGCCCGGGGCGCCACCAGAACCGCCGCCGCGCCGGGTGCCGCCACCAGATAGGCGGCCGCGGCATAGCCGGCATCGGCGGCACCATAGAACAGCACCCGGTCGAAATCGTCGAAGAAGGCATCATCGACCAGCCGGTCGAAATAGCCCCAGACCGCCGGCGCCCGCCAGAAGGTCTCGCCCTCCGCAAGGATGGTCAGCAGCGACCAGCCCCGGGCCTGCGCCAGCGGCCAGTCTTATACACATCT
>JACSRN010000106.1 GCA_014879735.1 Paracoccaceae bacterium
CGTGTCGCGCGCGCCGCGGCGGGGGTCAGCCGGTCCGGGCGACCATCAGCCGCTGCAGCCCGTGGAAGTGGTAGACACTGGCATAGGCGGGCGGTTCGACGAGCCGCAGCGCCGGGCAGGCGGCAAAGAGTTTCGGCAGGGCGATCTGCAGTTCCAGCCGGGCAAGCGGCGCGCCGATGCAGAAATGCAGTCCGGCGCCGAAGGTGAGCAGCGGTTTCGCCGGGCGTGCCGGGTTGAAGCGGCGCGGTTCGTCCCAGACCTGCGGGTCGCGGTTCGCCATGGCCAGCAGGAGGCCTATCCGGTCGCCGCGCCGGAAGGTCTGGCCGAAGACTTCGGCCTCCTCATAGGCCCAGCGGGTGAACAGATGCAGCGCAGGGTCGAAGCGCAGGATTTCCTCGACGGTGCCTTCCAGCGCCGGACCCTCCAGCGTCCCGGCCGGTGTCGCCGTTTCGAGCAGCGTCTTCACGCCATTGCCGATGGTATGGACCGTTGCCTCATGGCCGGCGTTCAGCAGCAGGATGCAGGTGGCGATCAGCTCGTCGGGCGAGAGCCGTTCGCCCTCTGCCTCGGCGGCGATCAGATGGGTGATCAGGTCGTCCTTTGGATCCGCCCGCCGGCGTTCGACATAGCCGCGCAGGAAATCGGAGAATTCGGCGGCGGCCCGGGCGGCCGCCTCCTCCATCGCCCGCGTCCGGCCGGCCTGGTACATCCCCACCATCGCATTCGACCAGCGCAGCAGGTCGGGTGCCATCGCCTCGGGCACGCCGAGCAGGCGGGCGATGATGCGGACGGGAAGCGGCTGGGCATAGGCCGTCAGCAGATCGAACTCGGCCGAGGCCGGCAGGGCCATGGTCAGTTCGTCGCAGAGCGCCGCGATCTCTGGGGCCAGTGCGGCGATCCGGCGCGAGGTGAAGGCGCGCAGCACCAGGTTGCGCAGCCGGGTGTGGCGCGGCGGCTCCAGTTCCAGCATCGAATGCGCCTCGACGGCATAGAAGGGCGTCTGATGCGGCGGGATGTCGGGCTGCAGTTCGGGCGGGATTTCGCGGCCGAAGCGGCGGTCGCGCAGGATCGCATTCACTGCTGCGGCATGGCCGGTGCAGACCAGATCGTAGTCCTGCCACAGGAAGAACCGGCCGGCGGGCCGGGCGCGGTCATAGAAGCGATAGGGATCCTGCACGAAGGCGGGGTCGGTGGGCGGTTGGCGCAGGGTCTGCATCGGATCCTCTCAGCGGCGGCGGAGCGGAATGATACCCTGTGCGATCAGGACGCCAAGCCCTACCAGCGCTGCGGCGGCGGCGCGGGTCCAGCTCCAGCTGCCGCCAAACAGGAACAGGATCAGCATGACGTAGAACGGCGCAGCATTGATATGCAGCGACGACATCCCGATTCCCAGCCGCTCGACCGAGACGATCCACATCAGCTGGCTGATGGCCAGGCAGCCGACGGAATAGGCCAAAAGCGCCGCCACTTCGCGCCAGCCCCAGCCGGCCAGACCGGGACCCGGCCCCTGCGCGGCCATTCCCGCCAGGGCGATCAGGATCGCCACCAGCGCGGCGCCGGAAATGGTGATCGCCGTGCGTCCGGCGGGCGAAAGCGCCGGGAAGGCGGTGACGGTCAGCCGCGAGCCGAGTGCGAAGGCGATCACCGAGCCGAGGCAGAACAGCGCGCCGATCCCGAAGCCGAGGCCACCGGTCAGATCGAGTGCGAGAAGGCCGCCGACCACCGACAGCGCGATGCCGGCGACCAGGGGCAGGGTCAGGCGGCGATGGTCGAACAGGATCTCGAGCCCGATTCCCACCACCGGCAGCGTGGCCGAGATCACGGCAACGGTGACGGCATCTGTGCGCGCCTGACCGAGGACGAGAAACCAGGCGCCGAGGCCCAGGAAGCTGCCGACGCCGATCCCCTTCAGCCAGTCGGCGCGGCGCAGCGCGCGCCAGCCGTCGATGGCCAGCCAGACCGGCAGCAAAGCCAGCGCCGCCAATGCCAGGCGCAGCGCGTTCAGCTGTTCGGCCGGCAGCAGCGGAATGATCAGATCGGCGGCCGGCAGGCCCGCAGCCCAGATCAGCATGGAGCCCATGCAGATCAGGTTGGCTACGGCAAGGCGGTGTGTCGCGGCAGGCGGGACGGGCGGAAACGAGGCGGCTGTCATGGGCACGACAGTTAGAGCGCGCCGCCACCGGATCTGTTCCGCCCGCGACCCGGGCTGGTCAGTCCGCGGCGGAAAGTGCGCCGACGATGGCGCCGAAATCGGCGGCTTTCAGGCTGGCCCCGCCGACCAGCGCACCGTCGACATTGGCAACCGCGAAGATCTCGGTCGCATTCGACGGCTTGACCGAGCCACCATAGAGCAGGCGCATGCCGGCGGCCTCGGGGCCGAAGCGTTCGGCCAGGCGGGCGCGCAGGTGGCCGTGGACTTCGGCGATCTCGGCCAGCGTCGGCGTGCGGCCGGTGCCGATGGCCCAGACGGGTTCATAGGCGATGACGGCATTCGCCGCGGTCGCGCCATCGGGCACCGATCCGGCAAGCTGGCTGCCAACCACCTCGAGCGTGCGGCCCGCATCGCGCTCGGCCTCGGTCTCGCCCACGCAGATCACGGCCGTCAGCCCGGCGGCGCGTGCGGCCTCGGCCTTGGCGCGCACCAGCGCATCGCGCTCGCCATGGTCGGCGCGGCGTTCGGAATGGCCCAGGATCACGTAGCTTGCGCCGGCATCGGCCAGCATCGCGGCCGAGATGTCGCCGGTATGGGCGCCCGAGGTGCCGGTGTGACAATCCTGTCCGCCGATCTTCAGGACCGATCCCCTGGCGGCCCAGGCCATCTGCGCGATCAGCGTGGCGGGCGGGCAGAGCAGCATCTCGCAGGCCGGGTCGGGATATGCGTCGATCAGCGCCTTCACCTCGGCCAGCGCGGCGGCGGTGCCGTTCATCTTCCAGTTCCCGGCGGCAAGTTTCTTCATCACGCTCCCCTTTTTTCGTGCGCTTCCTGCCTAATCGAGCTTGGCCCGCCGCGCAATCGCGCCACGGGTCGCAGGGATCCCGGGCCGGTTGCCGGCGGCGGATCGGTGCAGGGGATTTCGCGCAGGGATGCGCCCGGCCGTCAGGTACCGGGGGTGTCGCCGAACCGGATCGACTCGCCGCAGCCGCAGGCCTCGGTCACGTTGGGGTTGCGGAAGACGAATTTCGATTCCAGCAGGCTTGCCTCATAATCGATCTCGGTTCCGATCAGGAACATCTGTGCCAGCGGCGCGATCAGCACCCGGGCACCGCCATCCTCGACCACCTCGTCCATCGGGTTCATCTCGGCGACGTAGTCCATGGTATATTCCATGCCGGCGCAGCCGCCCTTCTTCACGCCGATGCGCAGACCCTGCGTGCCGTCGCGCGCCATCAGCCGCGCGATCTGCCTTGCGGCGGCGGGGGTCAGGGTGACGGCGGCCTTGCCTGGAATTCCGAACATGGATGGCTTCCTTTCCTGACGTCAAAGCTGGGGTTGCGGCGGCCGCAGGTCAAGCCCCGGCCGCGCGGCCTACATGAAGCCCAGTTCCAGCCGTGCCTCGTCGGACATCATTTCCATGCCCCAGGGCGGGAAGAAGGTCATCTGGACGTCGACCGTCTTCACCCCCGGCACGGCGCTGACGGCATCCGCGACCCAGCCCGGCATCTCGCCGGCGACGGGGCAACCGGGCGCGGTCAGCGTCATCGTGACATCGACCTCGTTCTCGTCGCCGATCGCGATGGTGTAGACCAGACCCAGGTCGAAGATGTTGACCGGAATCTCCGGGTCAAAGACGGTGCGGCAGGCTTCGACTACGCTGTCATACAGCGGGTGTTCGGTGGTCGAAGGCGGGACGAGGGGCCGGCCTTCGGCATCGGTCTCTGGGGTGACATCCATCGTCGGGGATCCTGGGCGCGTGGGTTCTTGAGCGAAGATATAAGGATTAACCCGCCCAAGGTCCAGCCTTGCAGGCCGAAGGCGGTTGCAGACCCGCCCAGGCAGGGCCGGATTCACGCCCGCCGGTCGGCACGCCTGCAAGGCGCGTCACGATTCGATGCGGAATAGATGCTGGATATCGGGGCCGGGGCCGGCCCCCTGACGCCGGTTCAGAACGGAATGTCGTCGTCGAGATCGGAGCGGCCGCCACCCGATCCGCCGCCCTGGCCACCGCCATAGCCGCCGCGGCCGCCACCGCCGGTGCCACCACCGCCGCCGCCGCCACGGTCGTCATAGCCGCGGTCGTCGCCACGGTCATCCGGCGCGCCGCCGCCGCCGCCCTCGCCGCGCCCGCCCAGCAATGTCAGGTTGCCGGTATAGGGCCGCAGCACCACTTCGGTCGTATAGCGATCCTGGCCGGACTGATCCTGCCATTTCCGGGTTTCAAGCTGACCCTCGATATAGACGGTCGAGCCCTTGCGCAGATATTGCTCGGCGATCTTGGCCAGCGGTTCGTTGAAGATCGCGACCGAATGCCATTCGGTCCGCTCCTTGCGCTCGCCCGAGTTGCGGTCGCGCCAGGATTCGCTGGTGGCCAGCCGCAGGTTCACCACCTTGCCGCCGTTCTGGAAACTGCGCACCTCGGGGTCGCGGCCGAGATTGCCGATGAGAATGACCTTGTTGACCGACCCCGCCATGACGCCTCCTGATTCCCCTGCTTGCCCGGAACCCCGCCGGACAAGGCTGCCGAAGCTATAAGCCCGGCCTCGCCGGCCCGCAACCGGCCGCAGGGCCGTGGCCACTCTGCCCGGATCGGCGAGGTCTTGCCGAAAAGCGTAGATCGGCCCCAAGATTCCCTGCTGGCAACACTGCGGTCATCCCGTATACTCGGCGTGGTTGATGTAAAAAAGGGTATTGGTCCGACGATGGTGCGCGCAGGTCTTTCCTTGGCGGTCAGCCTTTGCATGGCCCTTCCGGCCGGGGCCGACGGATTGAAAATCTCCGGTTCCAGCAAGTCGCGCAATTCGATCTTCGCGTCGCAGACCGCGCTTCTGGATGGCAAGCTTTCCAAGCAATATTCCGGTTCCGTGAAGCTGAAGCCCAGCTACAAGGCCGGAAAGGAAGAGGGCGGCGGCGATGCGGCGGTGCCGCGCTACAAGGGCAGCTACAAGGGCCAGTACCTGGAGGTGGCCAAGGACGCCGCGCGCAAGCATGGCATTCCCGAAGATCTGTTCCTGCGGCTGGTGCAGCGCGAATCGGGCTGGAATCCCGGCGCGGTCAGCGTGAAGGGGGCTACGGGCCTGGCGCAGTTGATGCCGGGAACCGCGAAGAAGATGGGCGTCGACATCGACAACCCCCATGAGAACCTTGATGGTGGCGCGCGCTATCTGCGGCTGATGTATGACAAGTTCGGCAGCTGGAAACTGGCGCTGGCGGCCTATAACGCCGGCCCGGGCGCCGTCGAGGAACATGGCGGCATCCCGCCCTATGCCGAAACCAAGGCCTATGTGAAGGCGATCCTGGGCTAGATCTTCACCGGTGATTCGGTGGGTCGGTCGTGATAGGATATAGGTGGCCCGGGCCAGTGCCCGGCCCGTCCGATTTGCGGACGCAAGCCTGTTTTTTACGAGGATTTCACCATGAACATTACAGAGCAGATCTGCTCGGCCTATTCCGGACTGGAAAGGGAATTGCAGACCAGCGCGAAAGACTATGCCGGCCGGGCAGAGACGGCCCGGGGGTGGTATCGGTTTGTCGTGACGGTGATCGTTCTTGCGCTGGGTGCGGGTCTTGTCGCGCCCGCTTTCGCGCTGCTGGGCTGGGATCCCACCGGCGGCAGCCTCAGCGCCGAGCGGATCATGGCGGCGGGCTATGTCTTCATCGCGGTGGCCGGCGTGGCGGCGCTGGCGGAGCGGTCCTTCACGATGACGCGGAACTATCGGCGCAAGGCCCTGCTGCAGGTCCATATCGACCATGTGGCAAGGCGGGTGCGCGGCGAGCTGGCTCGACTGCAGGCCTTTGGCGCGGCGCCGAATTTCGTCGTCGACGTCAAGGCCGAGATCGATGCCATCCGCGGTTATCGCGAAACCTGGATCAAGCTGATCGATGATGAAACCCGGGAATGGTCCAGCGACGTCGACCTGGCGCTGGAGGAGCTGAACAAGAAACTGGCGGCCAAGCTGGACGGCCCGCCCGCCGGCACTGCCCGCCCGCCCGCGGCGAACGGCACCGGGGTGGTCAGCGTCAGGCTGCCGCCCGAGGCGAAGGCGGCGAAAAGCGTCGAGGTGACGGTCGGGTCGTTGACGAAGACACTGACGCGCAGCTCGGGCATTTCGGAGGCGGTCGTCATTCCCAAGGTGCCCGAAGGCATGAGGATGGTGTCGGTTGCGGCAACCATGGACGACAATTCGCTGCTGCGCCATGAGGCGCAGGTCGAGGTTCATTCCGGCAGGACCAGCGAGACCACCATGTGAGGGCGAGGGCCGGCCGCGACCTTGTTATTCCGCGGCGATCCTGATCACCGGCTGCATGGTGTCCAGGATCTGGGCCGTCAGGTGGCATTTCACCTGATGGCCGGCGCCCAGATCGCGGACGGGCGGCATCTCGCGGTCGCACAATCCCCCCGGCACCTGCGATTTCCAGCGGCAACGGGTCTGGAACGGGCAGCCGGGCGGCGGGTTCATCGCCGAGGGGATCTCGCCTTCGAGCACGATGCGCTCGCGCGTGACGCGCGGGTCGGCGATCGGCACGGCGGACAGCAGCGCCTCGGTATAGGGGTGGTAGGGCGGGGCAAAGACCTGATCGGTGGTCCCCATCTCGACCACATGGCCCAGATACATCACCATCACCCGGTCGGAGAGGTAGCGCACGATCGACAGGTCGTGGCTGATGAACAGCAGCGTCGTGCCGTTCTCGCGCTGGATGTCCATCAGCAGATCGGTGACGGCAGCCTGGACCGAAACGTCCAGCGCCGAGACCGGCTCGTCGGCGACCACGACCTTGGCGCCGCCGGCAAAGGCGCGGGCGATGCCGACGCGCTGCTTCTGGCCGCCCGAAAGCTGGCGCGGCATGCGGTCGGCAAAGGCGCGCGGCAGCTTCACCAGGTCGAGCAGTTCGAGCATCCGGTTCTCGCGATCGGTATCCGAGTCGCCCCAGCCGAAGATTTCCAGCGCACGGATGATCTGGCGGCCCACGGTCATCGAGGGGTTCAGCGTGTCGAACGGGTTCTGGAACACCATCTGCACCTTCGAGATCGTGTCGGCGCCGCGCTTCTGGATCGGCGTCGACTGCACGTTCTCGTCAAACAGCATGATCTGGCCCGCGGTGGCGGTTTCCAGCCCCATCAGCACCTTGGCGAAGGTCGACTTGCCGCAGCCCGATTCGCCCACGATGGCCAGTGTCTCGCCCTCGCGCGCCTCGAAGCTGAGGGTTTCATTGGCCTTGACGACCTTGGTCGCCCCGCCACCGAAGGCGCCGGTCGAGACGTTGTAGTATTTCTTCAGGTCGTCCATCCGCAGCACGACCGGGCCGAAGGGCCGCTTTTCGCGGCTGATGCGGGCGGCGGGCGGTGCGTCCCAGTCGATTTCGGACCATTTCAGACAGCGAGATTCGTGGCGGTCGCCCTCGGGCACCGTCGACATCGGTATTGCGGTGACATTGCACCGGCCGGTCTCGAAGTAATCGCAGCGCGGGCCGAAGTTGCAGCCCTTCGGCCGTTCGTGCGGCAAGGGGAAGTTCCCCGGAATCGAGATCAGCGGCCGGGCATTCTTGTCCGCCCCGGGCAGCGGAATCGAGCGGAACAGCGCCTGGGTATAGGGGTGGCGCATATGCGCGAAGACATCCTCGATCTTGCCGGTCTCGACCGCCTCGCCGGAATACATCACGCAAAGCCTGTCGCAGACATCGAGGACGAGCCCGAGATTGTGGCTGATGAACAGCATCGAAGTGCCGTATTTCCGGCCGAGTTCCTTGACCAGATCGACGATCCCGGCCTCGACCGTCACGTCAAGCGCGGTGGTCGGTTCGTCGAGGATCAGGAGCGCCGGCTTCGCCATCAGCGCCATGGCGATGACGATGCGCTGCTGCTGGCCGCCCGACAACTGGTGGGGATAGCTTTGCAGGATGCGGTCGGGGTCGGGCAGGCGCACGTCGGCCACGATCTGGCGGGCCAGTGCCAGGGCCTGCGCCCGGCCCATGCCCTGATGGATCATCGGCACCTCGGCCAGTTGCGCGCCAACCTTCATCGCCGGGTTTAGGCTTGCCATCGGCTCCTGATAGATCATCGCGATTTCGCTGCCGCGGATGTGGCGGAGTTCCTCGTCCGACATCCTGGTCAGGTCGCGGCCCTTGAACCGGATCGAGCCACCGGTGATCCGGCCGTTCTTGCCCAGATCGCGCATCACCGCCAGCGCCACCGTCGACTTGCCGCAGCCGGATTCGCCGACCAGGCCCATCGCCTCGCCCGCCATGACGGTGCAGGAGAAATCCATCACCGCCGGGATTTCGCGCAGCCGGGTGAAGAAGCTGATCGAGAGATTCTCGATTTCGAGGATCGGTTTCGTCGGGTCCCAGTTTTCCATGGCATGTTCCTTTGGAAGGGGGCGGGACCGGGGGTTTCACACCCCCGGGCCCCCGTGGGATATTTCGGCAGAGAAGAAGGGCAGGGCGGCAGGCATCAGTCCCTCAGGCTTTCCTCGCGCAATCCGTCGGCCAGGAGGTTCAGGCCGAGGACCAGGCTCATCAGGGCAAGGGCGGGCACCAGCGCGGCATGGGGATAGATCGACAGCAGCTTGCGACCATCGTCGATCGTCGAACCCCAGTCCGGGCTTTCGGGCGAGACGCCAAGGCCGAAGAAGCCCAGGGTGCCAAGCAGGATCGTGGTATAGCCGATCCGCAGGCAGAAGTCGACGATCAGCGGGCCGCGGGCATTGGGCAGGATCTCCCACAGCATGATGTACCACGGCCCCTCGCCGCGGGTCTGGCCGGCGGCGACATAATCGCGGGCCTTGATGTCCATGACGAGGCCGCGGACGATGCGGAAGACCCCCGGGGCGTTGACGAAGACCACCGAGACGAAGACGTTCAGCAGGTTCGGATCCATCGCGAAGACCCCGGTCGGGTCAAGGTTGAAGGCAAGCCCGAGATAGGCCCAGAGCCCGATCACCAGCACGGCGCCGACATAGAGGTTGCGTCGCGGCGGGTTGGGATGGAAGCGGCTGTTGAGCAGCACCGAGAAGAAGATCACCGGGAACAGGAACAGCACGGCGGCGAAATACATCGGGATGCCGGTCTCGACGATCTCGGGCGTGACGAGAAGGTAGAACAGCAGGATCACCGGGAAGGCGAGGACGAGATTGGCAAGGAAGGACAGGAAGGTATCGAGGCGCCCGCCGAAATAGCCGGCGGGCAGGCCGAGGGTGATGCCCATGATGAAGGCGAAGACCGTGGCGGCGGGGGCGATCTTCAGCACCTCGCGCGCGCCCATCACCATGCGGCTGAACACGTCGCGGGCGAGATTGTCGCCGCCGAGGAGATACCAGGGATAGCTGCCCTCGGCCGGCGATTTCACCGCCGCGCCCGGCAGTGCATTCTTCATCCCCGACAGTTGCACCAGCGGATCGTGGGTGATGATCATCCCGGCGAAAAGGGCGGTGAAGACCCAGAACATCACGAAGGCGAAGCCGATCATGCCCACCGTGGAATCGAACAGCTTGCCATAGAGCGCCAGCCGGCGCCGGTAGCGGATCGAGACGGCGAAGGTCAGCACCAGCGCCAGCCAGACCGGCCAGAAGCGGATGAAACCATGGGTGAAGATGCCGGTCCAGGAAAGATCGTCCATGTTGTGGCCCCCTCAGCCCAGCCGGATGCGCGGGTTCAGGAAGACATAGCCGACGTCCGAGATCAGCTGCGTCACCAGGACGACGAAGACGGCGACCACCGAGCATGCAAGCAGCAGCTGGATGTCGTTGTTGCCCGCGGCCTGCACCAGCGTCCAGCCGAAGCCCTTGTAGTTGAACAGCGTCTCGACGATGACGACGCCGTTCAGAAGCCAGGGGAACTGCAGCATGATCACCGTGAAGGGCGCGATCAGCGCGTTCCTGAGCGCGTGTTTGAGCACCACGTCGCGGAAGCTGACGCCCTTGAGCCGGGCGGTGCGGATATATTGCTGGGTCATCACCTCGGTCATCGAGGCCCGGGTCATCCGTGCGATATAGCCGATGCCGTACAGGGCGATGGTCATCACCGGCAGCGCGAAATTCCAGAAGGTGATCTTGTCCATCGCGCTGGTGGCGGTGCCCTGGAACAGCGTCTTGCCCGAGATCCAGCCATGTTCGGCAAGCCAGGGCGAGATGCCGGCAGTGGCCGAGGCGAAGATCGCGATGAGGATCACGCCCGAGACATATTCCGGCGTGGCGGTGGTGGCGATCGAGAAGGTCGAGAGCACGCGGTCGGTGATCGTGCCCTCGCGCATGCCCGACAGGACGCCGATCAGCAAAGCGGTCGGCACCATGACGATCATCACCCAGAGCATCAGCCAGCCGGTATGGCCCAGCGAGCGGGCAAGGATTTCCGTCACCGGCTGCTTGAAGACGGTGGACCAGCCCCAGTCGCCCTGCAGGATGCCGCAATAGCGCGGTGCCTCGGCGTCCTTGGGCAGGCGGTTGTAGCACCGCCCGGTGGGCCGGCCGTCGGAGGTGGTGCCGGTCCAGCCGGGAACCACCCCCAGCCATTCGCCATAGCGCTGCACCACCGGCGAGGCAAAGCCGTTCGAGGCCAGCCAGCTATCCACCTGATCATCGGTCATCCGGGCCGAAGCTTCGGATTTCGCGAGCTTTTCAAGGTTGGGCGGCAGGTTTGTCAGATAGAAGACCACGAAGGTCAGGGCCAGCGCGGTCAGGATCATGACTCCGATCCGGCGCAGCAGGAAAAAAAACATGGCTCATCCTTCCCGTTTGGCTTCGGGCGGGTGCGGCGGAATGGCGAAAAGAACAGGCCCCGCCCGAGACCGGGCGGGGCACCGGCCCATCAGGCCAGCCAATGCCACTTGTAGTGGTGATGCTCGAAGGTCGGATGCATCTCGACGCCGCCAAGCTTCGGATCGGCGTGACGGAAGAGCGAGCGCCAGTAGGGCTGGATCAGAACGCCCTGCTCCTGCATGATCTCCTCAAGGCGCTTCATCACCTCGCGGCGCTTGTCCGCATCCGCAATCGCCAGCGCCTCGGACAGCTTGGCGTCGAACTCCTCGTTGGCAAAGGCGCTTTCGTTCCAGGCTTCGCCCGACTTGTAGGCCACCGCCAGCACCTGCACACCCAGCGGGCGCATGTTCCATTCCGTCGCGCTGAACGGATATTTCGTCCAGTCGTTCCAGAAGGTGGAGCCCGGCATGACCGTGCGCTTGATGTTGATGCCGGCGTCGCGGATCTGTGCGGCCACGGCATCGCAGGTCGCGGCCTGCCAGTCGTCGTCGAGCGACAGCAGCTCGAACTCGTGATCGGCCAGCCCGGCGGCGGCGATCATTTCCTTGGCCTTGGCCGGATCCACCACCAGCGGCGGAAGCTGGGCATATTCCGGATGGATCGGGCAGACGTGGTGATTCTCGGCCGGCTTGCCCAGGTTGTCATACCCGAGTTCCAGCACCACGTTGTTGTCGACCGCCATCTGCAGCGCCCTGCGGACGTTCACATCCTTGTATTCTTCGGCCAGCTGGTTGAAGCGCACGGCCAGCGTCGCCGAGGTGTTGGCCTCGGTCTTGGTCCAGCCCAGCGCATCAAGCTGTTCGACGAAATCGCCCTGGGTCTGGTAGGTGGCGTCGATCTCGCCCGAACCGGCGGCGGCCACCCAGGCCGAAGGATCGCTGCCAAGGTCGAAATATTCGATCCGGTCCAGCCAGGGCCCGCCATAGACCTCGGTGCCCCACCAGGGGGCGTCGCGCTTGACCAGCACCTGCTTGACGCCGACCTCGTTGGATTCCGGCATGTACGGCCCGGTGCCGATCGGATTCGTCGAGGGATCGCCGTTGTCATAGCTCTTGTGCACGACGGCGGCCGGATAATCGGCGCAGGAGGCGATCAGCGCGATATCGGGCTGCGACAGCTTCAGCGTCAGCGTCAGCGGATCGACCACCACCAGCGCATCGGCGCGGACCTGCTTGGTGCCGGCATCCTGGATGCCGACCATGCGCGCCGACATCGAATTGCCCTCGACCGTGCCATCGGCCCAGCGGGCGAAATTGTTGGCCACGTCATCGGCGGTGAAGTCGTCGCCGTTCGACCATTTCACGCCCGGGCGCACCTTCATAGTGTATTCGGTGGCATCGTCGTTGGCGGTCCAGCTTTCCAGCAGCATGCCGCGGATCGAGCCGTCATTCTCGTATTCGACGAGATATTCCAGCCAGCCGCGGGTAAAGTTGGCAATCTCGCTCCAGTCGGCCGTGCGCGGATCCTTCAGGCCCTTGGTCTGCAGGTTCATGCGCAGCGTGCCGCCGGCCTTGGCCTCCTGCGCCCGGGCTGCCCCGGGCAGTGCCACGCCGATCAGCCCGTAGGCCGCGGCCGCCGAAACGCCAAGCGCGGTCGACCGCGCCAGAAACTCGCGCCGGCTCAACTCGCCCGCGCGGTGCTCGCGGGCATACATCCAGGCCGCCGGGTGGATCTGGCTGCCCTCGTTGATCTTGGTCATACGTCTTTCTCCCTGTCAGGCACGGTTCTCCGTGGCGGACTGCCGCGGAAATACGAAAAAGAGCCGACCCCTTGTCACTGCGGCGCGAAGCGCCGGACCTGCCTGTTGCGGCCGGTGGACCTGACCCGTTTCTGCGGCCATTTCCGCAGGATTCCGACCTTGCGTCAATGGCCTTGACAGACAGGATCCGGCACATTTGCGACATCTGTCGCGCAAGGGGCGACGCGCCCGAAGGCTAGCGCATCAGGGCGCGCGGCGAAAGGCCGTTGGGGATTTTCCGGTCAGATGCTGGAATGCGCGGGTGAAATAGGCCGGGGAATTGAAGCCCAGACTTGCCGCGATATGGGCGACCGGGATCCGGGTCTCCGACAGCAGGCGCCGCGCCTCGAAGATGCGACGATCCTGCAGCAGGGCCGAGGCCGGGCGCCCGCAGGCCGCCTTGCAGCAGCGCGTCAGATGGGTGGGCGTAACCCCCAGCGCCGCCGCGAAATCCGCCACCCCCATGCCAGAGCGGAAGTCGCGCTCCAGCAGCGCGGTATAGCGCGCGACCAGCCGGCGCGTCGCATCGGGCTTCGCCGTCTCGGGCTCGGCCTTCTTCGCCTGCCGCTCCAGCCAGACGCCAAGCAGGCCCAGGTAATGCCGCGTCGCCCGGTCGTGCGCCGCCACCTCCGAGGTCATCTCGCGCAGGATCGAATCGAGCAGCAGGTTCAGCTCCTGCTGGGCGTGCGCCTCGCGGATGCGCAGATGGACAGCCTGTTTCGGCAGCGTCACGTCACAGTCGCGGCCAAAGAAGACCGCCGTGCCAAAAACCTGCGGCCCGGCCTCGAACCCATGCATCACCCCCGGCGGGATGAAGATCGCATTATGCGCGGTATAGCCGCGCGTCTGGCCCTGAAGGGTGATCCGGCCCTGTCCCTTGGTAAACCACAGGAAACAGGGTTCGGACAGCGAACGCATCGCCTCCACCCGCCAGCGCCCGCCAGCGGCAAGCCTGGGAATGGCCACAAGGCGCAGCTGGGACAGCGGAGACAGGTCTTGCATCGGGCGGGTGCTCTTCGGAAACAACTTCAGCTTATGCGTGCATGCCACGTAAACGAAAGCAAAAAGATGACCGAATGGGGGATTTGTCCACAGCAGTCGCGGAAAGCTGTGGACAATCCTGTGGACGTTACATTCGTGCCGCAGTGCGGCCGCTCAGGGCAGCGCCACCGGGCGCCAGTCCGCCATCCGGGCGCGGAACCAGTGCCGCTGGCGCCGGGCATATTGCCGGCTGGCCAGCTTCGCCGCCGCCACCGCCGCCGCCAGGGGTGCGCCGTCGCGCAGATGCGCCACCAGATCCGCCGCCCCGATCGCCCGGGCCGAGGGCCGGGCCGGATCCCAGAACGGCAGTTCCGCCCGCACCTCCTCCATTGCGCCGGTCGCGATCATCCGGTCAAAGCGCCGGTCGATCCGCTCCTGCAGCCAGTCGGTCGCGGGATGCAGGACCAGCGCCTCCGCCCGGGTCCGCGCCAGAAGCGGCGGCGCGGTTGCCGCCTGCCAGCCGGCAAGCCCGCGGCCGGTCGCGCGCAGCACCTCCCAGGCGCGCTGCACGCGGACGGGGTTCCTCAGGTCGATCCGCGCCGCGGTCGCCGGATCCAGTGCTGCCACCATCGCCGCGAAATCCGCCGCCCGCAGCGCATCGCCGGCGGCCCGCACCTCGGCCGGCACCGCCGGGATCTCGGCCAGCCCGCCGGTCAGCGCCGTGAAGTAGAGCCCGGTCCCGCCCACGACGACCACCGGCCGGCCAAGAAGCCCCGCGACCTCGCGCAGCCAGTGGCCTACCGAATAGGCGGTGTCGCGCCCGACATGACCATAGAGCGCATGCGGCAGCGCCGCCTCCTCGGCCGCCGAGGGCCGCGCCGTCAGCACCCGCCAGCGACCATAAACTTGCAGCGCATCGGCATTGACGATCACCCGGCCATCGCGCGCCGCCAGCTCCATCGCCAGCGCCGACTTGCCGCTGGCCGTTGGCCCGGCGATCAGCACCGGCGCCTCGCGTGAAATTCCCGCCAGATCCTGTCGCACGGCCGCCTTCTTCTCTGTCCAAATATCCCGGGGGAGGCCGCCGGAACGGCGGGCGGGGGCAGCGCCCCCTCTTGCCGCTGCGTCTTCCGCTGCGTCCCCCGGGGCCGTCGCCCGCCCGCGCTTCCGCTTCTGCGGTTGAACCCGCCGGCGTTTTCGCCCATTTTCCCGCGCGATCCAAGACCAGAACGAACAACAGGGGAACCCCATGTCCAGCGCCAAGCCCGGGCTCGACCCGGCGATGAAATATTCGCGCGTGATGCTGAAGATCTCGGGCGAGGCCCTGATGGGCGATCAGGGCTACGGCCTGCATCCGCCCACCGTCGCCCGCATCGCGCGCGAGGTGCAAAACGTGCAGCAGGCCGGTGTCGAGGTCTGCATGGTGATCGGCGGCGGCAATATCTTCCGCGGTCTGGCCGGCAGCGCGCAGGGGATGGAGCGGACGACGGCCGACTACATGGGGATGCTGGCCACGGTGATGAATGCGCTTGCGATGCAATCGGCGCTGGAGCAGGTCGGCGTCTTCACCCGGGTGATCAGCGCCATCCCGATGGACCAGGTCTGCGAACCCTACATCCGCCGCCGCGCGGTGCGCCACCTCGAAAAGAAGCGGGTCTGCATCTTCGCCGCCGGCACCGGCAACCCCTATTTCACCACCGACACCGCCGCCACGCTGCGCGCCAGCGAAATGGGCTGCGAGGCGGTGTTCAAGGGCACCAAGGTCGATGGCGTCTACAACAAGGATCCGAAGAAACACCCCGATGCCAAGCGCTACGAACGTGTCAGCTATGACGAGGCGCTGGAAAAGCACCTCGGCGTGATGGATGCGACCGCCATCGCGCTGGCCCGCGACAACAAGCTGCCGATCATCGTCTTCTCGCTGGACGAACCGGGCGGCTTTCTCAGCATCCTGGCCGGGCAGGGGGTCTATACCACGGTGCATTCCTGACGGGTCGCCCGGGCCCAGGCAGGGGCCGCCCGATGGGCCGCTTGACCAGGGCCGGGGCCATACGGGCCGCAGCATCCGAGGCGGTTTCGATGGCACTTTCGGCGCCGGCGGGATCGGCGGGAATGGCCCCGCCTACTGTACGGCCCGGGCAAACTGTCCTATAGCATCGCAAACGACCGCCGCCCCGGCCCTGCCGGGTGCGGCCCAAAGCCAGGGAAGATCCATGTCGACCGAAGACTTCATGCTCGACACCGACGACCTGACGCGCCGCATGGAAGGCGCGCTGGCCAGTCTGCGCACCGAATTCGCCTCGCTTCGCACCGGACGCGCCTCGGGCTCGATGCTGGAGCCGATCCATGTCGAGGCCTATGGCCAGATGACGCCGATCAACCAGCTCGGCACGGTGAACGTGCCCGAGCCCCGGATGGTGACGATCAACGTCTGGGACAAGGGCATGGTCAACAAGGTGGAAAAGGCGATCCGCGAGTCAGGCCTCGGCATCAACCCGCAGACCAACGGCACCATCATCATGCTGCCGATCCCCGAGTTGAACGAACAGCGGCGCAAGGAACTGACCAAGGTCGCGGCGCAATATGCCGAACATGCCCGTGTCGCAGTCCGCAACCTGCGTCGCGACGGCATGGACCAGATCAAGAAGGCCAGGGCCAAGGGCCTGTCCGAGGATGACCAGAAGTTCTGGGAGGCCGAGGTGCAGGATCTGACCGACAAGCACATCAAGCTTGTCGACCAGACGCTGGAGACGAAGCAGCAAGAGATCATGCAGGTCTGAAGGGGGCTTTCCCGCCATGGCAGCGGCAGGCACGGCCGGCGCGCGACAGGCGGGCCATGTGGCCATCATCATGGACGGCAACGGCCGCTGGGCCACCAACCGCGGCTGGCCGCGGTTGGTCGGGCATCGCAAGGGCGCCGAGCGGGTGAAGGAGATCGTTCGCGCCTCCTCCGATCTGGGCATCGGCTGGCTGACGCTCTATGCCTTCTCGACCGAGAACTGGAAGCGGTCCACCGAAGAGGTGCTGGGGCTGATGGCGATCTTTGCCCGCTACATCCAGCGCGAGGCGGAGGGCATGGCGCGCGAAGGCGTCCGCATGCGCTTCATCGGCGACCGATCGCGGCTCGACCCAAAGTTGCAGCGGCTGATGGCCGGGATCGAGGCGAAGACCGCGCATCTGAAGCGGTTGAACCTGACGGTCGCCATCAACTACGGCGGCCGTGACGAAATCGTCCGCGCCCTGCGCGGGCTGGCCTGCGACGCGGCCGAGGGCCGGATCGACCCGCGTGACCTGACCGAGGCCGCGATTTCGGCGCGGCTCGACACCCACGACCTGCCCGATCCCGACCTGGTGATACGGACCTCTGGCGAGACGCGGACCTCGAACTTCCTGCCCTGGCAGGCGGCCTATGCCGAATATGAATTCACCGAAACCCTGTGGCCCGATTTCTCGACCGCGGAACTGGCGGCGATCCTTGCGCGCTTTTCCAATCGCGAACGCCGGTTTGGCGGGGTCAAGGCATGACCGGCACTGACGGCGACACCGGCGAGGCGGAGAAGCCGTCCGTAGCCTCGGCCCCGGGGCGCTGGTCCGACCTCGGGCCGCGGATCGCATCGGGCGCCGTTCTGGTGATCCTCGGTGGCGGGGCGGTGGTCCTCGGCGGCTGGGAACTGGCGCTGGTGGCCGTGCTGTGCGTTGGCGCGATGGTCTGGGAACTGGCGCGGATGACCCGGGGCGACGGGTTCGATGCCGCGATCCCGCTCGGCGTGCTGGCTGCCGTGGTCCTGGCGCTGAACCTGTGGGTTCCCGCGCCCTGGCCGCTGGCCCTGCTGCTGCTGCCGTCGCTGATCGGGGTGATGACGCCGCGGCGCGATTCCGGCGTCTTCGCGGCCTATGCGCTGGTGATCCTGCTGACCGGCCTGTGCTTTGTCATCCTGCGTGAGACGCTGGGGCTGGCGGCGGTGCTGGCGATCCTGCTGACCGTCATCGTCTCGGATATCGCGGGCTATTTCGCGGGCCGGGTGCTGGGCGGGCCGAAGTTCTGGCCGGCGATCAGCCCGAAGAAGACCTGGAGCGGTACCATCGCCGGCTGGATTGGCGCGGCGCTGGTCGGGGCCGGCTTCTGGCTGACGGGCTGGGGCGGCGCCGGCCTGATCTGGATCCTGCCGGTGATCGCCTTTGCCGGCCAGATGGGCGATATCGCCGAAAGCGCGATCAAGCGGCGGGCGGGGGTGAAGGATTCCTCGCAGCTGATCCCCGGCCATGGCGGGGTGATGGACCGTTTCGATGCGCTGGCCTTCGCCACCATCGCGGCCGCCTTCCTGCAACCCTTCCTGCCGTTCCTGCCCGGCTCGCAGGGCTGACGGCCATGCGTCGCCTTTCGATCTTCGGCGCCACCGGGTCCGTCGGCGAACAGACCGTCGATCTGATCCTGCGCGCGGGCGGGCCGCGGACCTATCGCACCGTGGCCGTGACCGGCGGGCAGAACGTGACGCGGCTGGCGCAGATCGCCCGCGAGCTTCGCGCCGAGATCGCCGTCACCGCCGATCCTGCCCGGCTGGACGACCTGCGCACGGCCCTTCGCGGCAGCGAAACCCAGGCCGCCGCCGGGCCGGCGGCGATGCTCGAAGCCGCCGACCGCCCGGCCGACTGGGTGATGAGCGCGATTGTCGGTGCCGCCGGGCTTGCCCCGGGCTTTCGCGCGCTGCGCCACGGCAGCACCCTGGCGCTGGCGAACAAGGAAAGCCTTGTCACCGCCGGGCCGCTTCTGCTGGCCGAAGCCGCGCGCCACGGCGCACGCATCCTGCCTGTCGACAGCGAGCATTCGGCGATCTTCCAGGCGCTGGGTGCCGATCCCGTCGACCGGGTGGAGCGGATGATCCTGACCGCCTCGGGCGGCGCGCTGCGCGACTGGCCGCTTGACCGGCTGGCGCAGGCCACCGTGGCTGATGCCGGGCGGCATCCGAACTGGGCCATGGGGCAGCGGATCACCATCGATTCCGCCTCGATGTTCAACAAGGCGATGGAGGTGATCGAAACGCGCGAATTCTTCGGGATCGACCCCGCGCGCATCGAGGTGGTGATCCACCGCGAATCGATCGTGCATTCCATGGTTGCCTTCCGCGATGGCGCGGTCATGGCCCATATGGGCAGCCCCGACATGCGCCATGCCATCGGCTATGCGCTGAACTGGCCCGAACGGCTGAGCCTGCCGGTCGCGCCGCTCGATCTGCCGGCGCTGGGCCGGCTGACCTTCGAGGCGCCCGACGAGGCCCGCTATCCCGCGCTGCCGCTGGCGCGCGAGGCGATGCGGATTCGCGGCCTGGCCGGGGCGGCCTTCAACGCCGGCAAGGAGCGCGCGCTCGACCATTTCCTGGCCGGCCGCATCGGTTTCATGGCCATGGCGGGGGTGGTGGAAGCGGTGCTGACCACGCTTTCGTCAGACGGCAGCCTTCAAAACGACGCGCGCGCCCTTGAGGACGTGCTCGCGATGGACCATCTGGCAAGGATCAGGGCCGACGAGGCCGTCGCGGCCGGCGCCGCGGCAAGATGAAGGAAACGGGATGGATGTGATCGGTTCGCTGGGCAGCATGCTCTGGTCGGGCGTGTTCTTCGTGATTGCGCTGTCGATCATCGTCGCGGTCCACGAATATGGCCATTACATCGTCGGCCGCTGGTGCGGCATCCATGCCGAAGTGTTCTCGCTGGGTTTCGGCCCGGTGCTGGTCAGCCGGATCGACCGGCGCGGCACCCGCTGGCAGATCGCCGCGATCCCCTTCGGCGGCTACGTGAAGTTTCTCGGCGATGCCGATGCCGCCTCGGTCACGTCCGAACTGCCCGCCGGCCTGTCGGAGCGGGAACGGCGGCATACGCTGGCGGGCGCGCCGCTCTGGGCGCGGGCGCTGACGGTGGCGGCGGGGCCGGTGGCGAATTTCCTGCTGACCTTCGCCCTTCTCCTCGGGCTGATCGCCGGCACCGGCGTGGTCGAGGACCGGCCGGTGGTCGGCCGCCTGCTGCCGCTGCCGCAGGAACAGACGCTGCAGCCCGGCGACGTGATCCTGGCGATGAACGGCACGGCCACGCCCGATTCCCGGGCCTTTGGTGCCGCGCTGGCCGCATTGCCGCGCGCGCCGCAGATCGCCTTCACCGTGCAGCGCGACGGGCAGGAGATCGCGCTTCAGGCCCCCCATCCGCAGCCGGCGCTGATCGCGGGGGTACAGGTCCGCTCGGCCGCCGTCGATGCCGGGCTGCAGGCGGGCGACGTGATTCTTCAGGCCGATGGCCGGCCGATGATCGCCTTCGCCGATCTGCAGGATGTGGTCTTCGGTTCGGGCGGCGCGCCGGTGACGCTGACCGTCTGGCGCGAGGGGCAGACCTTTGACGAAACCCTGACGCCGCGCCGCAGGGATCTGCCCAGGGCCGATGGTTCGGGGTTCGAGACCAACTGGATGATGGGCATTGCCGCCGGCCTGACCTTCGACATGGCGATGCGCCAGCCCGGCCCGGTCGAGACCGCCAGCCTTGCCGTGGCGCAGATGTGGAACATGGTGACGACCACCTTCTCGGGCCTGGGCCACATGATTTCCGGCCAGATCTCCACCTGCAACATGTCTGGCGTGGTGGGCATGGCCGAGACGATGGGCGATGCCGCCAAGGCCGGCATGACCACCTTCGTCTCGATGCTGGCGGTCCTGTCGCTGGGGATCGGCATCCTGAACCTGTTCCCGATTCCGGTGCTGGACGGCGGCCATCTGGTGTTTTACGCCTATGAGGCTCTGGCCGGACGCGCGCCGTCCGAGCCGGTGATGCGCCGGCTGATGACGGTGGGGCTGACGATTCTGATCGCGCTGATGGCCTTTGCGCTGCTGCAGGACGCAACCTGCGTCTGAGCGCCACGGGCACGCCCCAATCCCGCCGCAATCGCCTGCTAGGCCGCAAGGGCTACAGGAGGCTGCTGCCATGCAACTTGCCCATCGCGGTATCAACGGGCTTTCGCTGCTTTTCGCGCTCAACGCCGATCGCCTGCTTGTCGTGGCGACAGTGGTGGTCGGGCTTCTGGCCGGCGCCTGGCTTGGCGATCTGCTGGCCGGCCATCCCTGAGCTTTCCCCTGGCGGGATGCGGCCGGCTGCGGCGCCGGACCGATGGCCGGGCGGAATACCAGATGTGCCAAAGTTATCCACAGGAACCGCAGCCTTTTGACACGGCTTGGCTTTCCGGCTAGTCAGTCCGGAACACACAAGCACGGGACAGGGCGATGCGCGGGACCAAAGACAGAGCCTCCTTTGCCGGGCTGCGCGGCGGCAAGGCCTTGCCGAAAACGCTGGCAGCCGCGGTTTTTCTTGGGGTGGCAGGGTTTTCTGCGCCGTACTTCACGCCGGCCTTTGCCCAGGTCTTTGCATTTTCGAACGTCCGCGTCGAAGGCAATGAGCGGGTCGATGCCGCGACGATCCTGTCCTATGCCGGAATCAAGAAGGGGCAGGAGCTGTCGGCCGGTGGGCTGAACGACGCCTATCAGCGGGTTGTGGGCTCGGGCCTGTTCGAGACGGTGGAGATCATTCCCCAGGGTTCGACCCTTGTCATCAAGGTGCGGGAATATCCCTTCGTCAATGTCATCTCCTTCGAAGGCAACCGCCGGATCAAGGATGAAGACCTGGCCAAGGTGGTGCAGACCCAGTCGCGCCGGGCCTATTCGCCGGCGACCGCATCGTCCGATGCGGCAACCATTACCGAATTCTACCGCGTCAAGGGCCGCATGGCCGCCACGGTCGAGCCGCGGATCATCCGCCGCGACGGCAACCGCGTCGATCTGGTGTTCGAGATCACCGAAGGCAAGGTGGTGGAGATCGAGCGGCTGTCCTTCGTCGGCAACAAGGCCTTCTCGGATCGTCGCCTGCGTCAGGTGCTGGAAACCAAGCAGGCCGGCGCGCTGCGCCAGCTGATCCAGGCAGACACTTTCGTGCCCGAGCGCCTGGATGTCGACAAGCAGCTTCTGACCGATTTCTACCGTTCGCGCGGCTATATCGACTTTGAGGTGCTGGACGCCAACGCCGAGATCAGCCGCGAACGCGACGCCACCTTCGTGACCTTCACCGTCCGCGAAGGCCTGCCCTATGCCATCGGCACCGTCTCGACGGTTTCGGAAATCGACGGCATCGACGCCCAGGAATTTGCCGCCGTCCAGAAGATCCGCACCGGCCAGACCTGGAGCCCGACGCTGATCGACAACAACATCACCCGGATGGAAAATCTGGCGCTGAAGAAGGGCCTGAACTTCATCCGGGTCGAGCCGCGGATTACCCGCGACGACCGCAACCAGCGGATCAACATCGAATTCGCCATCGTGAAGGGCGAGCGGGTCTTCGTCGAGCGGATCGACATCGAGGGCAATGCCACCACGCTGGACCAGGTGGTCCGCCGCCAGTTCCGCAGCGTGGAGGGCGATCCCTTCAACCCGCGCGAAATCCGCCAGTCGGCAGAGCGGGTGCGCGCGCTCGGCTTCTTCTCGGATGCCGAGATCAATGCCGAACCCGGCTCGTCGCCCGACCAGGTGGTGGTGAACGTCGACGTCAAGGAACAGCCGACCGGCTCGCTGGGCTTCGGGCTGAGCTATGGCGCCTCGGCCGGTCTCGGCCTGACCGCCAGCTTCAGCGAATCGAACTTCCTCGGCCGCGGGCAGGCGCTGTCGCTGGCGATCAGCACGACCAGCGACAACCAGGATTCGTCGTTCAGCTTTACCGAACCGGCCTTGCTGGGCCGCGATCTGTCCTTCACCGTCGGCGCCTATTACCGTACCTCGGACAGCGATTACGCGCGCTACAACACCCGCAATGCCGGGCTGACGCTGGGCCTTGGCTTTCCGCTGGGCGAGCAGTCCAGCCTCTCGCTGCGCTATCGGCTGAGCGAGGACCGCCTGTCCAGCTACAAGGGCGATTCGCCGATCATCGAACGGGAGGTCGGCGTCGGCTCGGATGGCAAAGGTGCGCTGCTCACCTCGGCGCTGGGATACAGCTACGAATTCGACAACCGCATCACCGGCCTGAACCCCGATCGTGGCTTCCTTTTCCGCTTCGGGCAGGAGATGGGCGGCCTGGGCGGCGACACGCAATATCTGACATCGACCATCTTCGGCATGGGCGAGCAGCAGGTCATGAACGGCGATGTGACGCTGCGGGTGATCGGCGAGGGCGGCTATATCCATGCCTTCGGCGATCAGGGCACGCGCGTGACCGACCGTTACTTCCTGCGCAGCAAGATTCGTGGCTTCGAGCCGAACGGCCTGGGCCCGCGCGACGGCGAGGGAATGGAAGATGCGCTCGGCGGCAATGCCTTTGCCGTCGTGCGCTTCGAAGCCGAATTCCCGCTGGGTCTGCCCGAGGAATACGGCATGAAGGGCGGTGCCTTCCTTGACGTCGGCTCGGTCTGGAGCCTGGAGGACACCGCCGGCGGCTACACCGACAGCGGCGGCGCCTTCCATGCCGTGACCGTCGACGACAGCTTCAAGCCGCGGGTGGCGGTGGGCGTCTCGCTGTTGTGGAACACGCCGGTCGGCCCGCTTCGCCTGAACTTCTCCAAGGCGATCAAGAAGGAAGACTACGACAAGGAGCAGAGCTTCGACCTGACGGTCCAGACCAAGTTCTGAGATGGGCGCGGGGCTGATCGGAACGATCCTTGCTGTCGCGCTGCTTCTTGGCGCGGGCACGAGCCTTGCGCAGGAGGCAGCGGCCAACCCGGCAGCCAGCGCCGCAACCGCCGGCATCCTGACGCTGAACCAGGACCGCTTCTTCGCCGAATCCGCCTATGGCAAGGCGGCCGATGCCGCCTATCAGGCCGAGAATGCCGCGCTGCTGGCCGAGAACCGCCGGATCGAGGCGCAACTCGAGGCCGAGGAGCGCGAACTGACCGAGCGGCGCAAGACCATGGCACCGGCCGATTTCGCGCCGCTCGCCGCCGAGTTCGACACCCGGGTCGAGGAAATCCGCGGCGCCCAGGATGCCAAGTCGCGCAGCATCGGCCAGCGCCATGACGACCGGCGCCGGCGCTTCTTCGAGGCTGCGGTGCCGGTGCTGGCGCAGCTTCTGTCGGACGAGGGCGCCGTGGCGATTCTGTCGAATCAGGCGGTGGTCCTGTCGCTGTCGGCCTTCGACATCACCGATGAGGCGATCCTTCGCGTCGATTCCCTGCTGCCGGCCGATCTGCTGGACGCCGAGCCGCCGCCCGACCCCGGACAGCCGGACCTGGCACCGGCAG
The DNA here is from genome assembly GCA_014879735.1 of Paracoccaceae bacterium. GTDB lineage: Bacteria > Pseudomonadota > Alphaproteobacteria > Rhodobacterales > Rhodobacteraceae > Pseudogemmobacter. The sequence continues at coordinate 23,877 of JACSRN010000106.1, forward strand.
ATCCCGGCGAACCCGGCCCCTCACCCGAATTGCTGACCGATCCGGTGGCGCCCGCACCCTGAGGCAACCGGGTTTCTGTTGCGGGAACTTGCCCTGAGCGGTGCAAGTTGATAGCACGACAGCCGATCGGGCAGGCCGCGGAACCGGGGGCTTCGTGACGCCCGTGCACACCCTGTGCCCTAGGAGGATGTGTCCTTGAACTCCACTGCCGTCTCGACCGCCGATCTCGACCTGATCCAGCGGATCATCCCGCATCGCTATCCGTTCCTGCTGATCGACAAGGTGACGGACATCGTCGTCGACGTGTCCTGCACCGGGGTGAAATGCATCACCATGAACGAGCCGCAGTTCCAGGGGCATTTCCCTGGCATGCCGATCTTTCCCGGCGTGATGATCATAGAGGCGATGGCGCAGACTTCGGGGGTGCTTGTGGGCCTGTCGATGGATCTGGTCGACAAGAACGCCAAGGTGTTCTTCATGGGCGTCGACGGGGTGAAGTTCCGCCGCAAGGTGGTGCCGGGCGAGGTGCTGGAGCTGAAGGTCAGGGCGCTGCGCGGCGGTGGCCGGGTGTGGAAGTTCGAGGGCAAGGCCTATGTCGGCGACGAACTGGCCTGTGAGGCGACCTTCACCGCGATGTTCGATCAGCCGAAGGCCTGATCAGATGCAGGTACACGGCACGGCCGTCGTCCACCCCACTGCCGTGATCGAGGAAGGCGCCGTGATCGGTGCCGATTGCATGATCGGTCCCTATGCCGTCGTCGGCCCCGAGGTGACGCTCGGCCGGGGCGTCACGCTGAAATCGCATTCGGTGGTGACGGGCTGGACCGTGATCGGCGACGAGACCACGATCTGGCCCTTTGCCAGCGTGGGCGAGGTGCCGCAGGATCTGAAATACAATGGCGAGCGCACGCGGCTTGTCGTGGGCGCACGCTGCCGCATCCGCGAAGGCGCGACGCTGAACACCGGCACCGAGGGCGGCGGCGGGCTTACCTCGGTCGGCGACGACTGCCTGATCATGACCGGCGCCCATGTCGGCCATGATGCCCGGATCGGCAACCGGGTGATCCTGGTGAACAACGTCGCCATTGCCGGCCATTGCCAGATCGGCGACGACGTGATCGTCGGCGGGCTGTCGGGCGTGCATCAATGGGTGCGCATCGGCCAGGGCGCGATCATCGGCGCCGTGACCATGGTCACGAATGATGTGATCCCCTATGGCCTGGTGCAGGCACCGCGGGGCGAACTGGACGGGCTGAACCTTGTCGGGCTGAAGCGCCGCGGTGTTTCGCGGGCCGGGATCACCCAGCTTCGCGCCGCCTATCAGATGCTGGCGCAGGGCGAGGGCAGCTTTCAGGAACGGGCCGCCCGGCTGGCCGAGGATTTCGACAGCCCGCAGGTGCACGAGATCGCCGAGTTCATCCAGGCCAACAGCGACCGCAGCTTCCTGACGCCGAAGGGCGCGAAATGACCGTTGCGCTGATTGCCGGCGCCGGTGCCCTGCCTGCCGCGCTGGCCGCGGCCATGGTGTCGGCCGGGGCCGGGCGCCCCTTCGTTGCCGCGCTTGATGGCGTGCCGCCCGAGGGCCTGGCCGCCGATCTGACCTTCCGGATCGAGCGGCTCTATCCCTTCTTTGCCGCGCTGCATCAGGCCGGCGTGACCGGCGTCTGCTTTGCCGGCGCGGTGCGCCGCCCGCGGCTGGACCCGGCGCTGTTCGACCCGGTGACGGCGGGGATGGTGCCGCGGCTGATGGGCGCGCTGGCCCAGGGCGACGATGCGACGCTGCGCGAGGTGATCGCGATGTTCGAGGAAGAGGGCTTTGCCATCCGCTCTGCCGCCGAGATCGCGCCGGCGCTGGTGCCGGCCGAGGGGCTGCTTGCCGGCAACCTGACCGACCGCGACCGTGCCGATGCCGCCCGCGCGGCGTTGATCGCCGAGGCGCTGGGGCGGGTCGACGTCGGTCAGGGCTGCGTCGTGCAGCAGGGCCTGTGTCTTGCCACCGAGACGCTGGCCGGCACCGATGCGATGCTGGCCTATGTCTCGGCCCTGCCGGCCAGCCTGCGGCCCGATCCGGCCCGGGGCAGGGGGCTGCTCTACAAGGCGCCGAAACCGCTGCAGGATCTGCGCATCGACCTGCCGGCGCTTGGCCCGGCCACGCTGGGGCTGGCGCTGCGCGCCGGGCTGGGCGGCATCGCCTGGGAGGCGGGGCATGTGATCTGCCTCGATCTGCCGGCGATGCAATCGGCCGCCACCGCGGCCGGCCTGTTCCTCTGGGCACGGGCGCCGGAAAGGGCGCGGGCGTGAAGCTGTTCCTGATCGCCGGAGAGCCTTCGGGCGACCGGCTCGGGGCGGCGCTGATGGCGGGGTTGCGGGATCTGTCGCCCGACGGCGTAAGTTTCGCGGGGATCGGCGGCCCCCTGATGCAGGCCGAGGGGCTGGCGAGCCTGTTTCCGATGGAGGATCTGTCGGTCATGGGCCTGGCCGAGGTGCTGCCGAAGTATTTTCATCTGAAGCGCCGCATCCGCGAGGCGGCCGCCGCCGCACTGGCCAGCGGGGCGCAGGCGCTGATCACCATCGACAGCCCGGATTTCTGCTTTCGCGTCGCCAGGATCGTGAAGGCGGCCCGGCCGGATCTGCCGACGATCCATTATGTCGCGCCCTCGGTCTGGGCCTGGCGCCCGGGCCGGGCGGCCCGGATGGCACGCCACATCGACCATGTCCTGGCGCTTCTGCCCTTCGAGCCGCCCTACATGCAGGCCGCCGGCATGAGTTGCGATTTCGTCGGCCATCCGGTCGTGGCCGAGCCACAGGTCGGCGCGGCGGAGGCCGCCGGCTTTCGCGCCCGCCACGGCATCGCCCCGGGGGTGCCGCTGGTCGTGGCATTGCCCGGCTCGCGCCGGGGCGAGGTGACGCGGCTTGTCGCGCCCTTCGGCGCGGCGCTGCAAATTCTTGCCGCGGCAAAGCCGGGGCTGCGGATCGTCCTGCCCACGCCGGCACATCTCGCCCCGCTCGTGACCGCGACCACGGCGGATTGGCCCGGCCGGCCGGTGATCCTGCCCGCCCCCGACCTGGCCATGCGGACCGCGGCCTTTGCCGCGGCCGATGCCGCACTTGCCGCATCGGGAACGGTATCGCTGGAACTGGCCGCGCAATCCTGCCCGATGGTCATCGCCTATGACATGGCGCCGCTGACGCTGTGGCTGATGCGGCGGATGATCCGGATCGATACGGTGACGCTGGTGAACCTTGTCTCCGAAACCCGCACGGTGCCGGAATTCATCGGCCGCGATCTTGATCCCGCGCGGGTGGCGGAGGCGCTGCTCGGCCTGCTCGACGCCGGCCCCGATGCCCGGCAGATGCGTGCCATGCGGTTGACCATGGCGCGCCTTGGCCGTGGTGGCGAGGATCCGGGCCTGCGCGCCGCCCGTTCGGTGCTGTCGCATCTGGCCTGACCCCCGGCCCGCGGAAAAAGTGCTTTGCGACCCCTGCTCCTGCCCCGGTCCGGACCGGGGCGATGCGCCGGCCGGCCTATCCGCGGCGACCGGGATCCAGCGCGGGCTTGCCTTTGGCCCCTGCGCAGCTATGGTCGCGGCCCCGACCGAAGGAGCGCGCCCATGTCCACCCCACGCATCCCCGCCCTGATCGCCGCCGAGATCGGCGCGACGCCCGCACAGGTCTCGGCGGCGGTCGAACTGCTCGACGGCGGGGCGACGGTGCCCTTTGTCGCGCGCTACCGCAAGGAGGCGACGGGCGGGCTTGACGACACGCAGTTGCGCAAGCTGGAGGAGCGGCTGGCCTATCTGCGCGAGCTTGAGGCGCGGCGGGCGGCGATCCTGACCGAGATCACCAGCCAGGGCAAATTGACCGACGGGCTTGCCCGCGCCATCGCCGGGGCCGTGACCAAGGCCGAGCTGGAAGACATCTACCTGCCCTACAAGCCGAAGCGCCGCACCAAGGCGATGATCGCGCGCGAGGCCGGGCTGCAGGGCCTGGTCGAGGCCATTCTGGCCGATCGTGCCGCGGATCCGGCGGTGCTGGCGGGCGGGTTCCTGTCAGAGGGCTTTGCCGACGCCAAGACGGCGCTGGAGGGTGCGCGCGACATCCTGGCCGAGGGGCTGTCCGAGGATGCGGCACTTCTGGGCCGGTTGCGCGACCATATCCGCAAGGTCGGCCGGCTGGCGGCGAAGGTGGTGCCGGGCAAGGAACAGGCGGGTGCCAAGTTCGCGGATTACTTCGCCCATTCCGAAGACTGGGCCACCGCGCCCGGCCACCGCGTGTTGGCGATGCTGCGCGGCCGCAACGAAGAGGTGCTGACGCTGGATCTGGAGATCGACGCCGAGGCTGCGCGCGGCGAAAGCCCGGCGGAACGTGCCTGCGGCGCTGCGCTGGCGGCGGCGGGGCAGGGTGCGGGCGACCGCTGGCTGCGCGAGGCTGCGGCCTGGGCCTGGCGGGTGAAGCTGCGCACCTCGCTGACGCTCGATCTGATGGCGGAACTGCGCGACCGCGCCGAGGCCGAGGCGATCCGCGTCTTCGCGCGGAACCTGAAGGACCTGCTGCTGGCAGCCCCCGCCGGCGGGGCGGCGACCATGGGCCTTGATCCCGGTATCCGGACCGGCGTGAAGGTGGCCGTGGTCGATGCCACGGGCAAGCTGCTGGCGACCGAGACCGTCTACCCGTTCCAGCCGAAGAACGACCTGCGCGGCGCGCAGGCGGTCCTGGCCCGGCTGATCGGCACCCATCATGTGAAGCTGATCGCCATCGGCAACGGCACGGCCAGCCGCGAGACCGAAAAGATGGTGGCCGACCTGCTGGCCCTGCTGCCGGCTGGCGCGGCCAAGCCGGTCAAGGTGGTGGTAAGCGAGGCCGGCGCCTCGGTCTATTCCGCCAGCGAACTTGCCGCGCGGGAATTTCCCGGGCTGGACGTCAGCCTGCGCGGCGCGGTCTCGATTGCCCGGCGCCTGCAGGATCCGCTGGCCGAACTGGTCAAGATCGAGCCGAAATCGATTGGCGTCGGCCAGTACCAGCATGATGTCGACCAGCACCGGCTGGCCAGGACGCTGGATGCCGTGGTCGAGGATGCGGTGAACGCGGTGGGCGTGGATCTGAACACCGCCTCGGTGCCGCTTCTGGCGCGGGTGTCGGGCGTGGGGCCGGGGCTGGCCGAGAACATCGTGGCGCATCGCGATGCCAACGGCCCCTTCGGCACCCGCCGCGAATTGCTGAAGGTGGCGCGGCTGGGGCCGAAGGCTTTTGAGCAGGCGGCCGGATTCCTGCGGATTGCCGGTGGCAAGGAACCGCTCGACGCCTCATCGGTCCACCCCGAAGCCTATGAGGTGGCGCGCAAGATCGTTGCCGCCTGCGGCCGCGACATCCGCAGCCTGATGGGCGATGGCACGGCGCTGAAGCAGCTGAACCCCGCCGCCTTCGTCGACGAGAAATTCGGCCTGCCCACGGTCAGGGACATCCTGTCCGAACTGGAAAAGCCCGGCCGCGATCCGCGCCCGAGCTTTCGCACCGCAAGCTTTGCGGAAGGGGTGAACGAGATTTCCGACCTGAAACCGGGGATGGTGCTGGAAGGCACGGTGACGAATGTCGCAGCCTTCGGCGCTTTCGTCGATATCGGCGTCCACCAGGACGGGCTTGTCCATGTCAGCCAGTTGGCGGATCGTTTCGTCAAGGATCCACATGAGGTGGTAAAGGCGGGCGATGTGGTGAAAGTCACCGTGGTCGAGGTCGATGCACCGCGCAAGCGCATCGGGCTGACCATGCGCAAGGATGGTGGCACCTCGGCGCGCGAGGCGAAGGCCGAACGCGGCCCGGGCAAGGGGGCGCCGCCACGCGGCCGGACCGAGGCGGCGCCGAAGGGGGCTGCGGGCGGCAATGCTTTTGCCGATGCGCTGCGCGGCAAGTTCCCCGGTCGCGGCTGAGCCGGTGCGGCCGGGGGGGCGTCAGAACGCCAGCGGTCGCAGCATGGCCAGGGCAAAGCGGTGGAAGGTGGCGAGGATCGCCCCCACGATCGCCGCCAGCGACACAGAGAGCGGCTGGCCGACCAGGGCGCCGGTCGCGCCACCGAATGCCGCGCCAAGGCCCATGGCCACCAGCGCGCCATAGGTCCCGCGCTCCATCAACACTGCAGCCGAGGCGCCGATCAGCGTCCAGAACGGCCAACTGAGCAGCGGCGACACCAGCAGAAGGGTGAGAAACACGCGCAACTGCGTGAATCCCTGGCTCAGCCGGTCGGGGTCGACGACCTGCCCCAGCCACAGCGACATCGCAGCCAATACCGCCGGGCCGAGGCAGAATCCGGTCGTCACGCCCGCCATCGGCCACCACCCCGTGCGACGAAAGCCACCCGGGGTGGAGGCCAGCAGGCTCATGCCGCCTGACCGCCCACCGTCAGCCCGCCGATCCGCAGCGTGGGCTGGCCGACGCCGACCGGCACCCATTGCCCGGCCTTGCCGCAATTTCCTACCCCGGGGTCCAGCGCCATGTCGTTGCCGATGGCGCGGATCTGCTGCAGCGCCGTCGCCCCGTCGCCGATCAGCGTGGCGCCCTTCAGGGCCTCGCCCACCTGGCCGTTGCGGATACGGTAGGCCTCGGTGCAGGAGAAGACGAACCTGCCAGAGGTGATGTCCACCTGCCCGCCGCCGAATCCCACGGCCCAGATCCCGTCCTTCAGATCGCCCAGGATTGCCGCCGGATCATCCTTGCCGCCCAGCATGTAGGTGTTGGTCATCCGCGGCATCGGGATATGGGCATAGCTTTCGCGCCGGCCGTTGCCGGTGGGTGCCACGCCCATCAGCCGGGCATTCTGCCGGTCCTGCATATAGCCGACCAGAATGCCGTCCTCGATCAGCACGTTGCGCTGCGAGGGCGTGCCTTCGTCGTCGATGGTCAGGCTGCCGCGGCGATCCGGGATCGTGCCGTCGTCCAGCACGGTGACACCGGGTGCCGCGATCCTCTGACCCATCAGCCCGGCAAAGGCCGAGGTCTTCTTGCGGTTGAAATCGCCCTCCAGCCCGTGGCCGATGGCCTCGTGCAGCAGGATGCCGGGCCAGCCGGGGCCAAGGACGACATCCATCGTCCCTGCCGGGGCCGGCATGGCGCCCAGGTTCACCCGCGCGATGCGGATCGCCTCGGCCACCGCCGGCTGCCAGGTGCCCGGCGCCATCAGCTGCGCCAGGCCGTGCCGTCCGCCGGTGCCGAAGCCCCCGCTCTCGCGCCGGCCGTTCTCTTCCAGGATGACGGAGACGTTCAGCCGCGCCATCGGCCGGATATCGGTCAGCCGCAGCCCTTCGGGACGCAGGATTTCCACCTGCTGCAGGCTGGCGCCCAGCGAGGCCGTCACCTGCACCACGCGGGGATCGGCGGCGCGGGCATAGGCATCGATCTCTTTAAGAAGGTCGATCTTGCCGGCAAAGGCCGCATCCGCCATCGGGTCGTCGGGGCGGTAGAGATGGCGGTTGGTGCCCGGCGGCGGGGGGGCCATCACGCCGCCGCCCGCGCCGATGGCCAGCCGCGCCGTCTCGGCCGCGCGGCGCAGCGCGGATTCAGAGATTTCGGTGGAATGGGCATAGCCCGCGACCTCGCCCTTCACCGCGCGCAGGCCGAAACCTTCGGAGGCGTCATAGCTGGCCGAGCGGATGCGGCCATCGTCGAGGACAAGGCTTTCGCCATGGCGCCGCTCGAGATAGAGTTCGCCGTCTTCGCCGCCGGCGGTGGCCGCGCGCAGCACGGCCAGGGCTGTGGTCTCGTCCAGATGGGTGTCGAAGGGGCGGAAGGGCGTGTCTGTCATCTGCGGCCTTCACTGCGGAAATGTGGGAACCTGAGCATCCCGCAAACCTAGGATGTGCGACCGCCCTTCGCAAGGCGGGCGGGGGGCAGGTCCGGACCAGCCATCAGACAAGCGGAACCGGGCAAGCAGAGCCGGGCAAGCGCAACCGGCAGATGCCGCCCCGCGGCAATGCAGTCGCGGCACGTCGTTGATCCAGATCAAAACCCGGACCGAACCAGGCCGGCCCGCTACAGGTTTCGCTTGCCGCCGCCCACCCGATGTGGTTTGAAATGACTGGGAAACACGGGGATTCCGCTTCGGGAGCGAGGGCGGGGCCGTAACTGGCGGCGAAGTGCCGCACCTTGGGACGGAAAGAGACATGCGAGCAACGACGACTCTCAAGGCCATGGCCGCGGCTGGGCTGATGGCGCTGATCTCGGGCCAGGCAATGGCCCAGGCCCTGGAAATCGTCGGCCAGCCAAAGCCGGAGGGCATCGGATTCCAGCCGGCCTCCAGTTCGCTGGCCGTCGATCAGCAATGGCTAGACCATGTGATCCTCTACATCATCACCGCGATCGTGGTGCTGGTCATGGTGTTGCTGCTGATCGTCATCCTGCGCTTCAACAGCCGCGCGAACCCGAATCCGCGCACATTCACCCATAACACGCCGCTGGAAGTGGCCTGGACGCTGATTCCGATCCTGATCCTGATCTTCATCGGCTCCTTCTCGCTGCCGGCGCTGAAGGACCAGCAGACCTTTCCCAAGGGCGATGTCGTGATCAAGGTCACGGGCAACCAGTGGTTCTGGAGCTATGAATATCCCGACGAAGGCATCGGTCCGTTCGACAGCTACATGATCGGCGGGCTGAACCTCGGCGGCGACGGGCGCCTGACGGCCGAGGTCGAGCAGCAGCTTGTCGAGGCCGGCTATTCCAAGGACCAGTTTCTTCTGGCGACGGATACCGCGATGGTGGTTCCGGTGGGCGCCAAGGTCCTGCTGCAGATCACCGGCGCCGATGTGATCCACGCCTGGACCATTCCCGCCTTTGCCGTGAAGCAGGACGCCGTGCCGGGCCGCATCGCCCATGCCTGGTTTGCCGCCGACCGCGAGGGCATCTTCTTCGGCCAGTGCAGCGAACTCTGCGGCAAGGACCACGCCTATATGCCGATCACCGTCAAGGTCGTCTCGCCCGAGGCCTATGCGGCCTGGGTCGAGCAGGCCAAGGCCGGCAATCTGGTGCTGGCGGCCACCGATGCGGCGGCCACGCCGGTGCAGGTGGCGGCGAACAACTGAGGCCGCGCCCGGGCGCGCGGTGCGACAGGTGGCCCCGTGGTCAGCCGCGGGGCCCGAACGGTCGACATGGGACGAACGGTCCGCATGGGACGAACAGGTCGAGACGAGCAGGATGAGCGACATTCACGCATATGAACGTGCCGAGACGGCCCCCGGCGAGGCCGGCTTCGGCGATTACGTCCAGCTGCTGAAGCCGCGGGTGATGTCGCTGGTGGTCTTCACCGCGATGGTCGGCCTGCTGGTTGCCCCGGTGCACCTGCACCCGGTCGAAGCCTTTGCCGCGATCCTGTTCATCGCGCTGGGGGCCGGGGCCTCGGGCGCGCTGAACATGTGGTGGGATGCCGATATCGATGCGGTGATGCGCCGCACCCGCAGCCGCCCGATTCCCGCCGGCCGCGTCCGGCCGGGCGAGGCGCTGGGCCTGGGCCTTGCGCTGTCGGGGATCAGCGTCGTCATGCTGGGCCTGGCCACGAACCTGCTGGCCGGCGGGCTTCTGGCCTTCACCATCTTCTTCTATGCCGTCGTCTACACGATGGGCCTGAAGCGCTGGACGCCGCAGAACATCGTCATCGGCGGTGCGGCCGGTGCCTTCCCGCCGATGATCGGCTGGGTCGCGGCCACGGGGCAGATCGGGCTCGAGGCGGTGCTGATGTTCCTGGTGATCTTCATCTGGACGCCACCGCATTTCTGGGCCTTGGCGCTGTTCGTGAAATCCGATTACCAGAACGCCGGCGTGCCCATGCTGACGGTGACGCATGGCCGTCGCGTCACCCGCAACCATGTCCTGGCCTACAGCGTGCTGCTTGCACCGATCCCGGTCTGGGCCGCGCTGACCTCGATCGGCGGGCCGCTGTCGCTGGCCGTGGCGCTGGTGCTGGACGCGATCTTCCTGGTCGGCGCCTGGCGCATCTTCCGCCGCGACGAGGTGCAGGCGGAGGCCGATGGCTATCGCGTCGAGAAGTCCTTCTTCGGCTTCTCGATCCTCTATCTTTTCCTGACCTTCGGCGCCTTCCTCGCCGAGGCCGCATTGAGGCCCTGGGGCCTTGGGGGCTGGTAGGACATGGCACTGCAACCGACACATGAACTTCACGGCCGCCGCTTCGGGCGCAACCTCGGGGTGGGCCTGCTGCTGGCGGGCTTCGTTGCCCTGGTCTTTGCGCTGACGGTGGTAAAGGTGCAGCAGGGCGACCGCGGCCATGCCGATGACTTCAAGGGCGGCGCGGTCACGCCCATCGACACGGCGAGCATGCCATGATCCGGCTTGACGGACCGAAGCGCACTGCCGTGATCCTGACCGGGGTGGCCGGGCTGATGCTGGGCCTGTCTTTTGCCGCGGTGCCGTTCTACAACTGGTTCTGCCGCGTCACGGGCTATGGCGGCGAGGTGGCGGTTTCCGACACCGGCGCCGACCGCATTCTGGACCGCAGGATCACCGTTCGCTTCGACGCTTCGCGCGAGGCCGGGATGCCCTGGGAATTCCGCCCGCTGCAGACCGAGATGGATATCCGCATCGGCGAGACCGGCCTTGCCTTCTACGAGGCCTATAACCCGACCGATCATCCCGTCGCCGGCCAGGCAAGCTACAATGTCGCCCCCGATGTGGCCGGCGGCTATTTCACCAAGATCCACTGCTTCTGTTTCGAGATGCAGGTGCTGCAGCCGGGGGAACGGGTGGAGATGCCCGTCACCTTCTACGTCGATCCCGCGATCATGGACGATATCGATGGCCAGAACGTCGAGGCGATCACGCTGAGCTATACTTTCCACACCGCCGAACTGCCGATGGAGCAGGCGGCAATGGCACCCGTCGCCGGGCCGCCAACCGGGGAGGCGGGCCAACCCGCCGCCTCGAACTGAGAACGCACGAGGGAGATCCGCCGGACATGGCCCATTCCAAGAATCACGATTACCACGTCTTGCCGCCATCGATCTGGCCCCTGATGGGTGCGATCGGTGCGGTGGTCATGCTGACCGGCGTGATCCACTGGGTTTCGCCCCAGATCGACGAGGCGAACCGCAGCCCCTGGGTGTTCCTGATCGGTCTGCTGATCGTTCTCTACACCATGTTCGGCTGGTGGACCGATGTGGTGCACGAAGGCCAGACCGGCGACCATACGCCGGTGGTGCAGATCGGCCTGCGCTACGGGATGATCCTGTTCATCATGTCCGAGGTGATGTTCTTCGTCGCCTGGTTCTGGGCCTTCTTCAAGAACCGCCTGTATCCGATGGGACCGGACAGCCCCTGGATCGATGGCGTCTGGCCGCCGGCCGGGATCGAGACCTTCGACCCCTGGCACCTGCCGCTGATGAACACGCTGGTTCTGCTGCTGTCGGGCTGCGCCGTGACCTGGGCCCACCATGCCCTGGTGCATGAGAACAACCGCAAGGACATGATCACCGGCCTGACCATCGGCATCCTGCTCGGCATTGCCTTCACCGGGCTGCAGGCCTACGAATACAGCCATGCGACCTTCGGCTTTGCGCTGAACGACGAGGGCAACCCCTCGGTCTATGGCGGCATCTTCTTCATGGCGACGGGCTTCCATGGCTTCCATGTGATCGTCGGCACGATCTTTCTCTTCGTCTGCCTGATACGGGCGATCAAGGGCCAGTTCACCCAGCAGCAGCATGTCGGATTCGAGGCCGCCGCCTGGTACTGGCACTTCGTCGACGTGGTCTGGCTGTTCCTGTTCTTCTCGGTCTATGTCTGGGGCCGCGGCTGAACCTTCGGTTCTTGACAATCCCTCGCGCGCGGGTCCCAAACGGGCCCGCGCTTGCCGTTTCGGGGCGCGGCACAATCGACGGAGGCGGGATGCGCTCGGTTTTCTTCGTGCTGGTGGTGGCGGTGGCCGGGCTGGCAATCCTGATGTCGCTGGGCTTCTGGCAGCTGCGCCGGCTGGAATGGAAAGAGAGCCTGATCGGCCAGGCCGAGGCGATGATCGCGATCGCGCCTGTGCCGCTGCCGGCCGCCCCAGACCCCGGCCGCGACCGCTATCGCGCCGTTACCGTGACCGGCCGCTTCACCGGCGAAGAAACCCATGTCCTGACCTCATCGGAAACCGGGCCGGGCTTTCTGATCGTCGCCGCCTTCGAGACCGATGATGGCCGGCGCATCCTGGTCGACCGCGGCTTCGTGCCCGAGGCCGCCAGACAGGCCACCCATCCCGCGAAACCCGCCAGCGTGACCGGCAACCTGAACTGGCCCGACGACGTGACCTCCTCGACGCCGCCCTATGATGCGAAGGCCGGCCTCTGGTTCGGCCGCGATGTCGCGGGAATCGCCGCCCAATTGCAGACCCTGCCGATCCTTGTCGTCGCACGCGACGATACCGGCGACGCGATCCGGGCTGTTCCGGTCACGGCGGTCTTTCGCAACAATCATCTTGGCTATGCCATCCAGTGGTTCGGCCTTGCGGCGGTCTGGGCGGGGATGACAGTCCTGTATCTCTGGCGTATCAGACCGCGGCAGGCATGAGGGAGTGACATGCGTTATATCTCGACGCGCGGGCAGGCACCCGTTCTGGGCTTCGGCGAGGCGATGATGACGGGGCTGGCGCGCGACGGCGGGCTTTACGTTCCCGAAACCGTGCCGGTGCTGACACGTGGGCAGATCGCCGCGCTGGCCGGGCAATCCTACGAGGATCTGGCCTTTGCGGTGATGCAACCGTTTGTCGACGGATTCTTCGAGGAGGCAGAGTTTCGCGCCCTGATCAAAAAGGCCTATGGCGGCTTTGACCATATTGCCCGGGCGCCACTGGTCCAGCTTGGCCCCGACCATTTCCTGATGGAACTGTTCCACGGCCCGACGCTGGCCTTCAAGGATTTCGCCATGCAGCTCATCGGGCAGATGATGCAGGCGGCGCTGGCCCGGACGGGCGAGCGGATCACCATCGTCGGCGCCACCAGCGGAGATACCGGATCGGCCGCGATCGAGGCGTTCCGCGGCCTGTCGAATGTCGATGTCTTCATCATGTTCCCGCAGGGCCGGGTGTCCGAGGTACAGCGGCGGCAGATGACGACGCCGGTCGAGGCGAATGTGCATGCCCTGGCGCTGGAAGGCGATTTCGACGATTGCCAGGCCCGGCTGAAGGACATGTTCAACGACTTTGCCTTCCGCGACGGCGTGCGGCTGGCGGGGGTGAACAGCATCAACTGGGCGCGCGTCCTTGCGCAGGTGGTCTATTACTTCCATGCGGCCCTGTCACTGGGCGCGCCGGAACGCGCGGTCAGCTTCACCGTGCCCACGGGAAATTTCGGCGATATCTTTGCAGGCTATATTGCGAAACGCATGGGCCTGCCCATCGACCGGCTGGTGATCGCGACGAACCAGAACGACATCCTCGACCGCACGCTCAGGTCGGGCGAGCATCGCATGACCGGCGTCCGTCCGTCGATCAGCCCGTCGATGGATATCCAGGTATCGTCGAATTTTGAACGCGCGCTGTTTGACGCCATGGGCCGCGATGGCGCGGCCGTGGCCGCGCTGATGGCGGCGATGCAGCAGGGCGGCGGCTACAGCCTGCCTGCCCCGGCGCTGGCCAGCCTGCGCGCCACCTTCGCCTCGGGCCGCGCGACGGAGGAGGAAACCCTCGACACCATCGCTCGGGTCTGGCGCGAGACGGGAGAGCTGCTCTGCCCGCATTCCGCCGTGGGCGTGAAGGTCGCGTCAGAGCATCAGGGGCAGGGCGCCATGGTGACGCTGGCCACGGCGCATCCGGCGAAATTCCCCGATGCCGTGGAGCGTGCCACCGGCCTGCGTCCCGCCTTGCCGCCGCGCATGGCCGATCTGTTCCAGCGCCCCGAACGGGTGACGCGGGTGCCGAACGACCTGGCCGCGTTGAAGGGGTTGATCCGCGAGCGGCTGGCCGCGCGCGGCTA
>JACSRN010000090.1 GCA_014879735.1 Paracoccaceae bacterium
CGCAAGCGGGGCCAACCAGGCCGGTGTCAGAGCGGCTTGCAGGCTGCCTGCAGCCAGCCCAGCACCGGCCCCGCGACCCGGGGACCGATCCTGGTCAGCACCTCGGCATGATAGCCGTCCAGCCAGTCGCGCTCCTCGGCCGACAGCGCCTCGCGCAGGATCATCCGGCGGTCGAAGGGCACGAAGGTCAGCGTCTCGAAGGCCAGTTGCGCGCGGTTGTCGCCCAGGGCCGGCGCCTCGCCGACCACGATCAGGTTTTCCAGCCGGATGCCGAAGGCGCCCTCGCGGTAATAGCCCGGTTCGTTCGACAGGATCATCCCCGCCTCCAGCGGCACCTCCGACAGGCGCGACAGCCGTTGCGGCCCCTCATGCACCGACAGGAAGGCGCCGACCCCATGGCCGGTACCATGGTCGAAATCCCGCCCCGAAACCCAGAGCGGATAGCGCGCCACGGCATCGAGATCACGCCCAGCCAACCCTTTCGGCCAGCGCAGGCGCGAAATCGCGATCAGCCCGCGCAGGACACGGGTGTAGCAGTCGCGCGCCTCCGACCCCGGATCCCCCAGCGCCACGGTACGGGTGATGTCGGTTGTCCCGTCCAGATATTGTGCACCGGAATCGACCAGCAGCAACTGGTCGCGCTGCAGCTGCCGGTTTGACTCGCGGGTGACGCGGTAATGCATGATCGCGCCGTTCGGCCCTGCCCCGGCGATCGTGTCGAAACTGATGTCATGCAGCGCATTCGTCGCCCGGCGAAAGCCCTCCAGCGCCTCGACCACGGCAATCTCGCTCAGGCTTTCGGGTTCCTGCGCGTCAAGCCAGCACAGGAACTCGACCACCGCCGCGCCATCGCGCAGATGCGCCGCGCGCATGCCGGCCACCTCGGCGGCGGTCTTGCGCGCCTTGGGCAGGCTGCAGGGATCATCGCCCCGCGACACGGCGATCCCCGCCTCGGACAGGTCGTCCGAGACGGCGACCGGCGCCGAGGCGCCATCCACCCGCACCGGCCCCTGCAACGAGCGCAGGCCCGGCACGAAGGCCTCGGGCGGGCGAAGCGTCACTTCGCGGCCCAGATGCGCGCGCACCTCCTCGCCGATCTTGGCGGGATCGGTATAGAGCGTCACCCGTGCATCGTCATGCAGAATGGCGAAACCGTGCAGGATCGGGCTGCGCGGCACGTCGGCGCCGCGGATGTTCAGCAGCCAGCAGATCGAATCGGGCAGCGTGATCACGGCGGCCCGCTCGCCTGCCGCCGCCAGCCCTGCCGCCAGCCGGGCCCGCTTGGCGGCCGAGCTTTCGCCGGCCAGCGCCTCGGGATGCACGAAAGCCCTGCCGCTGGGCGGCCCGGGCTGGTCGGTCCAGATCGCATCGACAGCGTTTCGCACTGGCCGCAGCGCGACCTTGCGCCCGGCCAGCGCCGCCTCGATGCGGGCGATCTCGTCGGCGGTGTGCAGCCAGGGATCGTAGCCGACCAGGCCCTCGGCCAGATGCCCGGCGATCCAGTCGCCCGGTTTCACCTCGGGCCAGGGCACCGGGGTGAAGGCCGCCAGATCCACCTGGCCCTTCACCTGCGTGCGGTAGCGGCCGTCGACGAACACCCCCGCCACATCCGGCAGCACGATGCAGAGCCCGGCCGAGCCGGTGAAGCCGGTCAGCCATTTCAGCCGCTCGTCGCGTGCGGCGACATATTCGCCCTGATGCGCATCGGCCCGCGGCACGATGAACCCGGCCAGCCCTTCGGCGGCAAGGGCTGCCCGCAGGGCCGCCAGCCGCGGTGGGCCCTGCTCGGGCGCGGCTGTGCTGTCAAAGGTCTGGAACACCGTTGGGCCTCATTCTCTGTGTCAGATACGCCGACGTCAAATACGCCGAGGTCAAATCGGCCGGCGGTCCCGCGGATGCGGCCCTTGGTCTGCCGCCCCCTTCTGCTGCCCGCCCCTGCCTGTCGCCGCCGGTCAGCCCGCCTTCCGCCAGGCGCCCCGCTTCTGGGCGCGCGGATCCTTGTCGAACAGGCTGGCCAGTTGTTCGGTCATCGCCCCGGCCAGTTGTTCGACATCGGTGATCGTCACCGCGCGCTGGTAATAGCGCGTCACGTCATGGCCGATGCCGATGGCGATCAGTTCCACCGCCCGGCGCTTTTCCACCATGGCGATCACATCGCGCAGGTGCTTTTCCAGGAAACTCGCCGGATTCACGCTCAGCGTCGAATCGTCGACCGGCGCGCCGTCCGAGATCACCATCAGGATCTTGCGCACCTCTTGCCGCCCGGCCAGCCGGCGATGCGCCCATTCCAGCGCCTCGCCGTCGATGTTTTCCTTCAGCAGACCTTCCTTCATCATCAGCCCAAGGTTCGGCCGCACCCGCCGCCAGGGCGCATCGGCCGATTTGTAGATGATGTGGCGCAGGTCGTTCAGCCGGCCCGGCGCCTGCGGGCGCCCGTTGGCCAGCCAGCGTTCGCGGCTTTGCCCACCCTTCCAGGCGCGGGTGGTGAAGCCCAGGATTTCGACCTTGACGCTGCAGCGTTCCAGCGTGCGCGCCAGCACATCGGCACAGATCGCCGCGATCGAGATCGGCCGGCCCCGCATCGATCCCGAATTGTCCAGAAGCAGCGTCACCACCGTATCGCGGAATTCGGTATCCTTCTCCCATTTGAAGGACAGCGGCGTGGTCGGGTTGGCCACCACCCGGGCCAGCCGCCCGGCATCGAGGATGCCCTCCTCCAGATCGAACAGCCAACTGCGGTTCTGCTGGGCCTGCAGCCGGCGCTGCAGCTTGTTGGCCAGTCGCCCGACCGCGCCCTTCAAGGGTTCAAGCTGCTGGTCCAGATAGGCGCGCAGCCGTTCCAGTTCAGCCGGCTCGGCCAGATCCTCGGCGCGGATTTCCTCGTCGTAATCCGTGGTGTAGACGGTATAATTCGGATCGGCATCGGAATAGGGCGCAGGCGGCGGAGGTTCCAGCGGCGCCTCGCCCTCGGGCGCCTCGGTCTCGTCGCCCATCTCCATGTCGGCGCTGTCATCCATCGTGACCTGCGCCTCGGACTGATCTTCCTGCTCTTCCTGGCTGCGCTCGGGGCTGGCCTCGCTCTCATCGCCCTCGTCGCTGTCCTCACCCTCCGATTCCGGGCTGTCTTCGTCCTCCTCGGCCTGGTCCTTGGCCTCGTCCTCCTCGGGGCGATCGGGATCGTCGCCAAGCTGGTCGGCATAGCCCAGATCGGCGATCAGCCTGCGGGCCAGTCGGGCAAAGGCCGCCTGGTCGGGCAGCGTCGCGTCCAGCGTCTCCAGCGTGCCACCGCCCTGGTCCTCGATGAAACCGCGCCACAGATCCAGCGCATTCTGCGCAGAGGCCGGCAGCACCCGCCCCGTCGCCCTTGCGCGCACCAGATAGCCGGCCGCCGTGGCCAGCGGCACGTCCTGGGGATTGGTGATCTGGCCATAGCCCCGGCGATCCGCTTCCTGCGCGATCTTGGCATCGATGTTCGTGGCCGTTCCCGGCATCACCCGCGCGCCCATCGCCTCGCAGCGGGCGATTTCCATCGCATCGTAGATGTCGCGGGCAAGCTGCCCGGTCGGCGCATATTTCGCCGAGACGGAATCATCATGGAACCGCCGCCGCAGCGCGAAGGCATCGGCGGTGCCGCGGGCCAGCATCACCTCGTCGCGCGTCATCCGCCGGCTGACCTGCGGCAGGCGCACGCCTTCGCTGTTCATGCCAGGCGGATCGACCGAATAGGCGACCGTCATCTCCGGGTCATCCGCCATGGTGCGGGTGGCCTCGGCCAGGGCCTTCTTGAAGGGATCGGCGGGGTTGTCGACGGGCTTGTTCATTGGGGGAATTTGGCACCGCCCCGGGGCAAGGGCAAGGTCGGATCACAAGCCGGCCACGCGGCGCGGCGCAGACGGCAGGGCGCGACGCGGAAGGTCCGGCCGGAACTGCGGGGCAAGGCCGCCGGCCGGGGCCGCCCGCGGGGGTTGCGGCCCGTGCGAATGCGCACAACGCCGCTGCGGACGTGCGGAGTTGCCCCGGAAGCCGCAAACCGGCATGTAGAGCGTCGAGCCACGGCCAGACCACCGACCGGCCCGGCGCGAGACAGACCGCAATCCCCCGGCCGCCGCTCAGGGCCCCCGAAACGAGACCAAGGAAGAAATAAGATGTCCAACCCGAAGATCGCCATCATTGTCGGCACCACCCGCCCCACCCGTTTTGCCGACATCCCGACGCAGTGGATCGAGGCCCAGGCCCGCGCCCGCGGCGACATGGATGTGGAAATCGTCGACCTGCGCGATTACCCGATGCCGTTCTTCGACGAGGTTGCCTCGAACGCCTGGATGCCCAGCGTGAACGAAGTGGCGCAGCGCTGGCAGAAGAAGATCGCGGAATTCGACGGCTACATCTTCGTCACCGCCGAATACAACCGCTCGATCCCCGGCGTGCTGAAGAATGCGCTGGATCAGGCCTATGTGGAATGGAACCGCAAGGCGATGGGCGTTATCGCCTATGGCTCGATGGGCGGCGCCCGCGCGACCGAGCATCTGCGCCTGATCGCGGTCGAGCTGCAGATGGCCCCCGTGCGCTCCGCCGTGCATATCGGCGGCAGCGAGTTCATGAAGGTGCATCCCGGCTTTGGCGGTTCGGGCAACCTCGACGACATCGAGGCGGCGATCGGCAATTCCACCAAGGCGATGCTCGATGACCTGGTGTGGTGGGCCAATGCCACCCGCACGGCCCGCGCGGCCGGCTGAGGCCATTGCACTTCGCTTGCGGCCCCTGCCCATCGGCGGGGGCCGTTTGCATTTGGGGCCCCTTGGTGCTGGAATGGGTGGGGAGGTGCCGCATGACCGAGGACAAGCCGACGAAGCCCCGCTGGAAGCCCGATCCGTCGAAACTGCCGGCCGTGGGGCCTGACGGCGTGCGCCTGCTGTCCGGCGGCAACCCGCAGATCGCCAAGGGTGACGGCGAGGGGCCGGTGCGCGCCTATCTGGCTGCGATGCCGGGCTGGAAGCGCGCCATCGGCCAAGAGATCGACCTGCTGGTCGGCGCGGCCGTGCCCGATGTCCGCAAGGCCGTGCGCTGGAACGCGCCGTTCTGGGGCCGCGACGGGGCGGGCTGGATGCTCAGCCTGTCCTGCACCGCCCGCTATGTGAAGGTCAGCTTCCTGAACGGCTCTGGGCTGCGGCCGCCGCCGCCGGTGGCGTCCAAGCACGATGCCGTGCGCTACCTGCATGTCTTCGAGGCGGAAGGCCTGGACGAAGCCCGAATGCGCGACTGGATCGCCCAGGCCTTCGCCCTTCCCGGGATGGCGATGTTCTAGGGCTCGGACTCATTCAGAGCCAGAAGGCGACCGCGGTTGCGAGCGGGACGGCTGAAAGGAAGTTAGCGGCCAGCTTATCGTAGCGCGTGTGGGCGCGGCGGAAATCTTTCAAGCGGCAGAAGGCGTTCTCGATGAGGTGGCGGCTGGCGCAGCGTTGCTTGTCGTACCGGACGGCGCGCTTGCGGTTGCGGCGACCAAGGATGACAGGCGTGGCGCCGACGTCGCGAGCCAAGCTCCGCAGGCGACCGGCATCATGCCCCTTGCCGCCGAGCAGGTGGACATGCGTCCGACATGTTCGAGGAGCACGGGCGCGGCCCTCATGTCGCTGACATTGCCGGGTGTTGGCATCAGCGCATAAGGGCGGCCGATGACGTCGGTGAGCGCATGGATCTTGGTCGTCCAGCCGCTGCGCGAGCGGCCAATCGCCTGTGCCGCACGCCCCCCTTTGCACCGAACGCCGCCCGCTGCGCCTTGATGTAGGTGCTGTCGATAGCGGTGCGCTTTGTCACCGCACCGACACCCGCCAGTGCATCCAGCAGCTCGAGCCAGAAGCCACGGCGCGACCAGCGGTTGAACCGGTTGCAGATCGTCGTCGATGGCCCGTCGTCGGCCGGACAATCGCACCAGCGGCAGCCGACCTTCAACACGCGCAGAATGCCTGAAATTACCCGCCGGTCGTCGACAGGCCTGGCCCCGGGCTGGTTCCTTGGCAGATGCGGCTTGATTGCCGCCCATGCCGCGCCCGTTAGCCAAAATAGCGCCATGCCTCATCCGCCATGATCCACTCTGCCTGTGAATCAGGAAAGCCGCTCCACCTCGACCAGCGGCTTGATGCCCCGTTAAAAATACGGTTCGGCAGTCAATCGTTGGGACACCCACCAAATGTTTCCCGACGGATCTCGAACACCGCCCTGCCTGTCCCCATAAGGCATGTCCGCTGCATCCATTATCTTATCTGCACCGGCCTCTTCGGCCCTCGTCATCGCTGCATCGACATCGGCAACGTAGAGGTAGAAGGCGGCTTGGCTCGCGGGGAACTGCGCCGAAGCTTCGCTCACCATGATGGTCGTCGTGGAAAACTGGAGCTGGCAGTTGGCGATACGCCCATCCGGAGCGGTGCTGCGACCAATCTCGCGAGCGCCGAATGCAGCCTCAAGAAAGCGTACATACTCCTCGGCATCGTCGGCGAAGATGTATGGGGTCACCACAGCGAAGCCCTCAGGCACGTGCATCGCATTGCTCCTGGCGTCGACCACACTCTGGCTGCCACAGCACCCGAGTTCAACAGCGTGATTGGGTTTGGACCCTAGGACCGGAGGCCCGAGCTAGGGCTGCTCGACACGTTCCAGCCGGTAGCCATCGGTCAGCGGCGTACGTGCCGGATCCGAGGTCTGCCGGGTCCAGGAGGACACCATGGCGAAGGTGGCGTCGGGCGTCGTGCGGAAGGCGGTTTCGTCAAAGCGCCGGGCCAGAAGCTCCAGCTCAGGCAGTTCCTCGATACCGCCATATTCCCGCATCAGATCCAGCGTCTCGTCATCGGGCGGCATCGCCAGGTAGCACCCCAGATGCTCGCGGCCTTCCGGCGTCTTGGCAATCGAGACTGCCAGAAGCGCACCATCCTTCTGCCAGAGCCGCACCTCTCCCTTCTCGGCCAGCGTGGCAAAATTTGCCGCCAGCCGCGGCGCGGCGGCAAAACGTTCGGCCAGATCCGGCATTCCATTGGTAAAGCCGATGATCAGCGCCATCGCCAGATCGGTCAGCCCGCCGGCTTCGTCAATCGGCGCCGTCTCCCAGCCGCGCGCAGGAAGGATCTCGTTCTTCCTTGGCTCCGAAGTCATCGGATCGGAGCAGATTTCGGTGGCCTCGCGCATCGGGCCGGCCAGGACCGGCGCGGCGAAAAGCGACAGGACAACTGCGGCAAGGACGATCTTTCCTGGCATGCGGCCGGGACCTCCGTTCTTCATTATCATCAGAAACAACAGGTTAGTCGCCACGACCCCACCCGTCAGGTCTGGAATCCCGTCCTGAGCACGAAAAAGGGGCAGCCGAAGCTGCCCCTGGCCGACGGTCACATCGCCCGTGGTGCCTAGCGCATCGCCATCGATGCGGCCGATTCCGGCAATTCCTCGTTGAAGCAGCGCTGGTAGAACTCGGCCACGGTCTGGCGCTCCAGCTCGTCGCATTTGTTCAGGAAGGTCAGCCGGAAGGCATAGCCGACATTGCGGAAGATCTCTGCGTTCATCGCCCAGTTCAACACCGTGCGCGGCGACATCACGGTCGAGAGATCCCCGTTCATGAAGGCGGTCCGCGTCAGATCGGCCACCGTCACCATCTGGCTGATCACCTTGCGGCCCTTTTCGGTGTTGTAATGCGCGTTCTTGGCCAGCACGATGGCGGTTTCCGCATCGTGGGACAGGTAGTTCAGCGTTGCCACCAGCGACCAGCGGTCCATCTGGGCCTGGTTGATCTGCTGGACGCCATGATACAGCCCGGTGGTATCGCCCAGACCCACGGTATTCGCGGTGGCGAACAGGCGGAAGCTGGGATGCGGGGTGATGATCTCGTTCTGGTCCAGGAGCGTCAGCTTGCCGTCATGTTCCAGCACACGCTGGATGACGAACATCACATCCGGCCGGCCGGCATCATATTCGTCGAAGACAATGGCGACGGGGTTGCGCAGCGCCCAGGGCAGGATGCCTTCGTGGAACTCCGTCACCTGCATGCCGTCGCGCAGCTTGATCGCATCCTTGCCGATCAGGTCGATCCGGCTGATGTGGCTGTCGAGGTTCACGCGGACGCAGGGCCAGTTCAGCCGTGCCGCCACCTGCTCGATATGGGTCGATTTTCCGGTGCCGTGATAGCCCTGGATCATCACCCGGCGGTTGTAGGCAAAGCCCGCAAGGATGGCGAGGGTGGTATCGGGATCGAACTTGTAGGTCGTGTCCACGTCGGGAACGCGGTCGCTGCGCTCGGCGAAGCCCTTGACCCGCATCTCGGTGTCGATCCCGAACAGGTCGCGGACCGAAATCTCTTCGGTGGGTTTCATCACGGTATCCAGCATCGCATCGCCCAGAAATTTATCGGTTCCCGGTTCATGGACCATTCGCACCGGGGCCGCAAGGGGAAGGCCGTGATCGGCCTTGTCCGCCGGCGGAACTTTCCCGGCGCGGATCCGGCGCGGACGGGGCCGACCGCTTCAGCCCGACAGATCGCGTACCATCATCACCAGGTCATGCTGCACCGGCCGGCCGTCCGCGCCCTGCCGGAACCGCAGGTGCCGCACCAGCGGCCGGATGACACGGAAGCCAAGCTTCTGGTAGAACGGCGCCGCGGTCTGCGTGCCGAGGTGGATCGTCCCCACCCCCTCGCGGCGAAGCAGATCCATCATCCGCGCCGCAAGGGCCAGCCCGGTGCCGGGCGGCAGGCCGGGGACGACGGCGAGAATGGAAATCCAGGCAAACCGGCGGCCGTCCCGCGCATGGACCGACCCGCAGGCCCCGCCCCTGAGGGTGCCATCCTGGTCCAGCAGACGCAGGGCGAAGGTCGGGCGAATCCTGGGATCGGCCTCGTTCACCGCCTCGATATAGAGGATGCGGCCGACGGGTCGGCCGGTCACGAGATCGAAGACCGCCGTATGATCGGGGCCGGCCGGCATGTCGAGCGGATCGGCGGCAAAGCCCCGCGCAACCAGCGCATCGCCGATCCGGTCGGCCCAGGTCGTCAGGATCACCACCCGGCCATGGGGCGCATCCGCGGCAATGCCGGCAGCCAGCAGCCGGTCCACATATCCCGCCGGATCGGTCAGGAACGGCAGGCCGGGAACTGCGGTCGCCGCGTCTTCGGTCGTCAGGTCTTCGGTCGTCAGATCTTCCGTCGCCGGATAGTCGATGGTCACGTCCGGATTGACACCGAACTCTTTCTCGCGCGTGGCGAACAGCGCGAAAATCTCCTGCGCGGCGGCATCCAGCTGCTCGGCCGATGCCGTGCGCAGCGTCAGCTCCTGGTAGGAAAGGCGCGAGGCAGTACCGTCCTGGGTTGCCATTCCATCTCCATCTTTCCGGGATTGCCCCGACATATCCGGCCGGCCGGGCCGGGCCGCGGGTCAGTCGCGAAAATAGCGGCTGTCCTTGATCTGGTCCCAAGCCCAGACCACCTCTTGCAACTGCTGTTCCTGGCTGCGGTCTCCGCCGTTCATGTCAGGGTGAAGGACCTTGATCAGGCCCTTGTAGATCTTGCGGATTTCCGTCTTGGCCATCGTGTCGCGCGCGTCGAGGATCTCCAGCGCCCGCCGCTCGGTCGGGGGCAGTTTGCGCGTTGCGCCGGTGGCGGGCATCGCGCCGCGGTTCATCGTGGCCTTCTCGCCCAAAATCTCCATCGGGTCGTTCACGCCCATCCGCGCCCAGGCATTGCCGTCGTCCTTGCGCGAGAACGGCTTGGTCTCGCGGCCCCAGACCCGATCCTTGTCGAGGAACTTCTGGAATTCCTCATCGGTGGTGCCATTGAAGAAATTCCACTTCAAGTTGTATTCGCGGATATGGTCCTTGCAGAACCAGAAATATTCGTCGAGGAGATCGGGCGATTTCGGCGCACGGAACTGGCCGGGCCGGCCGCAGTCGGGATAGTCGCAGGTCTTCCCCGAAACCTCGGGGCCGGTGGCACCACGGCGGCCGGCGGCCTTGCGTTTCTTGTCGGCGGAAACGCGGAGGTCGAACTCGAAGGGGGGTCGTGCTGCCATGCTGCTTGGGCCTTTCGGTGCCTTCTCGACTCGGGCGCCCGATTTTAGATGATTCTGCGGGAGATTGAAGGGGAGGCGTGACATGACGGCAAAGGCCATGGCGGTAAAGGATGAAATCGAGGCTCGGCTGAACGATGCGTTCCGGCCGTCGGAACTGCGGGTGGTGAACGAAAGCCACCGCCATGCCGGCCATGCCGGCGACGACGGCTCTGGCGAAAGCCATTTCGCGGTGACGATCCGGGCACCCGAACTGGCAGCGATGAGCCGGGTGGCACGGCACCGGGCGGTGATGAAGGCGCTGGGTGACATCCCGGTGCGAATCCACGCGCTGGCGCTGGATATCGGCTGAAACGGGGCCGCGTCCGAGGATTGCCCGGGGGGAACTGCGGCGGGGGAACTGCGGCGGGCGGAACTGCGTCGCGGGGCCGCGGGGGACCCCGCCGCGCCGCCGCAGGCCGTGCTTGCCGAATCCGCCGGGCCGCTCCACCCTCTGCAGAAGGGGTCGGCGCCGGCGCGCATCGGGTGCGTCGCGGCCGGATTCCGATGGTGGGAGCGTTGTAGATGAAACTGTCCGAGATGTTTGCAAGCCTGTCGCGCAGTGCGCAGGATCTGGAGCAACGCATGGGCGAATGGGAGAAGGACCTGTCGCAGCGCAGTGCCGAATGGATGGAGAGCGGCAAGCAGTGGCTGGCCGATGCGCAGAAGCGCGACGACGAGATGACCGCGCAGTTGAAGGGCTATGTCGATCAGGCCAGCGACCAGGTCAAGGCGCAATGGACCAAGGCCCAGGGCGAATGGGATGCCGAGGTGGTGCGGATCCGCGGCATAGCCGACGGCCTGCGCGCCGATGCCGCGCGGATGTCGGCCCGCGAACGCGCCGAATGGTCCGAGGCCTATGCCGCGCAGATGGTGAACTTCGCCCAGAAGATGCAGGAAGAGGCCGGCAAGGCCCTTGCCGAGGCCGCAGAGGCGCGCGCGCAGGCCGAGGCGGACAAGAAGCCGGGCTGACAGGCCCGCCGGCCCGTCACGGCAGGAGGACCGGCGTCCGGTCCCCTGCCGCATAGCGGCGCAGCACGGCCGGATAGAGCCGGTGCTCCATCGTCAGCACCCGTGCGGCCAGCGTGTCTTCGCTGTCGCCGGCCAAGACCGGCACCCGCGCCTGCCCCAGAAGCGGACCGGCGTCGAGTTCGGCCGTCACCTCGTGCACGGTGCAGCCGGCCTGGGCATCGCCGGCGGCCAGCGCCCGGGCATGGGTATGAAGCCCGGGATATTTCGGCAGAAGCGAGGGGTGGATGTTCAGCATCCGCCCCTGGAACCGGGCAACGAAGCCAGGCGTCAGCACGCGCATGAAACCGGCAAGGCACAGGATATCGGGTTGGGCGGCGTCGATATGGCGCAGGAGTTCGGCCTCGAAGGCGGTTCGGTCGCCGCCGAAGGGCCGATGATCCACCGCCGCCGTCGCCACCCCCAGCGCCGCGGCCCGCGCCAGCCCCGCCGCCGCTGGATCATTGGCGGCCACCAGCACCGCCCGCGCCGGGTGATCCGCGGTCATCGACCGCAGAAGCGCCAGCATGTTCGATCCGCCCCCCGAAATCAGGACGGCCACCCGTTTCACAGCAAGGCGCCCTTGTAGATCACCGTGGTGCCCTCGGCCGTGGCCGGCACGATCCGGCCGAGGCGGGCCACGGTCTCGCCGGCTTCGGCCAGAAGTTTCTCGATCTCGTCGGCGCGGTTCGGCTCGACCGCAAGGACCATGCCGATGCCGCAGTTGAAGGTCTTCAGAAGCTCGCTTTCCACCATGTTCGCAGTGGCCGCCAGCCAGCGGAAAACCGGCGGCAGGGCCCAGGCCGACAGGTCGATCTCGCAGGCCAGCCCGCCGTCCGCGGTGGCGGCCGGCAGGATGCGCGGTGGGTTTTCCGTCAGCCCGCCGCCGGTGATATGCGCCAGACCGTGGACCCCGCCCGCACGGATCGCCGCCAGCGCCGGCCGGACATAAAGCCGGGTCGGTGCCAGCAGCGCGGCACCGAGTGTGCCCTCGCCCCAGGGACAAGGCGCATCCCAGCTCAGGCCCGAAAGCTCCACCACCTTGCGGACGAAGGAATAGCCGTTGGAATGGATGCCGTTCGAGGTCAGGCCCAGCAGCACATCGTCCAGCGCCACGCCCCTGGGCAGATCGCCCCCCCGCTCCATCGCGCCGACGGCAAAACCGGCAAGGTCAAAGTCGCCATGGGCATACATGCCCGGCATCTCGGCGGTCTCGCCGCCGATCAGCGCCGCCCCAGAGGCCGCGCAGCCCAGCGCAATGCCTTCGATGATGCGGGCGGCCTGATCGACCTCCAGCTTGCCGGTGGCGAAATAATCCAGGAAGAACAAGGGTTCTGCCCCTTGGCAGACCAGATCGTTGACGCACATCGCAACCAGGTCGATGCCGATCGTGTCCAGAATGCCGGTGTCGATGGCGATGCGCAGCTTGGTGCCCACGCCATCGGTCGCGGCCACCAGAACCGGATCGGAATAGCCCGCGGCCTTCAGGTCGAACAGCGCGCCAAAGCCGCCAAGCCCGCCCATCGTGCCGGCCCGGTCGGTCGCCCGGGCCGCCGGCTTGATCCGGTCGACCAGCCGGTTGCCGGCGTCGATGTCGACCCCCGCCGCCGCATAGGTCAGCCCAGTCTGCCCGCCATCCTTGCCCCTGCCCATCGCCCGATCTCCGCTGGCCGCCGCTTTGCGGCCCCCATACGCGCTTTGGCGCGCGCGCGCAACAAAACGCGGGGGGCGCGGAACCCGCTGTCCCGCCGGGCGTTGCCCCGGGGATCCGACGGAGCCGAGATGATCGCCGAACCGATTGCCATTCTTGCCAATGCCGGTTCGGGCCGGAGGGGCGCCGCGCGCATCGCCGAACTGGTGCGACCCTTCGCTGCGGCCGGCCTCGGGGTCGAGATCCGCCGGATCGACCGGGGCCACCGCCTGCCAGACGAGGCCCGGCGGCTGCGCGACGCCGGCTTCGGCACCGTCATTGCCGCCGGGGGCGATGGCACGGTGACGGCGGTGGCCCAGGCCCTGGCGGGAACCGATACCGTGCTGGGCGTATTGCCGCTGGGAACCTTCAACTTCTTTGCCCGCAGCATCGGCCTGCCGCCGACCCCGGATGCCGCGGCGGCGGCCCTGATCGGCGGCCGCGCCCAGGCGCTGGATCTGGCCGAGGTGAACGGAAAGGTCTTTCTCAACAACGCCAGCCTCGGGCTGTATCCCGCCATGCTGGCCGACCGCGAGCAGGCCTATGCCCGCTGGGGCCGGTCGCGCCTTGCCGCCTATTGGTCGGCGCTGCGCACGCTTGTCACCTATGACCGGAGCAGCGATCTGCGGCTGACGGTCGACGGCCGGACCGCCCGGGTCCGGAGCCCGATGGTCTTCGTGGCGGCCAATGCCTATCAGCTCGACCAGTACGGGCTGGAGGAAGGCGCAGAGATCGTGCGCCAGGGGCGGCTGGCGCTATATATCGCAAAGGATGCGAAGGGGCTGAAGATGCTGCGCTTTGCCACGCGGATGGTGCTGCGCAGCGCAAGGCCCTGGCAGGAATTCCTGCTGTCCTCGGGGCAGGAGATCACCATCGAGACCCGCGCGCCGCGCCGGACGGTGGCGCGCGACGGCGAACGCGGGCGGCTGTCGACGCCGCTGCATTTCCGCCTGCGGCCCGGCGCGCTGAAGGTGATCGTGCCGCAGGGCGGCGGCCAGGGATGACCCCGGCGATGGCCCACCGATGACGACGGCCCGTCTCCTCCACCTTTCCGACCTGCATTTCGGCCGGGACAATCCGGCGCTGGTTCCGGCGCTGGTCGCGACGGCACAGGCGCTGGCACCCGACCTGACGGTGATTTCCGGCGATCTGACCCAGCGGGCGCGGCGGCAGCAATATGCCGCCGCTGCCGCGCTGATTGCAGCACTGCCCGGGCCGGTCCTGGCGGTGCCCGGCAATCATGACCTGCCGCTCTGGAACGCCCTCGCCCGGTTCTTCACCCCCTGGCGGGCCTGGACGCGGGGCCTGGCGCTGCCGCTCGAGCCTTCGGCCGAAACCGCCGGCCTGCGTGTGGCCGGCATGAACACCGCCGATCCCTTCGCCTGGGAGCGCGGGCGCATCCGCATCGCATCGCTTGACCGCGCCTGCGCGCTGCTGTCGACGGCACGACCCGGGCAGTTGCGGGTGGTGGCGCTGCATCATCCGCTGGCGATGCCCCCCGGCACCGGCAAGACGGCGATGGTGGGCGCGGCCGAGGCCGGCGAGGCCCTGGCCGATGCCGGGGCCGACATCCTGCTCTGCGGCCACCTGCACCAATGGGCCGCCGGTCCCCAGACCCTGCGCGAGGGCGGCCGCGCCATGCTCTGCATCCAGGGTGGAACCACGCTGTCGACCCGGCTGCGGGGCGAGGAGAACGATTTCAACCTGATCGAACATGCCGCCGGTACCGTGACGGTGACGCGCTACGCCAGCGCTGCAGGCCGCAGGCAGTTCACGCCCGTCAGTACGGCCCGGTTCCGCCAGGAAAACCCGGCCCGCGGCTGGGCACCGCTGCCGCCGGCCAACCCCGACATCCGCCCGCCCGCCGGTAAAACCCTTTGACGCCGCCGGCATATCTGCTAGGCCAAGCCAGCGGCACGCCGCGGGCCTGTAGCTCAATGGTCAGAGCAGGGCGCTCATAACGCCTTGGTTGGGGGTTCGAGTCCCTCCGGGCCTACCATATTTCACCCGCCAGCGTTTCGGATCGAAGAGCATCCGCCTGAAAGCGGGGGTTTCCGGCTCCGCCGCGATATCTCCGCTGCGGTCAGGGTCCTGCGGCAGGATGCTTGTTGCTTGCGTACTGCCGGGGGGGCGGGGTGCGGTGGCGGGTGCGCCGCGCCACCCGATCCACCGCGCGGGCGGCAGGCGCAAGGCGATGCGGCGGGGGGCTCGCGGCCGGGCCGATGGTCCAATGGGCTTCTACCGGCCAGATCGCGACGGATCCGGGCTCTGCCCGCCCGGATCGCGGCCGATCCGGACAAAGGGGCGGCGGATCCTCCGCGATCCGAATGACAACCGGAACCGTCCTGCACATCACGCGAAAGCGGTTTTTCGGAGTTTGCACATTCTGGCCCGCGGCCTTCCGAGCGGTTGCGGGAGGAAACGGCACCCGACTGCCCTGCCCCGCCTGGCACCGCGCGCGCCCCCGGGGGCGAGGCATCGCGCCGGATAAGCCGGCCGTTTGCCGCGGATCGGGCCGCCGCGAAACCTCTTGCCACGAAGGGGGTCGCGGCAATATTCTCTGGTCATCCGATGCAGGGAATTTTTGCCTGGAATTGCCGACCGTCCGCCGCGAAATGCGGGGCTTTCCCTTCGACGACCCCAGATCGCAGCAGCACATTCAGGAGGGCCAGAGACCGCATCCCCTGCGGGCATGATGCCATCCAGATCCGGAAACCTGCCGCGCGACGGCACGGGACAAGGCGTTGCACCCGCCGTTTCGCTACGGGGCGGGAATGTGGCCGCGGCTGCATCGGCGCATTCCCGCAACAGATCCGGCCCTGACCGCATCCCCGGTTCCGGTAACAGGATATTAACCCTGTTCCCCGATGCTCATCTTCATTCCGAAGGAAGAGGCCATGACGGTCTTTCGCATCTTCGCCCTTGTTCTTGCACTGGTTGGCCCGCCGGTCCGGGCCGAAACCACCGTGATCGAAGCTCTGACCGATCTGAACGTGAATTTCGATCCGGTCTATTCCAGCAATGTCAGCAGCCCCGTCCTGATCGACAGCCTGTTCGACACGCTGGTGGCCTGGGATGTCGAGGGCGATCTGTTGCCCGCGCAGGCCGACCGCTGGGAGATCTCGCCCGACGGGCTGGTCTATACCTTCCATCTCGGCTCCGGCAACCGCTGGACCGATGGCGCGCCGGTGGTCGCCGAGGATTTCGTCACCGCCTTCCGCCGCTTCGTCGACCCCGCGACCGACGATCTGACCGTGCTGCGCTACCTGCTCGATCCGGTGGTCAATGCCATCGACATCGCCGCGGGCAAGCGGCCACCCGCCGACCTGGGCGTACGCGCCCTGGACGAGCATACGCTGGAGATCACGCTCACCTCCCCCACCAGCTATTTCACCGAGATCCTGGCCCAGCCCGCGCTGTCGGCCGTGCCCACCCATGTCCTGGCCCAGGGCGAGGACGGGTGGACCGCACCCGACCGGATGGTGACGAACGGCCCCTACCGGCTGGAATCCTCGGAACCCGGACGGGTGACGATGGTGCGCAATCCCGATTTCCACATCCCGCCCGAACCCGACCGCATCGAACTGATCTTCGTCGACGATACCGCCGAACTGATGCGGCTGCTTGCCAGCAACAAGGTCGATATCGTGCTGTCCCTGCCGCAGAAGGCCGTCGCGGCGCTGCGCAGCGGCGCCTGGATCAAGACGATCGAGGTCGAGGCGAGTCCGGCCACCACCTATCTGTCGATCAACACCGCAAGACCGCTACTCAACGACCTCCGGGTCCGCCAGGCGCTGGATCTTGTCATCGACCGCGCGGCGCTCAACCAGGCGCAGGACGAATATGCCGGGGTGGTTGCAACCTCCTTTACCTCGCCCACGCTTTTCATCCATGTGCCGCCGCCGGGCCAGCCAGACCTGCCGCCTTATCCCGAACGGGTGGAGCAGGCCCGTGCCTTGCTGGCCGAGGCCGGCTTCAACGCAGGCAACCCCCTGCAACTGATGCTGATGCGCCGCGCCTCCAGCCCGCAAAGCAGCGCCGCCTTCGTCGGCATCCGCGCGATGCTGGGCCAGCTTCCGGTCGAGGTCACCACCCTGGAGCCGGATCGCGACGAACTTCTGCGCCGGCTGCACATCGGCGAGTTCGACCTTGCGGTGCTGACCTGGCAGGGCGACTACAACGACCCGATGACATTCCTCGCCCTGTTCCGTGCCGGCGGGTTCGCCAATTTCTCGGCCTGGGTGAACCCGGAATACCAGCGCCTTCTGGACGAGGCGCTTCGGGTCACGGACAAGGCTGCGCGCGAGGAGATCTATCTGCGCATGGAGGCGCTGATCCGCACGGAGATTCCGGTTATCCCGCTGCGCCACAGCGCAATTTCGATCGTTTCGTCGCGTCATCTGCTGATGCCGAAACTTGTCAACGGCATCATCTATCCAAGGTTGGTGCGTTTTCGGGATGGCTGAGTCCGCAAGAGCCGGATCGGAGGTGGCGCGTCGCTGGACGCGCAGCGCGCATCTGCACGAGTTCCTGCGGGTGGCGCTGTGGTTCTGGCCGTTCGGCGACCGCTCGGCCGACTGGGCGATCGTCCGCCGGCTGATCGTCATCGTCTCGGTTGGCGCCGGCCTGATCGGCGGGTCCTGGATCCTGGTCTCGAAACTGCAGCATCTGCGCTTCCAGCGGCAGATTCTGGAAAGCACGACCCAGACCGCCTCGAACGGCATCGCGATGAACATCGCGGTGATGGACTATGCCTCGGCGGCCTTTCTGGCCGAGGCCCATCGCACCACAAGCGGCGTGCTGGCCGTGCAGGTTACGGACCGCTACGGCTTTCTGGTCTACGGCCCCGAACAGATTGATCTGACGAGCTATCCCTCGCATGCGACGCTGGTGGAGCGCGCCCTGGTCGATGCCGGCGGTGGGCCCGGCGGCACGGCCGAGACCGTCGGCCTCCTGCGGCAGGTGGTCGAAGAACCCACGGTGCAGGGCATCCTGATCGATGTGCTGTGGAAAGGCCTCGCCGCGGCGCTGCTGTTCGGCAGTGCCGTCGCGCTGACGATGCAGGTCTACATGCATCGTTTCGTCATCGCCCCGCTCGAACATTTCATCGACGCCGTCGCCCGGACCAGCCAGACCGGAAAATACGTGCGGGTGGAATATCTGTCCGAAACCAGCTTTGGCATCTTCGCGCGCAATTTCAACCTGATGCAGGATCGGCTGGAAAGGCAGGATCTTGAACAGCAGGCTCTGCTTGACCAGAACGGCCGGATCAACAGCGACCTGTGGGAAGCCTATGGCCGCATCCGCCAGGACCAGCGGGTGAAACTGGCGCAGTTCGAGGCGCTCGGCCGCGTCCTTGATCAGGCCGAGATCCTGATCACCTATGCCGACGCGGCCGGCCGGCCGGTCTTCACCAACCTCCGCAGCCATCCGCTGCCCGCCATTGCCGAGGTGATGCGGCAGACCGGCTTCGACGGGCAGGAGATCTTTCACAAGCTGACCGCGGCGGGGCTGTCCTGCCAGTTTGTCAGCACCGGCTCTCCCGGCAGGGAGGATGCACATGATGGCTTTGCCATCGAGGTCGCCTCGCCCGATGGCCGTGCCTGGGTGCTGGTTGCCGGCCCGAACGACATCGAGGGGCAGGTGATCCTCTGCACCCACATCTCGAAACTGCGCGAGATGGAACAGCGGCTGCGCCAGACCCAGAAGATGGAGGCGCTGGGTCGGCTGGTGGGCGGGGTCGCGCATGAGTTCAACAACATGCTGTCGATCATCTCGGGCAACCTCGATCTGCTGGAGATGGCGGCCGCGGGCAAAGATCCGATGCAGAGCGATTCGCTTGCGGCCGCCCGCCGGGCTGCGGAACGCGCGGCCGCCACGGTGTCGCAGCTTCTGGCCTTCACGCTGCGCAAGGTGCTGAACCGCCGCCGGATCGAGATCACACCGCATTTCACCGGATTGACCGGAATGCTGCGCGGCGTCCTCGGCCCCGGAATCTCGCTGCAGGTTTCGATCGAACCGGGCATCGTGATCGACTGCGATCCCGACCAGCTGGATGGTGCGGTCATCAACCTGGCCACCAATGCGCGCGATGCCATGGAACGGTCGGGCATGCTCTATCTGCGGGTCTTCCGGCGCGGGGAATGGCAGGTGGGGGATAACGGCCAAATCTGGCAGGACTTCTGCGTGATCGAGGTCGAGGATACCGGCCCCGGCGTGCCCCGGGACCTCTGGCACAAGATCTTCGACCCATTCTTCAGCACCAAGGCCGCCAGCGGCAAGGGCGTCGGCCTCGGCCTTGCGGCGGTCTCGGGCTTCGTCGAGGCCTTCGGCGGCCGGGTCGAGGTGCAAAGCGGGGCAAGCGGCGGCGCGCTTTTCGTGCTGAGGCTCCCTGCCGGCTGCGACCGCCAGGCCGACACGCCGACCCTTCGTCCCCCGGTCTTCGCCGCCGCCGGCATGGCTGCCCTGGTCGTCGAGGACGAGGCCGATGTGCAGCGCATCGCCGTGCTTTTCCTGCAGCGCTGCGGTTTTGCCTGTGACACCGCCGCCACGCTCGAGGAGGCGCGGCAGGCGCTGTCGGACCAGCCGAGCGACCATTATCGCCTGCTGGTCTGCGACCTGCAGCTTCCCGACGGCAATGGCGCCGATTTCCTGCCAGCGTTCCGCACCACCAATCCGGCGGCACGGATCATCTGCGCCAGCGGCTATTCCGACGCCACGCTGATCGAGCAGTTGGACGGGCTGGTATTCCTGGGCAAGCCCTACAGCTTTGCGACCCTGAACGAAACCGTGGCCAGGCTGTTCGCCGCACCGGGCTGAAATCCGGGTCGTGCCCGGCCCCCTTCGGAAAACCCCTGTCGCGGCCGGGCCTGATGTCCCGCCGCCGCTGTCGCCGGCGTGGGGCAACGGCCCGGTCCTTCCGCCACCAGCCGTCTCGGCAACGGCCAGGGACCTGCCGCGCCCCCCCGCCCGGCAGCAGCCCGGTCCGAATATCCAGCAGGGCGGCCGCAAGCCCGGCGCCAGCCGGCAGCGCGGGGCCGATCCGGGCGGAAACACCCCGCGTCAGCGCATGCTTACGGCCGTTGCGGACCCTTCGCTTGACGCAATCCCGGCCGGGTCCTATCGCCCCGGAGGACAGGTTTTCCCCCTTCCCCCACCAGCCAACCGGAGCCGCCGTGATGCGTGACATCCTGTGGTCGGCCCTGCATGTGCAGGGCTGGACCGAGTTCACCTGGGTGATGGTCGGCCTTGCCGGCCAGTTCCTCTTCACCGCGCGCTTCCTCGTCCAGTGGATCGCCTCGGAAAAGCAGCGCCGCTCGGTCGTGCCGGTGGCGTTCTGGTATTTCTCGCTGGCAGGCGGGACGGTGCTGCTGACCTATGCGCTCTGGCGGCGCGATCCGGTCTTCGTCCTTGGCCAGTCGATGGGCCTGCTGATCTACCTCCGCAATCTCTGGCTCATCCATGCCGAGCGTCCCGGCCGTGCAACCGAATCCTGACGCCGCGCTGTCCGGCTGGGGTCGTGCGACCCACCCGACCCGGGTGGCGCTGGCGGCAATCCTGCTTGTCACACTCTGGCGGTTGATGCTGGGCGCTTTCGACCGCACCGGCCTGTCGACCGACGAGGCGCAATACTGGGCCTGGGGGCAGGCGCTGTCCTTCGGCGCCTATTCCAAGCCGCCGTTGATCGGCTGGATCATCCGGGTCTCGACCGAGCTGTTCGGATCGCAGGTCTGGGCGGTCCGCCTGCCCGCGGCACCGATGCATGCGGCAACGGCGGTGGTGCTGCTGGCGCTGGGGCGGCGCGTGGCGGATCCCGCGCTGGCCGCCGGCGCCGCGCTGGCCTATCTGACGACCCCCGCCGTCGCCCTTGGCTCGGTGCTGATGACGACGGACACGCCGCTGCTTCTTGCGGCGGCGCTGGCCCTGCTGGCGCAGGTCGAGCTTGCCCGCACGGGCCAAGCCGGCGGGCGGACGACGGCGCTGGCGCTGGCGCTCGGCCTTGCGGTCGGCATCGGGTTCCTGGCGAAATATGCCATGGCCTTCGCCCTGACCGGCATGGTCCTTGCGGCATTGCTGTCGCCCGGCTGGCGACCACGGACGCGCGATGCGGCGCTGGCATCGGCGGCGGCGCTGTTGGTGATGGCCCCGCATCTGGCCTGGCTGGTGCAGAACCGATTCGTAACCTTCCACCACCTGGCCGAATCCTCGGGCATGGAAGGCGGCGCGCTGGCCCCGGGCGAGGCGCTGCGGTTTCTTGCCAGCCAGCTTGCCGTGATGGGGCCGATCCTCTTTCCCGCGATGCTGATCGCCATTGCGCGGGCGCGTCGCGGCACGGCGGCGGCGGGGCTGGCCGCGCTGGCGGCGACGCCACTGGTCATCGTGCTGGGCCAGGCGCTGTC
This sequence comes from Paracoccaceae bacterium, assembly GCA_014879735.1. Classification (GTDB taxonomy): domain Bacteria; phylum Pseudomonadota; class Alphaproteobacteria; order Rhodobacterales; family Rhodobacteraceae; genus Pseudogemmobacter. Next base: position 21,174 of record JACSRN010000090.1, read on the forward strand.
GGGCAAGGCGCTGGCGAACTGGGCGGTGCTTTACCTGCTGCCCGGTGCGATCCTTGCCATGACCCCCCTTGCCGCCCGTCCGCTGCTGCGACACCTGTCCTTCGCGATCGGCCTGCTTGTCACGCTCGCCCTGCCGCTGGCCATGGCCGCCGGTCCGGCGCTGCGCCTGCCCGGCGACCGGCCGGCGCTGGCGCGCTATCTGGGGCACGAGGCGCTGGCCGCGCCGATCCTTGCCGCGGCAGAGGCTGCCGGCGTGCAGACCCTGGTCGCCACGGACCGCGACCTGCTGGCCGATCTCACCTGGTTTGCCCGCGACCGCGGCCTCGCCGTCCGGGCGCTGCCGCCGCAAGGCACGGCACAGAACCACTGGGAGCTCGCCTTCCCGTTCCGGCCCGCGCCCGGGGACGGCCCGGCCCTTCTGGTCCTGCGCGAGGGGGCCGTACAGCCCTGCCCCGCCGCCCGGCCGGCCATCCGGCTGACCGCCGGCGATGGCTTTGCCGCCGGCGACGTGATCCTTGCGATCCCCATCGCGCCCGCCACCTGCCCCGCCCTGTTCGGACCCCCACCATGACCGATCCGCTGCATCACCGGCTTCTTCTCCTGTGGCTTTTCGCCATGGTCGCGGCGCAGGCGCTGTTCGCCGCCTTTCCGGAAATCGACCTTGTCATCGCCCGCGCGATGACCGACGGCAGCGGCAGCTTCGTTGCGACGCGGGGCGTCCTGCCCTGGCTGAGCGGCCTTGTCCGGCTGATGACGGAGATTGTCGCCGCGGTCATCGTCTTCGGCACGCTTGCCGGCTGGATCGGCGGCCGGCTGCGCGGCGCGGCGCTGCGGCTGGCCGGCTATGCCGCGGCAAATGTACTGTTGGCCCCGGGGGTGGTGGTAAACCTTGTGCTCAAGGCCCATGTCGGCCGCGCCCGCCCGGCCACGCTGAGCGAATTTGGCGGCACCCGGGATTTCACGCCAGCCTGGCAGTTCTCGGAACAATGCGATCGCAACTGCTCCTTCGTCTCGGGCGAGGTGTCGATCGCGGCGACGCTGGCGCTGATCGCCGTCGTGCTGTTCTGGCCGCGGATGACGAGGGCGGGGCGCGGTCTTGCCATTGCCGGCGGTCTTGCGGCCGTCCTCGGCGTGGCGGCGATGCGCCTGGCGCTGGGGCGGCATTTCCTGTCGGATGCGGTCTTTGCAACGCTGATCTCGGCCGGCGTGGCACTGGCGCTCTATCCGCTGTTCGGCCTGTCTCGGGCGCGGCGCGATCTGCCGCTGCCCCAGCCCCTGCCCCAGCCGGACACCGCTGCAGCGGGTGCCCGGCAGACCATATCAGGCTAGTTCCGCCAGCGCTTCGCACGCCCGGCCATGGGTGCCGGACCGGCTCAGCCCAGTCCCACCGCGACGCGGGCGGCACGGGCGATGACCAGTTCCTCGTTGGTCGGGATGACCAGGACCGGAACTTTCGCATCATCGGGCGAGATGCAGCGGGCATTGGCGGCGTTGCGGTCGGGATCAAGGCCAAGGCCCATCCAGGCCAGGCCCCCGGCCACCCCGGCACGGATGCGGCGCGAATTCTCGCCGATGCCGCCGCAGAACACCAGCGCATCGATCCCGCCCATATCGGCGGCCAGGGCGGCAACCTCGCGCTGACAGCGGGCGATGAAATAGCCGATGGCCTCCTCGGCCGCCGGCGTGCCGGCCGCCTCGAGCGTGCGCATGTCGTTCGACAGGCCGGAGAGGCCGAGAAAGCCCGACCGACGATAGAGCAGATCCGAGATCTGCGCCGCCGTCATGCCCTTCTGGTCCATCAGATACAGCAGCACGCCAGGATCGACCTGGCCGGTCCGCGTGCCCATCGGCAGCCCGTCCAGCGCAGAGAAGCCCATGGTCGAGGCCACCGAACGGCCAGCCGAGATCGCGCACATCGAGGCGCCGTTGCCCAGATGCGCCACCACCACCCGGCCGGCGGCCAGGGCAGGCGCGCGCATCGCCAGTTCACCGGCGATGAACTGATAGCTCAACCCGTGAAAACCGTAACGCCGCACGCCTTCGTCATACAGCGCGCGGGGCAGCGCGAAGGTGTCATGCACGAAAGGGTGGCCGCGGTGAAAGGCGGTGTCAAAACAGGCCACCTGCGGTACGCCGGGAAAGGCCGCCATGGCGGCGCGGATACCGGCAAGGTTGTGCGGCTGGTGCAGCGGCGCAAAGGGCGACAGCCCCTCCAGATCCGCCAGCACCCCGGCATCCACCGTGACAGGCACCTGTCGGTCCGGGCCGCCATGCACCACCCGGTGGCCGATGGCCAGCAGATCAAGCCCGGGCCAGCGCGCGCGGAACGCCGCGATCACCGCCGCCATGGCCCCTTCGTGGCCAGACAGATCCCCCGCCGCCGCAATCGGCGCGCCGGCGGTATCCACCAGCTTCAGCACGCCCTCGGGGCCGATCCGGTCGGCGATGCCGGTGGCCAGCGGCGCATCCCCCGCCGCGGGAAACAGCGCCACCTTCAGCGACGAGGACCCCGCATTCAGCGTCAGAACCGCCCGCGTCATGCTGCGTCCCCCTTGAAATGGTGGATCGCCGCCACGGCGCAGGAGGCCAGCCGCGACATCGGGCTGTCGGACCGGCTGTTCAGGATGACCGGAACCCGGGCGCCCAGAACCAGGCCCGCGCCCTCGGCATGGCTGATGAACGCCAATTGCTTGGCCAGCATGTTGCCGGCGTCGATTCCCGGCACCACCAGGATGTTCGCCCGCCCCGCGACATTGCCCTTCAGCCCCTTGGTCCGCGCCGCACCCAGATCGACGGCATTGTCCATGGCCAGTGGCCCCTCGACCTGCCCGCCGGTGATCTGGCCGCGGTCGGCCATCTTCGACAGCAGCGCCGCATCGATCGAGGACTGGATCGCGGCGTTCACCGTCTCGACCGCCGAAAGCACGCCCACCCGCGGGTCCATTCCCAGCGAAAGCGCAAGGTCGATGGCATTCTGGCAGATGTCGACCTTGGCGGCGAGATCGGGCGCGATGTTGACCGCGGCATCCGAGACGAGGATCGGCTCGCCCCGCCCCGGCACATCCATCACGAAGACATGGGTGAAACGGCGGCCCATGCGCAGGCCGGTTGCCTTGTCGAGCATCGGCCGCAGCAGGTCATCAGTGTGCAGATGCCCCTTCATCACCGCCGCGGCCCGGCCTTCGTGCACCAGCGCACAGGCGCGCGCGGCTGCCTCATGATCGGCTCCGGGAACGTCGATGACCTCGATCCCGGCGAGATCCTCGCCCGCCTCGGCCGCCACCGCCCGGATGGCCGCCGCCCGCCCGACCAGGATCGGCGTGATCAGGCTTTCCCGCGCGGCCAGCAGCGCCCCGCCCAGCGAACGGGCATCGTCGGGACAGACCACCGCCGTCGGCAGCGCCGGCAGCGGGCGGGCGCGCTCGAGCAGCGCCTCGAAATGCCGGTGGCGCTGCACGATCAGCCCCGGCATCTCGACATCTTCGCGGTCGAAGGGCACCGACGGCGCCTCGACCTCGGCCTCGCCGGTCAGGATCACGATCCCGCCCTCGGCGCGCCGCACCTCGGTGGCAAGCCGCACCACGCCGCCCGGCAGCTTCTCCAGCACCTCGACGCGGCAGATCAGCTCGTCGCCGGCATGCGCCCGGGCGTGAAAATCCAGCACCTGCCGGCGGTAGAAGGTCCCCGGCCCCGGCAGCCGCATTCCCAGCACGGCCGAAAGCAGCGACGCCACGAACATCCCCGGCGCGATCCGCTCCACCTGCCCGTCGCCGTCCAGATCGCTGTCGGTCAGATGCATCGGGTTGTAGTTCCCCGAGGCCGCCGCAAAGACATAGAGGTCGTCCGCCGTCACGAGACGCCGCAACTCGCTGACATCGCCGACTGAAAGATCGGCATAGGTCCGGTTGGTGATCCGCATGTTCTCTCCCACGCGGATCTGCCCCGCCTGTCCCGCGCCGCCCCTCCATCGCCCGTCCGCCGCGAAAGATCCAGCCTTTCGACCGATAGGCCGGAACGGTGCCGGGCCTGCTCCGGGACAGATCGGCCTCCGGGGGCTGCAGGCGACAGGATGGCGGCCCGGCGCGCCGGCGGGCCTGCAGGCGGTGCACCCCATCCGGCGGTTCCGGAAAATCCGGGGCCGGCCCGGGACGGATTCACCCGGTGATCAGGTCATATGGCCTTGATGGATGGATCATGTGGCCCTACCCTTGCGGGGTCGGCGGGAGGATTCGATGGAACGCGCCATCAGCGAAGGGTCACAGCCGGATGTGCAATCGGTCGCGCTGAAGGCATTCGGACGCATTGCCGAGGCATGGTCGCTGACCGGCACGGAGGCTGCCGCGCTGGTCGACATGTCGGAAAGCACCTGGAAACGGGCGCGGCGACCCGGCTATGCCGGCACGCTGACCCGCGACCAGATGCTGCGGCTGAGCGGCCTTGTCGGCCTCTACAAGTCGCTGGACTTGTTCTTCAGCGCGCCGGTCGCCACGCAATGGGTCAAATCCGCGAACCGCGGGCCGGAATTCGACGGCCGGCGGCCGCTCGATGCCATGATCGCCGGCGGCCTGCCCAAGATCCTGCGGGTGCGGGCCTATGTCGATGCGATCCGGGGTGGCGCGTGAAGATCACGCCGATCCGGGACCGCGGGCTTGTCCGGCTCATTGCCGATACCCATCACCGGCCGCCGGTGCTGCGCGGGCTGGTCGACAGCGATGCGGAAGCGGCCGTCCTTGCCGAGCTGGAAGGCGAGACCAGCGCCCGCCTTCTGGCCGAGCGCGAGGGGCTTGCCGGTCTCGACCGCCGCGAACTGGCCTTCGCGCGGCGTGCGAATGATCTCGCGCTTTACGGTCAGGGCCATATCAACGCGGCCTTCACCTATACCCGGGCGACCGGCAACCGCTTCAACAGCGGCGACCGCGGGGCCTGGTACTGCAGCTATGACACGATCACCTCGCTTGCCGAGGTCGGGTTCCACCGGACGCGGGAACTGGGCTTTGTCGGCATCTTCCGCGACGAGGCGCGCTATGTCGAGCTTCTGGCCGATTTCATCGGCGACTTCCCCGACCTGGCCGGAAATCCGGCGCATCCGGCACTGCATCCCGACCCCGGCATCGGCTATGCCGAGGGCCAGGCGCTGGCGCTGGACCTGCGCCGGGCGGGACATCGCGGCCTTCTCTATCCCTCGGTGCGTCATCCGGGTGGGCGCTGTCTGGTGGCCTTCGATCCCGGCATCATCCAGAACGTTCGCCCCGGCGCCCGCTGGAACCTGGTCTGGAATGGATCGCCGGACTATTCGGTCGAAGCCCTGTAGCGCCGCAATTCCCCCCGGCCACACCGCCGCACCGGGAGGCACCGATGCAAGGAGGGCGGCGGAATTGCCGGAGCGCCTGACCTCGCCCCCGTGCCTGGGCCTGGGCCTCATGATGCCTGGCCTGGCTCTGGAATGACGGTCCCTGCACAGCCTGCTGGCCCAAGGCAATGGCCGTCACGCTGTCGGCGGCGACACCCCGGGCGGCCAGCTCGGCGCGCTGCCGGGCCATGGCACCACGAAACTGCTGCCGTTCGCGCCGGTTCTGCGCGGCAGACAATGTGGCCTCGTCGGCGGCCTGCCGTTCCAGCGCTGCGGCCTGCGTCCGGGCGGCGGCGGCCCGCTGCAATCCTGCCATCAGACTGCCGCCCACGCTGATAAGGCTGCCCAGGGCGGCCAGCGTTCTGGCGGTGATTGCCGCTCCGGCGGCCTTGGTGGTACCGGCTGTTGAACGGCTTGTAATAAGGACCCCGCTTCTGAGGTGATCGGCGTCCAAAACGGACCCCACCGACCGGGGGTTGGGTCCATTGTGCTTCCGATAGCTATCGGCGGCCGAGCGCGGGATGCTGATCGTGGAGACAATCCCAAAAATCAGGCGGCTACATTTTACTGAGGGCAAGGGGATCAAGACGATCTGCGGAGACCTGAAGCTGCCGCAGAAGGTGGTGCGGAAGGTGATCCGCACCGGAATTACGGAGTTCACCTATACCCGGACCGTGCACCAGCGATGCGCTGAAAGACCTGATGCGCGTCCTGATCCATCGGTTCCAGATTGCAAAGAAGCTGGACCCGGTCCCGCTGGCGGAAATGAAGGGCTATTGCTGGCGCTACTTCGCGGTGGGGGAACTGGGAAACTTCCTTGGGCAAGAGAACCGGCAGGTCTACGACCAGCTTGCCGAACTGATCCGGCGCGGGCTGCTGGTCCGTGTCTGCGCACCCGGTGCGGTGGACTACCCCTACCCGCACGAGGCCTGCACCGAGTTTGTGACAGCGCGCAAGTCGTTGCAGGAGATCATCGTGACGATGCCCGCAGACAAGGCAATCGCCGTTGCAGCACGCGCCTGCGCCCTAAACAAGGTCGAGATGACCTTGCCCGATATTCGCGCCTGCGAACTGACCTATGAAGTCGAGATCACGGATCGCGACCGGGCATGGGCCGAGGCCTGGTATAAGTCGGTTATCAACCTAACCCCGCCGACGGGGCGACCGGCCTTGGTCGAACGCGTCGAACATACCATTTGGAAAGCGCAGCAAGCACCCTACGCACCTGACGCAGGCTTTCCGGCTGTCATCGTCGTCGGGCTTGCGACCCCGGTAACGACCATCCGCGACGCCCTGACAGCCGCCGGGCTTGGCAGTCTGGACCTTGCGATGCGGGGCGTGCTTGCTGTGCCGCTGTACGCCTTCGATACCGTCACACGCAGCCGGGTAGCCCCCGAACTGCCTGTGCTGTGAGGTTGGCCGGGGCGGTGCTGGTACCACGGCGCCCCGGTCACAGGCGGCGGGCTGTTGTGCGCCTTCGGCCCGCCGCCAACCGTCTAGGGCACGAGGCTATGCGCCCTTGCCTTGGGGGTGTGGGCAGGCCCGCGACACAAGGGCCGTGCCACCCCCCTTACCCTGCGTCTGCCGCGTGTTCATGGGGTTGTGCACGGCGACTTGCCCCGGCCCGATTCGCGACGGGTCGGGGCTTTTTCATGCTATCGGAAAACTTCGCCCGTTTCGGCGTTCAAATACAGCCGGTTGGCCAAGGTCGAACCGCCGCAATAGGTGAAGTAGACAGGTTGGTTGCGATGGTTGTTGACGGACTTCATCCAGCCGCCCATTTCGCGGAAGTCACCTTCGCTGCATTGGCCCTGTGCAATGAGGGATTGGGCGGCTTCTGCGAAGGCGGTTCGGTATCGCGCAAAGTCGTCGGACCCGGCAACCAATTCTTCGATGCCCGAAGCACCCGCCGCAGGATCAGGCGGGCGGGTATCCGAAAGGTATTCAGCCGAAACCCATTCGGCAAATTGCCCGTCAGTGATGCCGTTCGTGGGATCACAAGCAGCGTTGCCCGTATCGACGTATTGGCTGCGCCCATTCACGCATGAAGCGTCGTATAGTTTTGTCACGCGCGCCCAACCTGCGCGGCGTTCCAGTATCGTTGCCGCTTCGCGGAAAAAGTACTGCCCGACGACGCCGCAGCTATCCGACGGGCAGGTGCGGCGGTTGAGGCGTTCGGACGTGACCCAGAATTTGCCGTCGTCTTCGGACGCATCCGAAGGACGTGTGTTAGGTTCGGGTAGGTCGGCTACCGTAGGGGCGTTCTTCGGAGCGAAGACGCCGACAAGGACGAAGCAAGCGAGAAACGAAACAAGAGAAACCCAACGCTTCTTGAACGGCTTGAAGGGGTAGATAATACCGGCAAAGCATACGACCGAAACAAGTGCCAGAACTGACACAACACCAACATTCCCGTCCAAGTCGCTAGCCCTTTCAAAAATTTAATGGGCGAAGATGACACGGTATGCGTGTGTGGGGAAGTCCTTCCTAGCACCAACAAACCCGTGTGTAGGTTGTTAGTATATTTTGTGTTGCGCCAATTTTCCCAATGAAATCAAGGGGGATTGGCTCCGGCGGTAGGGATCGAACCTACGACCAATTGATTAACAGTCAACTGCTCTACCGCTGAGCTACGCCGGAACATGCGGGGCCGTATAGCAAGGCGATCTGGGTGCCGCAAGGGGGTGGCGGACGAAAACTTGCAGGCTTGCCGGGGATCGGACGGGCGTCGACCCGGGAGGACCGGCGGACCCCCGAGCACCGCCATTCATCGCCAGCCGGCAGGGCCGGAAACCGGCGTCAGCGTCCGGGCGGAATCGAATAGGTCAGGCCGGCGCGGGCGACCGGATCCGCGACGCCTTCCGCGAAGACCAGCACATCGCCCACCGCAAGGCTGCGGCCCAGTTTCAGGATCCGCGCCTCGGCCAGCAGATCGTGGCCGGCGGGGGGCTTGCGCAGGAAGTCGATCGAGCAATTGGTCGTCACCGCCAGCGCCACCGGGCCGATCCGCGACAGGATCGCCAGATACATCGCCACATCGGCCAGCGCGAACATCGCCGGACCGGAAACCGTGCCCCCGGGCCGCAGATGGCGCTCGCTGGCAACCAGCCGCAGGGCAACACCCGCCGCATCGGCGCGCTCCACCGCAAAATCCGCCGCGACCTGGCCGAAATCGCGGGCCAGAAAGGCGGCAAGCGCCGCGCGGTCCATCCTCAGATCCATGCACCCTCCATCCTGCGCAACCGCTCCAGCACGCCGCCGCATCTCGGCAACATCCGGCAAGCCCCTTCCTCTTGATCCAAATACCCCCGCCGGAGGCATCCGGCGCAGCCGGATCTCCACCTGCGGTCAAAGCCCGTAGATCGCGCCGAACTTGGCCTCGAGATAGTCGAGCAGCGGCCCGGCGGCGGGTTCAAAGCCACAGGCGCGGCCGATCACCTCGCGCGGCGCATAGAGCCCGCCGTGGCGCTGCACCTTTTCGCGCAACCAGCCGGTTGCGGCCGAGACATCGCCCGCCGCCATCCGCGCGTCGAGGTCCGGCAGGTCGGCGCGCAGTGCGCTGTGCAGGCAACCGGCATAGAGGTTGCCCAGCGCATAGGTCGGGAAATAGCCAAAGAGCCCCACCGACCAATGCACATCCTGCAGCATGCCGTGGCGCGGCCGGTCGACTGCCACACCGAAATCGGCAAGAAAGCGGGCATTCCAGGCGGCGTCCAGATCGCCAACCTCCAGCTCGCCGCGGATCAGCGCGCGTTCGAGGTCGAAGCGCAGCATGATATGCAGGTTGTAATGCACCTCGTCGGCCTCGGTGCGGATGAAACCGGGCTGCACCCGGTTCACAGCGGCGAAGAACGCCTCGGGCGTGGCGATGCCGAATTCGCCGAAACCCTCGCGCATCCGGGCAAGGAGCCAGCCGGTGAAGGCCTGCGACCGGCCAAGCTGATTTTCGTAGATCCGGCTCTGGCTTTCGTGGACGCCCATCGAGACGCCACCGCCGATCGGCGTCAGCAGATAGCCGGGATCGACGTTCTGTTCATAGGCGGCATGGCCGACCTCGTGAATCGTCGAATAGAAACAGTTGAACGGGTCGCTTTCCGCCACCCGCGTGGTGATGCGCACGTCGTTGCCGCTGCCCGAACTGAACGGATGCACTGCGATGTCGATCCGGCCGCGGCTGAAATCGTAACCGAAGACGGTGGCAAGCTCGCGCGACAGGCGAAGCTGCGCCTCGGTGCCGAAACTGCCCGAAAGCGCCGCGGGCCGGCGGGTGGCGCCAAGGATGCGGCCGCGCAGCGCAACCAGCCTCGGGCGCAGGCTGTCGAACATCGCCGCCGCCTCGGCGCCGGTCATGCCCGGCTCATATTCGTCGAGCAGCGCGTCATAGGGGCAGCCGCCGCCGGCCAGGGCCTCGCCCTCCTCGCGCTTGAGGCGGACCACCTCGGCCAGGGTCGGCAGAAAGGCCGCCACATCGTCCTGCGCCCGAGCCTCGGCCCAGAGACCCTGCGACAGGCTCGTCACCCGGGCAATCTCCTGCGCCAGCCGCGCCGGCACCCGCCGGGCACGGTCGTGGCTGCGGCGAATCTTCGCCACCTGCGCCCGGCCGGCATCGTCGGGCGGCTCAGCCGCCGCCAGCCAATCGGCCAGCCGCGGATCGGTGCGCCGCGCATGAAGCACGCCCTCGATCGCCGCCAGTTCCTCGCCACGCTGGCCGGCGGCGCCGCGCGGCATCACCGTCTCCTGATCCCAGCCCAGCCGGCCGGCCACCTGCTCCAGCGCCGTCGTCTCGCGGGCATGGGCCATCAGCGCCCCGAGGGCATCGTTCTTCGGCATCACTGGGTTCCTTCCCGGATCGAACCTGCAACGGGATATTGCGAGAGATAGCGGGCACGCAGGATCAGTACCCAAAGCAGCACGGCCCCGATCTGATGGGTGATCGCCACATGCAGATGCGCCGCCGTCAGCACCGTGGCAATGCCGAGACCGACCTGGGCCAGCAGCATCAACAGCATCATGTGAAAGGCAAAGCGCGTGGTGGCATGGGCCGACTTGCGCCCGCGCAGCCAGACCGCGACGCCGAAGCCCATCAGCAGATAACCGGCGATGCGGTGATTGAACTGCACGAGGCCGGGGTTTTCAAAGAAGGCATGCCAGGCGGGCAGCGTGCCGCCCTGCCCGTCCGGCACATAGAAGGCATCGGCGGGAAAGAAGCTGTCGCCCATCAGCGGCCAGGTGGGAAAGGCCCGGCCGGCGTCGATCCCGGCAACCAGCGCGCCAAGCAGGATCTGCAGGAAGGCAAGATGCATGAAGCCGGTCGAGAGCGAGAAGAGCCGGGCCTCCCTGCCCCGCCGCGCAGTCATCAACTGCGCCTCGCTGCGTGACAGCAGCAGGACATACCAGGCCAGGAATCCCAGGATCGCAAAGCCCAGGCCCAGATGCACGGCCAGCCGGTACGAGGCGACCGAAACCATGCTCCCGGTCAGCCCGGAGGCCACCATCCACCAGCCAATGGCGCCCTGCAGCCCGCCCAACGCGCCGACCAGCACCAGCCGCCCGGTCCATCCCGGCGGAATCTGGCGGCGCAGCAGAAACCAGAGAAACCCGACCGCCCAGACCAGCCCGATCGCCCGGCCAAGCTGGCGATGCCCCCATTCCCACCAGTAGATGCCCTTGAACTCGGCCAGGGTCATCTGCGGATTGGCCAGGGCGAACTGCGGCGTGGCGCGATATTTCTCGAATTCGGCCGCCCAGTCCGCTTCGGCCAGCGGCGGGATGGCGCCGGTGACGGGGCGCCATTCGGTGATCGACAGGCCACTGTCGGTCAGCCGGGTCAGCCCGCCCACCACGATCATCGCCGCAACCATCAGGAACAGGATGATCAGCCAGCCGCGGATCGCATGGCGCGCGCCCTTGGGCCGGGCGTCGATCATGCCGCCCAGGGGCGCTGCCGCCTTCTGCGGCGGGGCCGCGACCTCTTCGAAAATGCTGCGCTTGCCGGCCATTCGGGCACCTCTTCGCTGTCGGGCGGAGACTAGGCGGCCCGACGGGGCGCTTCAAGGCCCGAGCGGGACAGGACGGCCACCGCCGTGCCGGCACGGCGCGGCAGACCTGGCGCGACCAGCGGCCTGAGGCGGCCTGGCGCGACCGGCACCCTGGGGCGGATACGGCGGGCACATCCTCTGCGCGCTGGCACGGCTGGTGCGGGCGCGACCGGCGTCCGGGGGCGGTCTTGCGCCGCCGGCATCCCCGGGGCGGACTTGCGCCGCCGGCATCCCCGGGGGCGGTCTTGCGCCCCCGGCATCCCGGGGCAAACGCGGCGGGCCTTGCCGCGCGGGCCAGCGAGTGGCAGGGCCGGCGGACCGCCGCCTGCCCTCTGGCCTTTGCGTGCGGCGCGGGTTATGCGGGAACCCGATCCCTTTCCCGGACAAGGCCCCATGTCTGAACCGACCCCTGACACGTTTCGCACCGACTATGCCGATGCCATCTCCTCGGTCGAGGAAATCATCGAGGACGCCCGCAACGGGCGGATGTTCATCCTGATCGACCACGAGGACCGCGAGAACGAGGGCGACCTCGTGATCCCGGCGCAGATGTGCACCCCTTCGGCGATCAATTTCATGGCAACCCATGGCCGCGGGCTGATCTGTCTGGCCCTGCCCGGCACCCGGATCGACGCCCTTGGCCTGCCGCTGATGAGCGCGAAGAACTCTTCGCGGCACGAGACCGCCTTCACCGTCTCGATCGAGGCGCGCGAGGGCGTGTCGACCGGCATCTCGGCCGCCGACCGGGCGCGCACCGTTTCGGTCGCGATCGACCCGTCGAAAGGCGCGCAGGACATCGCCTCGCCGGGCCATGTCTTCCCGCTGCGCGCCCGCGACGGCGGCGTCCTGGTCCGCGCCGGCCATACCGAGGCCGCGGTGGACGTCAGCCGCCTGGCCGGCCTGAACGCCTCGGGCGTGATCTGCGAGATCATGAACGACGATGGCACCATGGCGCGGCTGCCGGAGCTGGTGGCCTTCGCGCAACGGCACAACCTGAAGATCGGCACGATCAGCGACCTGATCGCCTACCGCCGCCGCCATGACAATCTGGTCAACGAGACCGAGGTCCGGCCGGTGCATTCCGACCATGGCGGCGACTGGCTGATGCGGGTCTATACCGATGAAACCCAGGGCGCCGACCATGTGGTGCTGACCAAGGGCGATCTGACCACCGACGAGCCGGTGCTGGTCCGCGTCCATGCGCTGAACCCGCTGGAGGATGTGCTCGGCATAGGCGCCGCCGGCACGCTGCCCGCCGCGATGCGGCTGATCGGCGCCGAGGGACGCGGCGTCGTCGTCCTGCTGCGCGACACCACGATGAAGATGGTCGGCGCGGGCGAGCATTCGCCGCAGACCCTGCGGCAATACGGGCTGGGGGCACAGATCCTCTCGACGCTCGGCCTGTCGCAGATCACGCTTGTCACCAATTCGAAGGCTCCGAAGATCGTGGGCCTCGATGCCTATGACCTGACCATCGCGGGCACCCGCCCGATCACGGAGTAAGTCATGGCCGCGTCCGAACAGCACTACACCCTGCCGCTGCCGGCCTTCGACAAGCCGGTGAAACTGTTGATCGTGGTCGCGCCCTATTACCGCGACATTGCCGACATGCTGATTGCCGGCGCGACGGCCACCGCCGAAAAGGCGGGCGCCAGTGTCGATCTGGTCGAGGTGCCGGGCGCGCTGGAAGTCCCGACCGCCATCGGCATCGCCGGGCGCATGGCGCGCTATGACGGCTTCGTCGGGCTTGGCTGCGTGATCCGCGGCGAGACCACGCATTACGACACGGTCTGCAATGATTCGAGCCGCGGCCTCACCCTTCTCGGATTGCAGGGCCTGTGCATCGGCAACGGCATCCTGACGGTGGAAAACCGCGATCAGGCCGTGGTCCGGGCCAACCCGGCCCAGCAGGACAAGGGCGGCGGCGCGGCCGCGGCGGCGCTGCAGCTGATTGCGCTGTCACGGCGCTGGGCTGCAGATGCGACGGGCATCGGATTTCGCGCATGAGCCAGGCCCCGACGAAACGGCAGATGAAATCTGCCGCGCGGCTTTATTCCGTGCAGGCGCTGTTCCAGATGGAAAGCTCTGGCCAGACGGTGAAGGCCATCTGCCGCGAGTTCGAAAGCCACCGCATCGGCGCCTCCTATGAGGGCATGGAATTTGTCGAGGCGGATCTCGACCATTTCCGCGCCGTGGTGGAACATGCCGTCAACTGGCAGGCGCTGATCGACCAGATGACCGACCGCGCCCTGGTGGCGAAATGGCCCATCGGCCGGATCGACCCGGTGCTGCGCGCGCTGTTCCGCGCCGCCGGGGCCGAGCTGACCCAGATGGACACGCCGCCCAAGGTGACGATCACCGAATATGTCGATGTGGCGCGGGCCTTCTTTCCCGAGGGCAAGGAACCGGGCTTCGTGAATGCCGTTCTCGATCACATGGCACGCGAGGCCAAGCCTTCGGCCTTCTGATGCGTCAGAGGATCGAAGCCATGATGGAGACCCCGATGCGCAAGATGATCCTGACCCTGACCGCGGCCATGGCGCTGACCGCCTGCGTCACCCGCACCGCCGGCGCCGACGAGATCGCCAGCGGGGAGTGGTTTCTTCTTGCCCTTGACGGCACGCGCTTTTCCGCCGAGGCGAGCCTTGCCTTCGACGCGGCCGGCGGGGTGCATGGCAAGGCGCCCTGCAACCGCTATTCCGGGCCGAATGGCGCCACCCTGCCCGCGGTCGACCTGTCGCGGTTGGCCTCGACCCGGATGGCCTGTCCCGCGCTCGCCGAGGAAAATCTCTATCTCCAGGCGCTGGCCGTCATGACCGCAGCCGAATTGCGCGACGGCCATCTGCTGCTGACCGGCCCCGACGGACGCAGGGCCGAATTCGTCCGCGATCCGGGCGACAAGGCCCTGGTCTGCCTGACCTGCGACGGTTGAGGCCCCCTGGCCGGCCGGACAGGGCGCCATGGATCAGACCGGCAAGTCTCAGACCGGCATGTTGTCGAAACCCTCCTCGACCGCCGCTTCCTCGGCGCGGCGGCGGGCGGCGGCGGTTTCGGCATCCTCGTCGGGCAGCGCCCCAAGAATCGCGCCAATGGCGCGAATCTCGGCCTGCAGCAGCGACAGTGCGGCGGACTGGCCCGCGCTCATCAGCGCCGCAGTGTCTTCCGCCAGATCGATCAACGGGTTGGTGGTCGGCTTCTCGCTCATCTCGGTCCTCCGTGAGGCGGTGTCAATGCGCACAGGCGCGACAGAACGGGGTGAAGGGCAACGCGTCTAGCCGGTCGTCGCCAATTTCGGCGCCGCAATGCACACAATAGCCGTATTCTCCCTCGTCGATACGGGAAAGCGCGGCTTCGATCCGGCGGATCTCGGATTTTGCGGAGCTTCCGCTGGCCTCCAGCACTTCATCCCCCTCGCGTTCCTGGGCAAGTTCGTCCCAGTCGCGGCTGGTATGGGACTCGAGTTCCGCCTCGATGGCGGCAATGCGCGCCTTCAGATCGGCAAGACGCAACTGAAGCGTCGTCTTTCTTGCCTCGACGGGAATCTTTCCGGCTGGTGTCATGCGGGCCTCCGTTCTGCGCGGCAAACATGCCCTGCCGCGCGACCGGCGCGCCTTGACGCACGTCAAGCGCCGCATGTCGCGCGGCAGGGCTTTTCCGCTGCTGAAACGGGCGGTAGTCTGGGGCAGACCCCGCATATCACCACAGGACCGCCGATGGACATCCGCCCGCTGACCGAAACCTATGCCGTCTCGCCGCAGATCCACCCCGCCGACCTGGCCGCCGTCAAGGCGGCGGGCTATGCGATGGTGATCGACAACCGCCCCGACGCAGAGATCCCCGAAGACCTGCAGGCCGACCGGATGCGCCGCGCGGCCGCTGCGCTGGGGCTGGAATTCGTGGCCAATCCGGTGATTGGCGGCGCGCTGACCGAGGCGAACGTCACTGCCCAGGCCGCTGCCCTGACGGCCGCCAAAGGGCCGGTGCTGGCCTATTGTGCCAGCGGCAACCGCTCCTCGATGGTCTGGGCGCTGGCGAATGCCGGTAGGAAATCATCCGACGAGTTGATCGCGCTGCCCGCGCGCTACGGCTACAATCTGGAACATCTGCGCGCGAAACTGGACCTGATGGCCAAACGCGGGCAGGGCTGATCGCCAGAGGGCCGATGGCAGGGCACCGCCAGCGGGATTACCCGCCGCAGGCGGCGGATCGCCGAAAGCGGCCCGGCAGAGCGCCGGGACCGCGCGACAGCATCCGCGGGACACAGGCGGCGGCCGCTGCCGCGCGGGACGAAACGGTCCCCGGGGACGGAATTGTCGGTGCGTGCCCGGGCGGAGCGCTTACAGATTCGCCGGGTCGGCCTGGGTTGCCGGGTCGGCCTGGGTTGCCGGGTCGGCCTGGGTTGCCGGGTCGGCCTGG
>JACSRN010000194.1 GCA_014879735.1 Paracoccaceae bacterium
CGCCGTCGCGACATCGCCCGGAAAAGGCTGCAGCACCCCGCCTCGCCGCAGGGCTTCTTCCGCCTTGGCGATCTTCTCGCCAATCTCCGGCAGGCCCGTGAGCGCCGCCACATGGCTCAGACTGCGCATCGCATCCGCCGTGCGCGCCATCGTGGCCAAGGCATCGTCTAGCGCCTTGCCCTCGCGCGGCCTTTCTTCCGGCGCCCGGCCCTCAGCCCGCGCCCTCTCAATTTCTGCCCGCGACGGCCCATAGGTCAGGAGGCCGCGTTCAGCCCGTGAAGTGGCATCTAGGAACACGCCCTCCTCGGCCGCGATCGCCACCATGCGCTCCTTCATCACCTCCAGATTGAAGGCATGCTCCTTGGCCATGAAGAACCAGCTATCGTTCACCGTGCCCCGGTTGTTGATGACCATGTGCACATGCGGGTGCGCCTTGTCGGTGTGCAGAGCCGCGACATAGGACCAGACGTCGTCCTGATGCTCCCCCGACTGGAACATCTCGAAAGCCCAGGCCTCAGCGATCAGCTTGGCCTTCTCCGGCCGCACATGGGACGGAAAGCTCATCAGCAGATGGGTGGTGTGGCCGTTCTTCGGTGATCCGCGCCAATCCTCGACCCAGTCGCCGACGATGTCGTTTCGCTCGTCCTTGGTCAGACCCTTAGCATCGGCATCCAGCACGACCCCGTTGCCGAAGATCGAGGCCGACTTTGAGAACAGGTAGGCCATCTGGGCGGCCAGTTCCTTGGCGTTCGTCGTCCCGCCCTTGCCGATCTTCTTTAAAACCGCCGCGTTCGATCCCAGCGAAAACCGCCACAGCTGGCTGGCCCGGGTTGAGAAACTGAACCCGCGCTTGGGCGAAGACGCGCCGCCCGCTTTCACCCTGCCCTGCTGCGGCCGCAGGAAGTTGATCTCCCCGAGAACGGCCTCTGCAACCCCGATGGGACGCGACCCGAGCTTAACCATGGCGCGCGCCCTCCTGAGCCTCGACAAACTTCCGGAACAGCGCCACTCCCTGCCGCCGACGCTCGGCGATGATCTGGCTCAGCGCCTTGGTCACCATCGGCAGTGACCGCCGCAATTCATCCACCGATGCCCACTGTGCCTTGACCATCGGCCCCCTGCCCCGGTTCGCCGCCAAGGCAATCTGATTCACGTTGGTGCCGATCTTGCCCAGTTCGTAGCGGATGTCCTCCAGCTTTGCGCTGTCTTCCCGGCTGAACTCCAAAAAACCAGACGCCATCCGAACCACTGATCGTACCCCATCAGACCGGGATTTCGCGCCAAGCTGGATGCAGAGCGCGTCGAAGGCATGCAGTTCTTCGGCAGGCAGGCGACAGCTCACGACCTGGCCCTTGTCCGCCGACCGAGGCCGTCCGCGTCCACCGACTTGCTGCGCTGCAGAATCGGAAACTTCATTGCCCGCCTTAGTCAAAATCTTGGATCGCGACTTAAGTCTTGTTTCGCGAGGATCTGATTTTACCGCCAACTTCTGCCACCGATTATTTGTAGAC
>JACSRN010000027.1 GCA_014879735.1 Paracoccaceae bacterium
CCTCCCCCCGCGCCGCCGCCGCCCGCGCTTCGGCCAGCGCGACCTCCATGTAGGACCGGAACACCACCCGACTTTGCCCTTTCCTCTTCTTCTCTGCCCAAATATCCTCGGGGTCCGGGGGCAGATGCCCCCGGGGCTTCCCCCCCGCACAAAGGTTTCCGCTCATGGCCGACAAATCAACCCCCGAGGGGGAACGCATCGCCAAGGTGCTGTCGCGCCGCGGAATAGCCTCCCGGCGCGAGGCCGAACGGCTGATCGAGGCGGGCGAGGTCCGGGTGAACGGCCGCGTGATCGACAGCCCGGCGCTGAATGTCACTGCCCGGGACCGCATCACCGTCTCGGGCCGGCCGCTGCCCGACGAGGAACCGGCGCGGCTCTGGCTCTATTACAAACCCGAGGGTCTCGTCACGTCGGCCGCCGACGAAAAGGGCCGCGACACGGTGTTCGACCATCTGCCCGAGGACATGCCGCGGGTGATGTCGGTCGGCCGTCTCGACCTCAATTCCGAAGGGCTCCTGCTCCTCACCAATGATGGTGCGCTGAAGCGGCGGCTGGAGCTTCCCTCGACCGGCTGGCTTCGGAAATACCGGGTGCGGGTGAATGGCACGCCCGACGAGGCCCGGCTTGCCCCCCTGCGCGAAGGGATCACCGTCGAAGGCGAACGCTTCCTGCCGATGCAGGTCACGCTCGACCGGGTACAGGGCGCCAATGCCTGGCTGACCGTCGGCCTGCGCGAGGGCAAGAACCGCGAGATCAGACGGGCGATGTCTGCCGTGGGCCTCTATGTCAACCGGCTGATCCGCGTCAGCTATGGCCCGTTCCGGCTGGGAGAGCTGCAGCCCGGGCAGGTCGAGGAGATACGGCCCCGCGTGCTGCGCGAGCAGCTGGGCGGAACCGGCGAGGCAGAGGAGGCGCCGGTACCGCCGTCGCGCAGCCGTCGCGCCGCACAGGGTGCCGATCCGGCGCGACGGCCCCCACGGCCCGATACCAGGCCCGATGCCAGGCCTGACAGTCCGCCCGAAACCCGTCGCGGCGAGACCGGCGCCCGCCCGCCCCGGCGCGAGGCCGAAGCCGGCACGGCGAAGGGGCGGGCTCTCGCGCCCGGCGAAGGCAAGCGCGCGCTGTCCCGAGCCTGGCAGGAGGCGACTACGCCCCGCCCGGCCAAGCCGGGCGATGCCCCTGCGCCCCGCCGGTCCGCCGGGCAGGACGCCCCGCCGGCCCGGCGTGGGCGGCCGCAGACGAAGGACGACCCACCGCGGGACGAGACCCGGCCGCGCCGCAGCAGTGCTCCGGCCGCCCCGGGCGGTGCTCCGGGCGCCACATCCGCGCCACGCCGGGCATCGGTGCCATCCGCCGCAACCACCAAAGCCGCAGCCGGCAGGACCGGGGCTGCGAAGACGGTGCCCCGCAGTGCCGGCACCACCGCCAAGGCCGGGGCCGGTCGAACAGCCACGGCGAAGACCGACACCGCCAGGCCCGGCGGTCCGAAGGCCGGTGCTGGCGGCGCAGCAGCGGGCGCGCCATCGCGCCGCGCCGGACCGGCCGGACCAAAGGCCGGTATGGCGGCAGGGTCCGGAACGGGGGCGGGATCCGACAGGGCAGGAAAGCCGGCCGGAAAGCCCGTTGGCAAGCCCGCGACAAAGCCCGGCCCCCGCGGCGGCAGCGGCCCGAAACGCCCACCGCGCAGCCGCGGCTAAGG
Source organism: Paracoccaceae bacterium (assembly GCA_014879735.1). Lineage (GTDB taxonomy): Bacteria > Pseudomonadota > Alphaproteobacteria > Rhodobacterales > Rhodobacteraceae > Pseudogemmobacter. The sequence goes on from JACSRN010000027.1 coordinate 1,700, forward strand.
TCCGTCGGCCGATCCGGGCCGGTGGCGGGCCATGGCCGACATCGCGCCAACACACGGGCGGCCCGCTGCCAAGGGGGGAAGAAACCTGCATTTTTCCCTTGCGCAGCGCTGGTATGGCGACGGCTCCTCCGCTAGGATTGCGGGACCTTGCGGCACAGCGGGATCTTCCATGTCCGAATCCGGCCTTCGCACCCTGTCGCTGACTCTTCTGGTGGCACTGATCCTTTACGTCGCCGGCTCGGGAGGGATCTGATGCCCGCGCAGCGTTTCGGCGGCAAGTACAGCCCGCAGGACGGCCCGCCCGGTCGCGACCGCGGGGCACCGCCACCGGCGGCCGCCCGGCCGGTGGCGGTGCCCGGACGCTGGCGCACGACCGTGCTGTTTCTGTCGGCTTTCGCCTTCCTGTTCCCCGCCTTCGGCGACGCCCCCGATGCCATGCTGCTGGGTCTTGCCGCCGGCGGGCTGCTGGTCCTTTCGGCCTGGCTCACCCGCGAGGGCATGGCGGCCCGCGCCGAATGGGCCGCGCGCAAGATCGCCCGCCGGCCGGCCTTTCCCCGCATCCTGTTCGGGGCGCTGGCCACCGGCGCCGCCCTGGCGCTTGGCGGTGTCATCGCGCATGGCGTCTCGGCCTATCCCGTTCTCTATGCGATCGCCGGGGCCGCGCTGCATCTGGGCGCCTTCGGTCTCGACCCGTTCTCGGACAAGGGGATGGAGGGGGTCGACCCCTACCAGACCGACCGCGTCGCCCGGGCCGTGACCTCGGCCGAAAAGACCCTGGCCGAGATGAAGGATGCGATCCTGCGGGCGCAGGACCGCGCGCTCGAGGCGCGCGTCGACCGTTTCGCGGCCACCGCCCGCAGCCTCTTTCGCCGGGTCGAGGCCGACCCCGGCGACCTGACCGCCGCGCGCAAATACCTGTCGGTCTATCTGCAGGGTGCGCGCGACGCGACGGTGAAATTCGCCGATCTCTGGGCCGAAAGCCGCGACCAGACGGCGCGGGCCGAATACGAATCGCTACTGACCGATCTGGAAACCACCTTCGCCCAGCGCAGCCAGATGCTGATCGAGGGCGGGCGCAGCGACCTCGACATCGAGATTTCGGTGTTGCGCGACCGGCTGAAATTCGAAACCCCGTCCGGCGGCAGTACGCCGCCCCAAGTGTGAGGCCCCGCAATGACCACCGAAACCACCCTCAACGACGCGCAGGCCCTGCTTGCCGAGGTCGACAAGGTGTCCGCCGTGATCCTGCCCGAGCCGATGGGCGAGGTTGTGCCGCTGGAGGCCGCCAGTCCCGACCGCGCCGCCGAAATCAACCGCCGCATGGATGAGATCGACCTGGCCAATACCCAGTCGATCATCGCCTTCGGCTCGTCCGCGCAGGCGGAACTGCAGGTCATCAGCCAGGAGATGCTGCAGGATGTGAAGAACAAGGATGTCGGTCCGGCAGGCGACAGCCTGCGCCAGATCGTCACCACGATCCGCGGCTTTGCCGCCGAGGAACTGGATCTGCGCCGCGAGGCAAGCTGGTGGGAACGGTTGCTGGGCAAGGCGGCGCCCTTCGCCGAATTCGTCGCCCAGTACGAGGACGTGCAGTCCCAGATCGACCGCATCACCGAGGAACTGCTCGGCCATGAGACGACGCTGCTGAAAGACATCAAGAGCCTTGACCTTCTCTATGCCAAGACACTGAATTTCTACGACGAACTGGCAATCTACATCGCAGCCGGCGAGGCGCGGCTGAAGGTGGCCGACGAAAGGGACATCCCCGCCAAGGAAGCCGAGATCGCCGCCGCACCCGAGAATGCGAAAGTGCTGAAGGCGCAGGAGATGCGCGACCTGCGCGCCGCCCGCGACGATCTGGAACGCCGGGTGCACGACCTGAAACTGACGCGCCAGGTGACGATGCAGTCGCTGCCCTCGATCCGGCTGGTGCAGGAAAACGACAAGTCGCTGGTGACGAAGATCCAGTCGACGCTGGTCAACACCGTGCCGCTGTGGGAGACCCAGCTTGCCCAGGCGGTGACGATCCAGCGTTCGAAAGAGGCCGCGGAATCGGTGCGTTCGGCCACCGATCTGACCAATGAACTGCTCGAGGCCAATGCAAAGAACCTGCAGGAGGCGAACCGTGTCGTGCGCGAGGAGATGGAGCGCGGCGTCTTCGACATCGAAACGGTGAAGAAGGCGAATGACACGCTGATCGCCACCATCGAAGACAGCCTGCGCATCGCCGACGAGGGCAAGGCCCGCCGTGCCGCAGCCGAGATCGACCTGCAGAAGATGGAGACTGAACTGCGCGAGACCCTCGCCGCGGCCAGCGCACGCCCCCAATCGCCGGCCCGACCGCCGGCATGACCCGGGCCGGTGCCCCCTTCCCCGTGACCGTGGCCGCCGCCTTTGCGGCTGCGCTGTCCGCTTGTGTGCCGGTCGAGGTTTCCTCGCCACGGCCGCAGCCTGCCCCGATACCCGCCCCGCCGCCCGTGCCGGTGGAAACGCCGAAATCCGCCGCCGCGCGGGCCTATTTCGCGCAGGTGCAGTCGGCGCTGCTGTCCGATGGCCTGCTGCGCACCGATGGCGGCGGGGCGGATGCGCCCTATACCTCGGCCATGCTGGCCGACAATTTCCTGCGCATCGCGCTCTATGACGAATATTCCCGGCAGTCCGGCGGCTTTGTCCGCGCCGAGTCGCGCTCGATCCTGCGTCGCTGGGAAATTCCCGTCCGGGTGGAACTGCGTTTCGGCGCCTCGATAGCGGCCGACCGGCAGGCAACCGACCGGGCGCGCGTCGCCTCCTACCTCGCGCGGCTTTCCCGGATCACCGGCCATGCCATTTCACTGGTCGACCGGGGGGGCAACTTCACGGTCCATGTGGTGTCCGAAGATGAACGCGAGGCGCTGGGGCCGGTGATCGCGGCCGGGATGCCTGGCCTTTCGGGCCAGGATATCGCCGACATGACGAACATGCCGCAGACGACCTATTGCATGGTCTATGCGCTGTCGAAGGGCAATTCCGGCGCCTATACCCGCGCCATTGCCGTGGTCCGTGCCGAACACCCCGATCTGCTGCGCCAGTCCTGCTTTCACGAGGAAATCGCCCAGGGCCTTGGCCTTGCCAATGATTCCCCGCGCGCCCGCCCGTCGATCTTCAACGACGATGAAGAATTCGCCCTGCTGACCACGCAGGACGAGCTGATGCTGAAAATCCTCTACGATTCCGCCCTGCGCCCCGGCATGACCCTGCCCCAGGCGGCTCCGATCGTGGATATTCTTGCCCGCCGGCTGATGGACGGCGAAACGTGAAAGGAACCAGTCCATGGTTTTTGATTTCCTGAAAGGCGAGTTCATCGATGTCATCAGCTGGCTTGATGACACGCGCGACACCATGGTCTGGCGCTTTGACCGGCGCGATCAGGCGATCAAATATGGCGCCAAGCTGACCGTGCGCGAGGGCCAGGCGGCCGTCTTCATCCACGAGGGGCAGCTTGCCGATGTCTTCGGTCCGGGCCTCTACGAGCTGCAGACCAACAACATGCCGATCCTGACGACCTTGCAACACTGGGATCACGGCTTCCAGTCCCCCTTCAAATCCGAGATCTATTTCGTCAACACCACCCGGTTCAATGACCAGAAATGGGGGACGAAGAACCCCATTATGGCGCGCGACCCGGAATTCGGGCCGGTCCGCCTGCGCGCCTTCGGCACCTATTCGATGCGCGTGTCCGATCCGGGCAAGTTCATCACCGAAATCGTCGGCACGGATGGCGAATTCACCACCGACGAGATCTCGATCCAGATCCGCAACATCATCGTCCAGGCCGCCAGTCAGGTGTTGGCCGGATCGGGGATCCCGGTCCTCGACATGGCGGCAAACACCGAACAACTGGGCCAGATCATCGCCAAGACCATCGCCCCGAAGGTGGCGGACTACGGCCTGACGATCCCCGAATTCTATGTCGAGAACATCAGCCTGCCGGAAGAGGTGGAAAAGGCGCTCGACAAGCGCACCTCGATGGGTGTGGTGGGCGATCTGAACCGCTACATGCAGTATAATGCCGCCGAAGCCATGGCCCAGCCGGGCAGCGCCATGGGGCAGATGATGGGCGCCGGCATGGCCGCGGGAATGGGTGCCGCCCTGGGCCAGTCGATCGGCCCCTGGGGCAGCATTCCGGCCGCGGCGCCAGCACCGGCCGCACCATCGGCCCCGGCCGCAGCGTCGACACCACCCGCGCCGCCGCCACCGCCACCCGCGGCGAAAACCTGGCATATCGCCGAGGCCGGGCAGACCACGGGTCCCTTTGCCGAGGCCGATCTTGCAGCGATGGTCGCCTCCGGCGCGCTGACGCGGGCGACCATGGTCTGGACCACCGGGCAGGACGGCTGGAAGCCGGCCGCCGAAACCGAGCTTTCGCACCTTCTTGCCCAGGTTCCGCCCCCCCCGCCCCCTGTTCCCTGACCTGCACTGCGTTCCGCCATGGCCGTCGAGACGACCGAGTACCACTGGAAATGCGAACAATGCGGGGCGCAATTGCGCTATGCGCCCGGCCAGACCGAACTGGTCTGCGATCATTGCGGCCATGTGCAGCATATTCCGCAGGCCGACAGCCGCGCCCGGTCGCGCGCGCTGGTCGAGCATGACCTCGCCCGCGGCCTTCGCGACGATCTGCCCGGCGGCGCCATGGTCGAGGTCCGCACCGCCACCTGCACCAATTGTGGCGCGCTGATCGAGTTCCGCAACGCCACCCATGCCACCGAATGCCCGTTCTGCGCCTCGCCCGTCGTACTCGACAGCGGCGCGCAACGGGTGATCAAGCCGCAGGCGCTGGTGCCGTTCGTCCTTTCCGAACGCCAGGCCCGCGAGGCGATGACTGGCTGGATGGGCAGCCTGTGGTTCGCCCCGAACACGCTGCTGGAATATGCCCGCAAGGGGCGGGCGATGAACGGTGTCTATGTTCCCTACTGGACCTTCGACGCCGAAACCCGCTCGCGCTATACCGGGCAGCGCGGCGAGGCCTATTACGAAACCCGCACCGTCACCGTCAACGTGAACGGTCGCAACGAGCGGCGGCAGGAACAGCAGCGCAAGATTCGCTGGCATTCCGCCGCGGGCCGCGTCGCGCGCGATTTCGACGATGTGCTGGTCCTTGGGGCGACCTCGCTTCCCACCGACCTCGGCCAGGGCCTCGGCCCATGGGATCTCGATGCGCTGGTGCCCTTTGCCGCCGACTATCTTGCCGGTTTCGATGCCGAGGGCTACACCCTGCCGCTGGCCGAGGCCGACCGGCAGGCCAAGGGCGCGATGGCCGGGGTGATCGAGCAGGACGTCCGCCGCGACATCGGCGGCGACGAGCAGCGCATCCAGACCATCGACACCGATTACGCGGCCGAAACCTTCAAGCACATCCTGCTGCCGGTCTGGATGGCGGCCTATAAATACAACGGCCGCAGCTTTCGCTTCCTCGTCAACGCCCAGTCCGGCAAGGTGCAGGGCGAGCGGCCATGGTCGGCCTGGAAGATCGCCTTCGCCGTGCTTGTTGCCGCCATCGTCGCAATCGGCGCGATCTATATCGGCGACCCCGAGGCGCTGGGCCTGCCCCGCCCGGCCTGGCTGGACTGACGGCAGCATCAGGCGCAACACCCTTGGCCGGCGCTCTGCCGATCCGGTTGCCGCGCCGCCCGATCAGCCCCGGGGTGTTTGCGCGAAAACCTTCCCGGCCGCCGTCCTTGCCCTCCCGACCCTCGCGCTTGCGCCCGGCGCGCCCCGTCGTACCCGCTTTCGTCGCAGATGCAGCCCGCACCTTCGGCGGCGATGCCGGCCCCGACGAAGCTTCCTCGCCGCCACCAACCCGCCCGCCGCCTTCCGGCGCAGCGGGATCGCAGGCGTCCGGCCTGCCTGCCACGCGGTTGATCCGCGGACATTGCGCGCATTGGGGCAGTCAGGATGACCCATCTGCCCGGCACCCCGCGCCGGATCCGGCAGCCCGACACGAAATGGTGCCTTCTTCTCTGAAAAAATATCCCGGGGGAGGCCGCAGGCCGGGGGCAGCGCCCCCTCGGCCGTTGACACGCCGCGCGCCCGGTTCCAAGAGGGGCACAATCTGCCGGAGCCGCCCGATGATCGACCTGACCCGCGTCCTGCCCGAGGCCCGCATCCCCGAACTGCCAAACCCCTATTTCGGCAAGGTGCGCGACTGCTACGACCTGCCGCCGGATGCAGATTATCCGCAGGGCCGCCGGATCCTGATCTCCTCCGACCGGATCTCCGCCTTCGACCGCATCCTTGCCGCGATCCCCTGGAAGGGCCAGGTCCTGACCCAGACCGCCCGCTGGTGGTTCGACCGGACCGCCGATCTCTGCCCCAACCATATCGTGGCCTACCCGGATCCGAATGTCGCGATCGGCCGCCGGGTCGCCATCCTGCCGGTCGAGATTGTCGTGCGCGGCTATCTGGCCGGCACCACGTCGACCTCGATCCTGACGCAGTACCGGGCCGGCGCGCGCCAGATGTACGGCCATGCCCTGCCGGACGGCCTGCGCGACAACCAGGCCCTGCCGCAGGCGATCATCACCCCGACCTCGAAAGCCTTCGACGGTGGCCATGACGAGCCGCTGACCCCGGCCGAAATCGTCGAACAGGGCCTGCTGACCCCGGCACAATGGGACGAGGTTTCGGCCAGGGCGCTTGCCCTTTTTGCCCGCGGCCAGAAGATCGCGGCCGACCGCGGGCTGATCCTTGTCGATACCAAATACGAATTCGGCCTTGACGACACCGGCCGCATCCTGCTGGCCGACGAGATCCACACCCCCGATTCCAGCCGCTACTGGATCGCCTCGGGCTATGAGCGGGCACTGGCCGAGGGGTCCCGCCCGCCCAGCTTCGACAAGGATGTGATCCGGGCCTGGGTCGTTGCCCGCTGCGATCCCTACCGCGATCCGGTGCCCGAGATCCCGCCGGAGATGATCGCCCGCACCTCTGCCGTCTATATCGAGGCCTATGAGGCGATCACCGGCGAGACCTTCATGCCCGACACTTCGGGTGCGACGCCGCTTGCCCGCATCCGCGCCCATCTTGCGCCCTACTTCCGCTGAGGCAACCGTTTGGTTAACAACGGCACAGCGACAGGCCGGTGCCTGCAATTCCGGGGGACAATCGATGATTCTCAGCTGTGGCGAGGCGCTGATCGACATGCTGCCGCGCATCTCGACCGAGGGGGAGGCCTGTTTCGCGCCCTATGCCGGGGGGTCGGTGTTCAACACCGCCATTGCCCTCGGCCGACTTGGCGCGCCCTCGGCCTTCTACTCGGGCGTCTCGACCGATATGCTGGGCGAAATCCTTGCCGATACGCTGACGGCTTCGAAGGTCGATGTCTCGCTTCTGGCCCGGTCGGGGCGGCCGACCACGGTCGCCTTCGTGAAGCTGGTGAACGGCCAGGCGACCTATGCTTTCTATGACGAGGGCACCGCCGGCCGGCTCCTGTCCGCGGCCGACCTGCCCGCGCTGCCCGACCGGGTCGCCGCATTGTTCTTCGGCGGCATCTCGCTGGTGAACGACCCGGCCGCCAGCACCTATGAGGCACTGCTCACGCGGGAGGCGCCCGCCCGGGTCATCATGATCGACCCCAACATCCGCCCCGGCTTCATCGCCGGCCAGGAGGACAGCTACCGCGCGCGCATCGGCCGGATGATCGCCCGGGCCGATCTGGTGAAGCTGTCCGACGAGGATCTGCACTGGCTGGAGGGGGCCGGCGATGCCGTGGCGCTGGCCCGCCGGATCATCGCGCGCGGACCAAAGGTGGTCTTCGTCACCGAAGGCGCCAGCGGTGCGCGCGCAATCACCGCGACGGCCGACCGCTTCTGCCCGGCCCGCCCCGTCGCCGTGGCCGATACCGTCGGTGCCGGTGACACGTTCAATGCGGGCGTGCTGGCCGCGCTGCACCGGGCGGGCAGGCTGACGAAATCCGATGTCGCCACCCTGCCGGACCAGGCGCTCGACGCCTGCCTCGATCTGGGCGTACGCGCGGCCGCCGTCACCGTTTCGCGCCCCGGGGCCAATCCCCCCTGGGAGCACGAGTTGTGAGGGCCGTCCTGCAGCGCGTGCAGCAGGCGGAGGTGGCTGTCGACGGCCAGACGGTCGGGCGCTGCGGGCCGGGGCTGATGATCCTGGTCTGCGCCATGCAGGGCGATGACGCGGCAACCGCCGCACGGCTGGCCGGCAAGGTGGCCAAGCTGCGGATCTTTCGCGACGACCAGGGCAAGATGAACCTGTCCATCCGCGACATCGACGGCCAGGCGCTGGTGATCAGCCAGTTCACTCTGGCCGCCGACCTGCGCGGCAACCGCCCCGGCTTTTCCACCGCCTGCGGCCCGGCCGAGGGCAGCCGTCTCTACAATGCCTTCGCCGCCGCTTTGTCGGCCGAGGGCATTGCCGTCGAAACCGGCGTCTTCGGCGCCGATATGGCGGTCAGCCTGGTGAATGACGGCCCGGTGACGATCGTCATGGACACCGACAATCTGTGACGGTGCAGGCGCGGTTCCTGCGGCGGAACCGGCAGTTTCCGGCGGAAAATTTGTGCCGCGACGCCGGCAGGCAAAGGTTGACATCCCGCCCGTTCCGGAGCATCGGGGGAAGCAACGCTGGGCGTCTCGCCCACATTCCTTTCCCCCCGGATGATGATGACCACCTTCGAAGCCCTGGGTCTTTCGCCCAAGATCCTGAAAGCGCTGGAAAAGACCCAGCTCAAGACCCCCACGCCGATTCAGGCGCAGTCAATTCCGCCGATCATGGCCGGCAAGGATCTGATGGGTCTTGCGCAGACCGGCACCGGCAAGACCGCGGCCTTCGGCCTGCCGCTGCTGCATCGCTTGCTCGACATCGGCCACCCGCCCGGGCCGAAGAACATCCGTGCGCTGATCCTGGTGCCGACGCGCGAGCTGGCCACCCAAATCCGCGAGAACTTTCTGACCTTCACCCAGGGAACCGCCGTCAAGGTGGTGATGGTGGTTGGCGGCGCCTCGGTCAACCGCCAAGCGCTCAGCCTGGTGAAGGGCGCCGATGTACTGGTCGCCACCCCCGGCCGTCTGATCGATCTGATCGAGCGGGGCGATGTCTCGCTGGAGAAATGCGCCTATCTGGTGCTGGACGAAGCCGACCACATGCTCGACATGGGGTTCATCCATGCCCTGCGGCGGATTGCCAAGCATATTCCGCTGCGCCGGCAGACGCTGATGTTCTCGGCCACCATGCCGAAGGACATCGACGAGATCGCCGCCACCTACCTGCGCGATCCCGTCCGCGTGCAGGTCGCACCGCCGGGCAAGCCCGTCGATAAGGTCAGCCAGGGGGTGCATTTCATCCCCAATGGCGACAAGGCGCGGCTGTTGGAAAGCTATCTGCAAAAGCACCCCGGCGAGCAGGCACTGGTCTTTTCCCGCACGAAACATGGCGCCGACAAGCTGGCCAAGGTTCTGGCCGGCTGGGGCTTCAAGGTCGGCGCGATCCATGGCAACCGCAGCCAGAACCAGCGCGACCGCATCCTGACCGAGTTCAAGGCGGGCGAAGTGGACGTGCTGGTCGCAACCGATGTTGCCGCGCGCGGCATCGATATTCCGACCGTGCGCCATGTCTACAACTACGATATGCCGAACGTGCCGGAGAACTATGTCCACCGCATCGGCCGCACCGCGCGGGCCGGGGCCGAAGGCACCTCGATCAGCTTCTGCGCACCGGCCGAGATGGGCGAGTTGCAGGCGATCGAGAAGCTGCTGAAAAAACCCCTGCCGGTGCTTGGCGGCGCGCCCTGGGCGGCCGATATCGTCGCTGCAGCCCCCCGGCCCGGCCCGAAACCCGGCCGCAGACCGGGACCGAAACCGGGCGCTTCGGCCGGCCCGCGCCGTCCCGGCAACGCCCCCGGCAAGCCCGCCCCCGGCACCGCGGCAAAGCCCGCTGCGCGGCAGCGCTCGCCGGGCGGGGCCGGCGCCCCGCGACGGCGGCCTAGCTGACCTCGTCCTCGAGGTTCAGCTTCATCTGGATCAGCACCTGCTGGATGGCGAGCGTCTCGCGCAGCATGCGCTTGGCTTCGTTGACGCTGATCCGGCCGTCGCTGATGGCCTGGTTATATTCGCTCATCAACTGGGCGAAACGCTGGGCCAGTGCCACGACATCCTGATTGACACCCGTTGTCATGCCCTCGTGCTTGTCACCGTCGTAAGACAGGGTGATACCGCGCAGGTCGGCCAGCGCCGCAGTCACATGCGGGAACCGCGCCGCGGCCTCAAGTTCGGCCACGACATCGATTGGCATGAACCGATCATCATGTTCGTCGCTGTCGGAATAATAGCGCCCGAGCGTCGCCTTGGACTTGCCGGTCAGCGCGCAGGCCGCTTCGATTCCGACATCCTTCACCAGCGCTTCGGTGTGTTTTTTCAAGTAGCTTGTATTCGTCATGACCGTATCCTCCCCCGCCGCAAGCCGGTCCGGGGAAATCGCTTTCTCATTTCCCATTAATGCGATCACAAGGATTTGTCATGGATAAAGGTGTTCCGGGGTACCGGGACGAGTAACGAGTGGCCGGTGTCCCCAGCATCGGCCTTGGGTGGGGGTCCGCCGTATAGGGTTCGCTCCGAAAACCCGTGCGGAGGCGTGTTGTGTCCGCTTGCGGCGGGCCCGTCAGTCTTAACGAGGGTCGCGGGCATTTTCGCCCGTCGGTATCGAGTATGACGAAAGCCCGGCTGGTTCGGGGCGGCGTTGTCCAAGCCACCACGACTGGCGGGCCCCTGCCCAGCTTTTGCATCGCTCCGGCACCCCCGGCCCACAACAGTGCGGGCCCGCCACGGCCTCGGCGCCGCTTGTCTGGCCACGGGCGTAATCGCGGCGCAGGCTCTCTCTTGCCAGATCGATGCTGGATCGCTACGCCGCGACAATGGCCAAGCTCTATTTTCACTACTCGACCATGAATGCCGGCAAGTCGACGCTGCTGTTGCAGGCGTCGCACAACTACCGCGAAAGCGGAATGCAGACCTATCTGCTGACGGCCCGGCTGGACGATCGGGCCGGGGGGCACCGGATCGCCAGCCGCATCGGCATCGGTGCCGAGGCCGAGACCTTCGATGCCGCCGACGACATGTTCGCGCGCCTCTGCGACCGGCTGGCGCAGGGACCCGTCGCCTGCGTCTTTGTCGACGAGGCACAATTCCTGACCAAGGCGCAGGTCTGGCAGTTGGCGCGCGCGGTCGACGACCTGAAGGTGCCGGTGATGTGCTACGGCCTGCGCGTCGATTTTCGGGGCGAATTGTTTCCCGGCTCGGCCGCCTTGCTGGCCTGGGCCGATGAAATGCGCGAAGTGCGCACCATCTGCCATTGCGGCAAGAAGGCGACCATGGTGGTGCGCAAGAGGCCGGACGGGCGGGCGCTGACGGACGGGGCGCAGGTGGTGATCGGCGGCAACGAGACCTATCAGAGCCTGTGTCGCCGCCACTGGCGCGAGGCGGTGGGCGATTGAGCGATAGGGGCAAGATGCTGCGCCGGCTTGCCCGGCGGCCCGGCGCGGGCTAGCCTTCGAACAACTGCCAAGGAGCCCCCGATGCCGTTGCGCCCGATTGTCCTGTCCCTCGTCCTTGCCGTGGCCGCCGCAACCGCCGTTCCGGCGCAGATCGTGGTCGAACCCTTCGCCCCCGATGCCGAGACCGCACGCTTCGGCGGGCCATGGAAACGCTATCAAACCCATATCCTGAAGCTGGCAGCCAATCGCTATGCCGTGCTGTTCCGCCCAGGGTTCATCGACCGCAAGGGTGCGATCCGGGCGATCCAGCCGCTGTGCGCGGCGATGGGCAAGGTGGCGCAGGGTCTTGGCACCATGGCGCCGGTGGAACTGGTGTTCGAGGACGGCGTGCCCAGCGTGCAGCAGGGCTATCAGGTCGGCTGTAACTGAGGGGCTGCGATGATTCTCTACGGAATATCCACCTGCGACACCTGCAAGAAGGCGCTTCGCGCGCTGAAGACGGCGGGTCGCGACGTCACCTTTCGCGACATCCGGGCGGAACCGCTGAGCGAGGCCGAGATTGCCGCCATCACCGGCGAATTCGGCGAGCGCGCGGTCAACCGCCAGTCGACCAGCTATCGCAGCTTCAATGATTTTCTGCGTGCCTCGGACCCTGAGGCACAGATCGCCGCACAGCCGACGGTCATGAAACGCCCGGTAATCCGCGATGGCGACCGCTGGTTTCTGGGTTGGGATACGGAGATCGAGGCCGCGCTGACGGCTTGAGCCTAGCGGTTCGGGGCCGGATCATCCCGGTCGATGCCCCCCGCCGATGCCCCCCTCCGGGATGCCGGGCAGGCGCTCTGCCCGGCACCGGAAACGTTGCGGCCGCCAGCGGCCGCAAGCCGCGTCAGAGCAGCTTGAGGTCGCCGGCCGACGAACGGCCGTCACGCCCCGAGAGCAGCTCGTAGGCAATCTTCTGGTTGTCGTTCAGACCTTTCAGACCGGCGCGCTCCACCGCCGAGATATGTACGAAGACATCCTTGCCACCATCGTCGGGCGCAATGAACCCGTAGCCTTTCGTGGCGTTAAACCATTTCACGGTGCCGGTGGGCATACCCGCTTCTCCCCTTCAGAACTCCCCGGGGCGGAATTGCACCGGGCGTAGCGGCCAGGTCTTTCAGCCCTTCGTCCAGAGAGCGAGGCAGTCGGAAAGTCTGTCGTTACTGCGGGGAAGGATGCCACGCAAATCCCGAAAATCAAGCCAGATGACGACATTCTGCCGCAACCTGCGGGAAATGCGTCGCTTCCGCTGCATCTTACGGCGCCCTCAGCCTGCGCCGCCGGGGGGCAGTGCGTCGAAGGCCAGCGCCGTCACCGCCGCGTCGAATCCAAGGGACTCGGTTCGGGTTTCGCCCAGTCGGCGGACCGAGACGCTGCGCTCCTCGACCTCCTTCATGCCGATGGCCAGGATCACCGGCACCTTGCCGAGCGAATGTTCGCGAACCTTGTAGTTGATCTTCTCGTTGCGCGTATCCGCCTCGGCGCGGACGCCGGCCTTGCGCAGCGCTTCGGTCACTTCGCGCACATAGGGATCGGCATCCGAGACGATCGAGGCCACCACCACCTGTCGCGGCGCCAGCCAGAACGGCAGCTTGCCAGCGTAGTTCTCGATCAGGATACCGATGAAGCGTTCGAAGCTGCCGAGGATCGCGCGGTGCAGCATGTAGGGCATGTGCTTTGCGCCGTCCTCGCCGACATATTCCGCACCAAGCCGCCCGGGCAGTTGCGCATCGACCTGGAAGGTGCCGCATTGCCATTGCCGGCCGATGGCGTCGGTCAGCTTGAAGTCCAGCTTCGGGCCGTAGAAGGCGCCATCGCCGGGATTGACCTCATAGGGCAGGCCCAGCTTCTCGATCGCATTGGTCAGCGCACCCTCGACCCGGTCCCATTGCTCGTCTGTGCCGATGCGCACATCCGGGCGGGTCGAAAGCTTGATGTCGAAACGGTCGAAGCCCAGGTCGCGATAGACCGAGGACAGCAGCGCGATGAACCCGGCGCATTCATCCTCGATCTGGGCTTCGGTACAGAAGATATGCGCATCGTCCTGCGTGAAGCCGCGCACCCGCATCAGCCCGTGCATCGAACCCGAGGATTCGTAGCGGTGGCAGGCGCCGAATTCGGCAAGGCGCAGCGGCAGGTCGCGGTAGGATTTCAGGCCCTGATTGTACACCTGGACGTGGCAGGGGCAATTCATCGGCTTCAGCGCATTGATGCGCTTTTCCTTCGCGCCCTCCTCGTCCACCTCGACGATGAACATATTCTCGCGGTAGGCCTCCCAATGGCCCGACCGCTCCCACAGGATGCGGTCGACGACCTGTGGCGTGCGGATTTCGCGGTAGCCGGCACGGTCCAGCCGGCCACGCATATAGGCCTCCAGGCTGCGCCAGATCTGCCAGCCGTTCGGATGCCAGAACACCATGCCCGGCGCTTCGTCCTGCAGGTGGAACAGATCCATCTCGCGGCCAAGCTTGCGGTGATCGCGCTTCGCCGCCTCTTCCAGCATCGTCAGATGCGCCTTCAGGTCGTCGCGGTTGCGGAAGGCCAGCCCGTAGATGCGCTGCAGCATCGGACGGCTGGCATCGCCCAGCCAGTAGGCGCCGGCAACATGCGTCAGCTTGAAAGCATCGGCCGGCACCTGACCCGTGTGCTGCAGATGCGGACCGCGGCAGAGATCCTGCCAGTCGCCGTGCCAGTACATGCGGATCGGCTCGTTCCCGGGAATCCGGTCGATCAATTCCAGCTTGAACGGCTCGCCCTTCGCTTCATAAAAGGCAATGGCGCGGTCGCGGTCCCAGACTTCGGTGCGGATGGGATCGCGGGCATTGATGATCTGCTTCATCCGCGCCTCGATCAGCCCGAGGTCCTCGGGCGTGAACGGCTCGGCCCGGTCGAAATCGTAGAACCAGCCCTGATCGCGCACCGGGCCGATGGTGACTTTCACATCCGGCCAGATCTCCTGTACCGCACGGGCCATGATATGGGCCAGATCGTGCCGGATCAGTTCCAGTGCCGGACCATCGTCCTTCATCGTGTTGATCGAGATGCGGGCATCCGCCAGGATCGGCCATTGCAGATCCCAGTGCTGGCCATCGACCTGCGCCGAGATCGCTGCCTTGGCCAGCGAAGGCGCGATGGAGGCCGCAACCTCGGCCGGGGTCACGCCGGCCTCATAGCTGCGGCTGTTGCCATCGGGAAATGTCAGGGAGATCTGGCTCATGGCCGGTTCCTCGTCGGTTTGGCGCCCACGGAGCGCCCGGTTGCGGGTAGGTCGTGGCGCTTTTCGCGCCTGCGGAACGGGTTGTCAATCCGGGCAAGGGGCGGGGCAACGGGGCGGACAACGGACCGGGCGATCAAGCGGGGCCTCTGGGTACCGAATGGCGGTCTTGCCAGTGACTGGGGACGCAGGCAGGCTACGGCCGGTGGCGAATGGGGGTGGCGATGCGCGACTTCGGCGAAATCCTCGACCTGGCGGTGGCCCGCAAGGGCAGCGTCGAGGCGGTGCTGGAAGGGGCGACGGCGCCGCTCGATGCCCAGGCACTGGCGGCCATTCCCGATGCGCAATGGCTTGCGGCCATGGCCCGCGGCATCTTTCAGGCCGGAATCAGCTGGCAGGTGGTCGACCGGAAATGGCCCGGAATCGAGGAGGCCTTCGAAGGCTTCGATCCCGGCCGGGTCTCGATGTACGAGGGCGAGCGGATCGACGCCCTGGTCGGCGATCCGCGGGTGATCCGCTCGGGACCGAAGATCGTGGCAATCCGCGACAATGCCGCCTTCCTGCGCCAGGTCGCGGCCGAAAGCGGCAGTTTCGCCCGTCGCGTGGCGGATTGGCCGGTGTCGGATTTCGCCGGACTTCTGGGCTGGCTTGGCCGGAATGGCAGCCGGCTTGGCGGGACGACCGGGCAATATGTGATGCGACACATGGGCAAGGACAGCTTCGTGCTCTCCGCCAGCGTGGTGGCGCGGCTGCAGGCCGAGGGGGTGATCGCAGGCGCCGCCGGCTCGGCCCGGTCGATGGCGGCGATCCAGGCGGCGTTCAACCGCTGGCAGGCAGAAAGCGGCCGGAGTTTCAACGAGATCGGGCGCGTCCTCGCCCGCAGTATCGACGCAGCCTGAGCGGCTGGCGGTGGGCAGTGGGGCCTGCTAGGCTTGCCGTGATTGCGGAAGGAGCCTGCATGACCGACTTTCTGACCACGCCGGCGCGCCGCCACCTGGCATACCACCGGCTGCGCGGAACCGGCCCGGGGGTTGTATTCCTCGGCGGCTTCGGCTCGGACATGGAGGGGACGAAGGCGCGCTTCCTGCAGGGCTGGGCCACGGCGCGGGGTCGGGCCTTCCTGCGGTTCGACTATTCCGGGCACGGCCAGTCCTCGGGCCGGTTCGACGAGGGCTGCATCGGCGATTGGGCCGCCGATGCGCGCGCAGCGGTCGAGGCGCTGACCGAGGGGCCGCAGATCCTGATCGGCTCGTCGATGGGCGGCTGGATCGCGCTTCTTCTTGCCCGGGCCGTGCCGGAACGGGTGGCGGGCCTGATCGGCATCGCCGCGGCGCCCGACTTCACCGTGACCACCTGGCAGGACGAGCTGACCGAGGCCGAGCGCGCCGAGATCATCGCAACCGGACGGACCGAGAAGCCCTCGGCCTATGGCGCACCCTATGCCTTTACCCGCCGGCTGTTCGAGGATGGGGCACAGAACCTTGTCCTCGATCGCCCGCTGCCGCTGCCTTTCCCGGTGCGGCTGCTGCAGGGGACCGCGGATGTGGATGTTCTGCCGGCGGTGGCATTGCGGCTGCTGGATCATGCGACCGGCCCCGACCTGCGGCTGACACTGGTCAAGGACGCCGATCACCGCTTTTCGACGCCGGACGACCTGGCGCTGATTGCCGCCACGCTGGACGATCTGTCGGAGCGCGGCGAGGGATGACCGAGCCGCTGGTCATCCTGCCCGGATTCATGGCGGATGCCCGCAGTTTCCTGTCGCAGATCGTCGAATTCGGCACGGACCGGCCGGTGCTGCTGATCCTGCCCACCGGCGCCGATACGGTGGAACAGATGTCCGCCCGGGCGCTGACCCACCTGCCCGAGCGATTCGCGCTTCTCGGTCATGGTCTTGGCGGCGAGGTGGCGCTCGACATCCTGCGCCGGGCGCCGGAACGGGTCAGCCGGATCGCGCTGATCGCCACCGATCCCCTGGCCGAGCCACCGGCACTGGCCGCTGCGCGCGAGACACGGCTGGTGGTGGCCCGCGCCGGGCGGCTGGCGGAGGCGCTGGCCGAAGATTGTCCGGCCGGCGCTCTGGCCGATACGCCCTGGCGCGACGAGGTGCTGGCGCTGGTGCAGGAGATGGGGTTGATGCTGGGGCTCGATCACTACGTCCGCCAGACCCGCGCGCTGCAGCGCCGCCCCGACCAGCAAAAGACACTGCATCGCGTGAAGGTGCCGGCGCTGATCCTGGCCGGGCGAAGCGACGTTCTGGTGCCGCTGCGCCGGCAGGAATTCCTGGCCGGGCTGATGCCTTTCGGCCAGTTGCAGATCATCGAGGATGCGGGCCATCTGCCGCAGATCGAGGCGCCCGAACAGGTGAACGACGCGCTGCGCCCCTTCCTTGCCGGGCCGATGGTTCAGGCCCGGGCGCCGCAAAAATCCTGACCGGGCTTCTTGCGAACCGCAGCCGCGAAACCTGCCGCGCGCGCCCGGGCTGCCGCGGCAGCGCTGTCAGCCGCTG
Source organism: Paracoccaceae bacterium (assembly GCA_014879735.1). Lineage (GTDB taxonomy): Bacteria > Pseudomonadota > Alphaproteobacteria > Rhodobacterales > Rhodobacteraceae > Pseudogemmobacter. Next base: position 18,956 of record JACSRN010000027.1, read on the forward strand.
GCCAGGCGCACCGGCGCTTCCCCGCGCGGCTCGGCGCGCGAGGGGGCGGCATTGGCATCGATGAAGGCCAGAACCAGCGGCCGGATGTTCAGCCGCCAGCTCTTGCCGGCAAAGATTCCGTAATGGCCGGCCCCCGGCTCCAGATGCCGGGCCTTCTTCGATTCCGGCAACCCGGTCAGCAGCCCCAGCGCCGCCAGGCACTGCCCCGGCGCGGAAATGTCGTCCTTCTCGCCCTCGACGATCTTCACCGCAACCCGGGTGATCGCGCCGATATCCACCTTCTTGCCCGCAACCGTAAACTCGTTCCGGGCGATTTCGCGCTTCTTGAACACGCGCTCGACGGTCGAGAGGTAGAATTCGGCGGTCATGTCCATCACCGCGAGATATTCGTCATAGAAGCGGTTATGCGCGTCATGGTCGCTCGCCTCGTCGCGGGCAACACGGAAGATCTGCTCGGCAAAGGCCTTGGCATGGCGTTCGGCATTCATCGAGATGAAGCCCGACAACTGCGCCAGCCCCGGATAGACCAACCGCCCGGCCCCCTTGTAATTGAACCCCACGCGCTGGATCGCCAGTTGTTCAAGCTGGCCCATCGTCATCCGGCGGCCGAAATCCGTCACCTCTGTCGGCGCCGCGTCCGGGTCGACCGGGCCGCCCATCAGCGTCAGGCTGCGCGGCTGGGCTTCGGGGTCCTCGGCGGCAAGATAGGCGGTTGCGGCCAGCACCAGCGGCACCGGCTGACAGACCGCGACGACATGAGTGTCCGGTCCCAGCGCCCGCAGGAAATCGACGATATAGAGCGTGTAATCCTCGATGTCGAACTTGCCCTCGCTGACCGGGATGTCGCGGGCATTGTGCCAGTCGGTCACGAAGACATCGGCATCGGGCAAAAGCGACGCGACGGTCGAGCGCAGCAGCGTGGCGTAATGCCCCGACATCGGTGCCACGACAAGGATGCGCCGCGCCATCGGCGCCCGGCGACGCACGAAGAACTGGACGAGATTGCCAAAGGGACGCTCGACCAGGATCTTCTCGTCGACCAGGTGGTCCTGCCCCTCGGGGCCTACAATCGAGCGGATGCCCCAGTCCGGCTTGGCAATCATGCGGCCAAAGCTGCGTTCCGTCACCTCGCCCCAGGCGGCCAGCAGGGGCAGCATCGGGTTCATCGACAATGCGAAGATGGGATAGCGTGCAAAAGATCGTGCGGAGGCGCCCAGCCACTCATTCGTGTTGCGGACGCTTTCCATCACGTCATAGGTCGCCATATACTTCATTCATGTCTCCCGTTCACGCCGCGCCGAAGGTTTTCAACCCGGTAGCGCCCGGTCAGGATGGGCGGCGGCGGGATGCTGCGCAGCAGCGAGAGTAAGAGGGAAACAGGTTCATGACAACTGCTGAGAATGACGCCGCCGCCCGCCAGGATCGGCTGAACGCGAATCTCGCCCGGATCGAGGAATTGTCGCAACGCCTGTCCGCCGCGCTGGCCCGCCGCCGGATGCACGACCCCGCGCTGGACGGGCCGGCCGCCGATGTCTACATGAAGGCCGCCACCGCCTGGGTGGCCGGGATGATGCAAAACCCCGCCCGCATGGTCGAGCATCAGGTGAACTACTGGGGCAAGACCCTGAAGCATTATGTCGAGGCCAACCAGGTGCTGGCCAATGGCGAGTTCAAGGCCCCGCCCGACCCCGGCCCGAAGGATCGCCGCTTTGCCAATCCGCTGTGGGAAACCCATCCGTTCTTCAACTTCCTGAAGCAGCAGTACCAGCTGAATTCCGAGGCGATCACCACCGGCGTCGCGGCGATGGAGACGCTCGCCCCCGACGACCGGCGCCGGATCGACTATTTCACCCGGCAGATCGTCGACATGTTCAGCCCGACGAATTTCCTTGGCACCAACCCCGATGCGCTGGAAAAGGCGGTCGCCACCGATGGCGAAAGCCTGGTGCAGGGGCTGGAGAACCTGGTCCGCGACATCGAGGCCAATGACGGCGAACTGATCGTGACGCTGGCCGACCGCGAAGCCTTCAAGGTGGGCGGCAATATCGCCACCACGCCGGGCTCGGTCGTCTACCGCAACCGGATGATGGAGCTGATCCAATACGCCCCCACCACCGACAAGGTGCACAAGATACCGCTGATCATCTTCCCGCCCTGGATCAACAAATACTACATCCTCGATCTCAAGCCGCAGAATTCGCTGATCAAATGGATCGTCGATCAGGGCTTCACCCTGTTTGTGGTCAGCTGGGTGAACCCCGGGCCGGACTATGCCGGCGTGGCAGTCGACGACTATATCCGTGACGGCTTTCTGCGGGCCATGGCCGAGGCGCGGCGGATCACCGGCGAAAAGCATGTGAATGCCGTGGGCTACTGTATTGCCGGCACCACCCTGGCGCTGACGCTGGCGTATCTGCACAAGGCCGGCGACAAGACAGTGAAAAGTGCCACCTTCTTCACCACGCTGACCGATTTCTCCGATCCCGGCGAAGTCGGCGTGTTTCTGAACGACGATTTTGTCGACGGGATCGAGCGGCAGACCGCCAGCGACGGCATCCTGTCCAAGGTCTTCATGCAGCGGACCTTCAGCTTCCTGCGCTCGAACGACCTGATCTATACGCCCGCGATCAAGAGCTACATGCTGGGCGAGGCGCCACCCGCCTTCGACCTGCTGTTCTGGAATGGCGATTCGACCAACCTGCCGGCCACGATGGCGATCGAATATCTGCGGGGTCTTTGCCAGAACGATGGCCTTGCCAAGGGCGAGTTCCCGGTCTTCGGCCATCCCGTCTCGCTGGCCGAGGTGCAGGTGCCGCTCTGCGCCGTCGCCTGCGAAACCGACCACATCGCGCATTGGAAGGGCAGTTTCAACGGCATCAAGCAGATGGGATCGAAGGACAAGACATTCATCCTGTCCGAGTCCGGCCATATCGCCGGAATCGTCAACCCGCCCTCCAAGGGCAAATACGGCCATTACACCAGCGAGGCGCCGGTCGCGGGTGCACCGGAAGACTGGCTTGCCGGCGCGACCAGGACAGCGGGAAGCTGGTGGCCGCGCTGGGGCGAGTGGCTGGCGCAGCGATCAGGGGCGAAAGTCGTGGCGCGCATGCCGGGGGGGCCGGAAAATCCCGTCCTTGGCCCTGCGCCCGGCACCTATGTCACGGCCGAATCTTCGGACGCCTGATTCGTCCGGGCAGACGGGTTTCGCATCGGCGACTTTTCGCCTGTCCTGCGGATTTTCACCCGGCGCCCGGCGTTGCCAAATCGTCATGTCACCGCCGTGCATTTGATGCTGCAGCGCAATAATCGCGTGCTTACCTGCATTTGCGGTTCATCCGGCCGACCCCGCGTCAGCCGGCCGCAGCAGCAACAGGCAATGCCCGGCCTACACGCTCCGGTATTGCTGCATTGCAGAAACAGACTTGAAATGCTGCACTGCAGCATGTATATATCGGATCAGAAAACGGGTAGCCCCCCGAAGCTGGAGAGTAGATATGACCAAGACCACCGATTTCACCAAAGTGTTCCAAGACATGGTTGCCGCCTTCCCGGTCGACACGACCGCCTTCCAAAACTCCTTCAAGACCCAGGCCGCCTTCGGCGAGAAATTCTCGAAAGTCGCCCTTGAGGCCGCCGAGAAATCGACCGAGATCTCGTCGAAATGGGTGAAGGACACGATCGTCAAGCTGGGCGACATCTCGAAAGCCAAGGCCGATCCGGCCGATTACACCAAAGCGATGACCGATTTCGCCTCGGCTGCGGCTGAAATGGCGTCGGAGCACATGGCCGCCTTTGCCGAGGTTGCCAAGAAAGTGCAGATGGAAACCGTCGAGCTGATGCTGGCGGCCGGCAAGGAAGTGTCGGAAGACGCCACCGCTGCCGTGAAGAAGGCCACCAACGACGTGACCACCGTCGCCAAGAAAGCCGCGGCGACCGCCGCGAAGTAAGCGGACCGCCATCGGGCCGTCGACGCAGAAGATCGTCGGGCCGGTTGTGGCAGACATCGGGCGGGCTCTCCGGAGCCCGCCCTTGCTTTTGTCACGGGCGCCGTCCTAAGCTTCTCTGCACGCGCACACGTGCCAGGGGAGGCCGCCAGATGTCCGACACCGACAAGCCGCTGCTGATCAAGCGCTACGCCAGCCGCCGCCTCTACAACACCGAAACTTCGGACTATGTAACGCTGGAAGACATTGCCGGGTTCATCCGCAAGGGCCGTGAGGTGCAGATCATCGACCTGAAGACCGGGGACGATCTGACACGGCAATATCTGCTGCAAATCGTGGCCGAACATGAAGCCAAGGGCGAGAATGTGCTGCCGGTCAACGTGCTGACCGACCTTGTGCGCAGCTATGCCACCAACATGCAGGCGGTGATGCCGCAATTCCTGGCCTCCAGCTTCGAAATGCTGCGCGAAAGTCAGGCCAAGATGGTGGAAAACCTGACGCATTTCCCGAATCCCATGTCTGCCGTTCCCGGGTTCGAAGCGATGCGCAAGCAGCAGGAAGCCTTCCTGAAAGGCATCATGGGCACCGTTCCCGGCTGGTCCGGCACCTCAGGCCCCGAACCCGAGGCGCCGGAAACCCGGCCCGACGACCTTGCCGACATCAAGAAGCAACTCGCCGAACTTCAGGCCAGGCTCTCGAAGCTCTGATCCATGACCGAAACCGAAGGCCGGGTGACGCTCTGGGGGATCGAGGTCTTTCTGGCTGCAGCCGAAGAGGGCGCGATCTCTGCCGCAGCGCGGCGGCTGGGGGTCAGCCCTTCGGCCGTCAGCCAGCAGCTTTCGGGGCTGGAGGCGGCTTTGGGCGCCCTGCTTCTGGACCGCAGCGCCCGGCCGGTGCGGGCGACCCCGGCAGGCACGATCTTTCGCCGCCATGCCCAGGTGATGCTGAATGCGGCACAGGAGGCGCGGGCAGAACTGGCGCGCGCCGATCTGGCCGGGCTTACCACCCTGCGGCTGGGCATGATCGAGGATTTCGAGGCGGATGTGACGCCACGCCTGCTGTCGGCGCTGGCACCGGAACTGAAGGGATGCCGTTTCCTGCTGGAAACCGGGCCGTCGCACCGGCTGCTGGACCAGTTGGAGGCGCGGGTGCTGGACGTGGTTGTGGCGGCCGACCAGCCGGGCGAAGCCGAGGCCGAGGGTCGCGAAATCCATCCGATCCTGCGCGACCCTTTCGTTGCCGTCACGCCGCGCGGCCGCGGCCCCGAGAACCTGCCGCTGATCCAGTATTCCGCCCGGCTGCTGATGGGGCGGCAGATCGCGGCGCATCTGCTGCGGCTGGGCCTGCGGCCGGAATCGCGCTTCGAACTCGACAGCTATCCGGCGATCCTGGCCATGGTTGCCGCCGGCGAGGGCTGGGCGATCCTGACCCCGTTGGCGCTGCATCAGACCCGGCGCTTTCGCACCGAGGTGGATGTCCACCCCCTGCCCTTCGCGCCGTTCGAGCGCCGGCTGTCGCTGTCGGCGCGCGCCGGCGTGATGCGCGATATCCCGGCCCTGATCGCCACACGCCTGCGCGGGCTGATTGCGGAAGAGGTGGTCCTGCCGCTGTGCAGCGCCTGGCCCTGGCTTGACGGCGATCTGACCACGCTCTGACGCACCGATCACGCACGCCCGCGCAGTGTCGCACCGCAGGGCGTGACGGCGATGGCACCTGCGCCGCTGTCAGACAGTCTTCACATCGGCGATGGCACCCAGAACCGCTGCAGCGATGAAGTCCAGTTCGGGCCGTGTCAGCCGCACCGGCAGGCGCAGGTCGCAGGCGCGCATCAGCATGGCGCGGGTCAGCGGCAGTTCCGGCACCTCGCCCAGGAACTGCCAGTTCCAGTAGGCGCGGGCATTCCCTTCGCTCAGCCCGAAGACCTGCACCGCAACACCACGCGCCTTGGCCGCGCGCTGAAAGGCCCGGGCTTCATCGTCCGTCCAGTCGCCGGTCAGGTTGAACTGCAGCGAATCGGGCGCCCGTACCTCCTGCGGCAGCGGTTCCGGCACCTCGAGCCACCGGTTTCCCGCCAGTTGCGCCGCAACATGATCGTGGTTCGCAAGCCCTCGCGCCACCCGTTCGGCAACCAGTGGCAATTGCGGTCGGATCACCGCAGCCGACAGGTTCTGCATCCGCAGATTGTAAAGCGGCAGCCGGTTCTGCCAATGCCCGTAGGAATTCTGCAGCCCCGGATGCTTCTTCCAGTTTTCCTCATAGGCACCCGACATGATCACCGCGCGCGCCGCAATCTCGGGATCGTCGGTGACAAGAATTCCGCCTTCACCGGCGTTCACCATCTTGTAGGACTGGAAGCTGAAACAGCCGACCTTGCCGATGGTGCCGATCTTGCGCCCGTCCCACAGCGTGCCCAGCGAATGAGCCGCATCCTCGATCACCGGGATGCCGGATGCGTCGCAAAGGCGCATGATCTCGTCCATGTCGCTGGTATGGCCACGCATGTGACTGATGATCACCGCGCCCGCACCCGGCAGCTTGGCCGCAAGATCGGCCATGTCGACACGATAGTCGCTGCCGCATTCCACCAGCACCGGCTCGCAATCGGCATGGACGACAGACGAAGGCACGGCCGCAAAGGTGAAGGCCGGAAGCAGCACCTTTGCGCCCCGCGGCAAATCCAGCGCCTTGAGCGACAAAAACAGCGCGGCAGAGCAGGACGAGACGGCCAGCGCAAAACGCACGCCCAACAGTTCGGCAAATTCGGCCTCAAGCAGCGAAACCGGCGCATCCTTCGGCGCAGTGTAACGGAACAGATCGCCCGAGATCAGCATCCGCTCGATGGCCAGCCGTGCCGCTTCGGGAATAGGCTCGGCCTGATGCAGGTCGGGGGGAAGGGTCTGTCCGTCGGGTGCCATTTTCAGCTTTCCTGAAACCGTCTTTCAGGAAGTGTGTAAACCCGCAGGGGGTAACGTGCCAGTGACAAAATCCGCACAGCGGCGCTTTCCGCCGAAAGCGAGGCGCTGCGGCGCGGGACCGCGCGCGCGGCCGCCCTTCAGGCGCTGAGCGGGGCCCGGGCGCCGAGATGACGCAGGACTTCCGCCAGCTCATGCCAGCAGGTTCGCGCCATCGAACGGAACACCCGGATCTCGAAGGCATCTTCGCCGGTTCGCAGGATCACCGCGGACATGTGGTTCAGTCCGGTCCGCACCACCCCTCCGACCGGAAAGGCCGCAAGCCGCACATCCACCGCGACCAGCCGCCCCAGCGCCCGCGCCGCCCCGGGGCCGGTCAGCGTGACGCCGGCCCAGCCGCCCGACTGGTCGGTGACGACGGCCGCCCCCTCCAACCCCGCCGGCAGATCGCCGAACAGGAAGGCCTGGTCGCGCCCGGTCCAGACCAGCCGCAGGCCGGCCTTCTCCGAAATCCCGCCGGGGCCCGGGAAGGCCAGGCCCAGGGGTTTCAACGCCTTGGCCGCGGCCTTCGCCCCCCCGGGCAGCAGCGCGATCGACCAGATCGGCCCATCCTCCACGGGCGCCAGCGTCAAGCCGGCCATCACCAGCGGCTCCACCCCGTCGAAAGGGCCTTTCGCAATCAGTTCAGGCACGCATCCGCCCTCCCTCAGGATCGAAGAACACCGGGTCACAGACTTCGCAAGCCATGTCGATATCGCGCAGATGATCGACAAGCCGGATCGTCTCGCCATGACGGGCACGGCCATCCTTCAGGAAGGCCTGCCCCAGCCAGGCGCCCAGCGTCGGAGACCAGCAGACCGAGGTGACATAGCCCTGATCGTTCTCGCGCTCTACGGCAAAGCCCGGACGGAACAGATGCGCACCGGCGCTGATCGGGCCCGTGGCCTTCAGCCCGACAAGCTGTTCGCGCTCGGGGCCCCAAAGGCCCGGGCGCTGTGCTGCGGCCTTGCCGATGCAATCCTTCTTGGCCGAAACCATCTTTTCCATGCCGATGTCAAAAGCCGTGATGCGGCCGTGAATCTCGGCATGGGTGATGAAGCCCTTCTCGATGCGCAGGACGTTGAGCGCCTCCATCCCGTAGGGGCCACCGCCCATCGTCTCGGCCCGCGCAAGAAGATCGCGAAACAGCGCCTCGCCATAGCGGGTGGGAACCGCAATCTCGAAACCCTCCTCGCCCGAGAAGGAAATGCGGAAAAGCCGCGCCTCGACCCCACCCACCCGTGCCGCGGCGCAAGCCATGAAGGGCAGGTCGCCGATCGGCATCTCGAGAAGGGAATCGAGCAGGGCCCGCGCCTTCGGGCCGGCCACGGCAAACTGCGCCCAGCTTTCGGTGACAGAGATGAAGCGCAGATCCCAGTCCGCGCAGAACGCCTGCTGCACGAAGTCGAGATGCCGCATCACCAGCCCCGCTGCCGCCGTGGTGGTGGTCATCAGATAATGCGTCTCGCCCAGACGGGCCGAGGTGCCGTCGTCCAGCACCATGCCGTCTTCGCGCAGCATCAACCCATAACGGACGCGGCCCACCGGCAGGGTGCTGAAGGTGTTGGTATAGACGAAATCCAGAAAGCGCCCGGCATCCTTGCCCTGGATGTCGATCTTGCCCAGGGTCGAGACATCGGTCACGCCGACCGCCTGCCGCACCATGGCGACCTCGCGGTCGCAGGCTTCCTTCCAGGTCGCCTCGCCGCGCTTCGGGAAATACCCCGGGCGATACCAGAGCCCGGTCTCGATCATCGGCGCCCCGCGGTCGCGGCTGGCCTGGTCGCTGGTCAGGAAACGTTGCGGCGCAAAGCCGGCGCCACGCCCGCCAGCGCCCATCGCCGCAATGGAAACCGGGGTATAGGGCGGGCGGAAGGTGGTGGTGCCGGTCTCGGGGATGCCGCGGCCCGTGGCATCGGCCAGAACCGCCAGCGCCCCGACATTCGAATTCTTGCCCTGATCCGGCGCCATGCCCTGCGTCGTGTAGCGTTTCATGTGCTCGACGCTGGCATAACTCTCCTTCGCGGCCTGGCGGATGTCCTTGGTCGTCACGTCATTGGCAAAGTCGAGCCAGGCGCGGCCCCGACCCTCGACCGACCAGATCGCGCGATGGCCATAGGGTGCATCTTCCGCCGCGGGCACGGCCACCGTCCCGGCCACCCGGCCCAGCGCGGACAACGCCGCCTCGGCGGCAGCCTTGCCGGCGGTCAATGCGCCATGGGTCGACATCGTGCCATTGGCGGCACCCGCGGCGAACAGGCCCGGCACCGCCCCTTCGACGGGCACGAAGGCGGCAAGGTCCTCGCTCCAGCGCGGCCGGACATTCATGTGGCTGGTCAGGTGCAGCGTCGGGTTCCATCCACCCGACATGGCAAGGCAATCGGTCTCGATCTCAAAGCTCTCGGCACCCTTGCGCACGGTGATCGACCGCAGGCCATGGCGGCCCCTCGTGTCGATCACCTCGGCGCCGAGATGGACCGGCACCTCCTCCACCACCGAGGCATCGGGCCGCGGATCGATGATTGCCGCGACCTGCACCCCCGCCGCTACCAGATCGCGGGCGGTGGCACGCGCGCTGTCGGTGCTGGCGAAGATCGTGACACGCTTGCCGGCCGCCACGCCGAAGCGGTTCAGATAGCTGCGCACGGCGCCGGCCATCATGATCCCCGGCCGGTCGTTCATCGGAAAGGCGATGGGCCGCTCCAGCGCGCCGGCGGCAAGGATCGCGCGGGGCGCGACGATGCGCCAGAAACACTCGCGTGGCAGGTCGGGCCGCGCCGGCTTGTGCAGCCCTACCCGCTCCAGCGCGCCATAGGTGCCATCGTCATAGGCGCCGGTCACGGTGGTGCGGGTCAGGATGCGGACATTGGGCAGGCTGCGCAGTTCGGCCTCGACCCCGGCAACCCAAACCGCCGCCGGCTCGCCACCGAGGGTGCCGCCCTCCGCGATCAGGCGGCCACCCAACACCGGGTTTTCGTCGGCCAGCACCACATCGGCACCCGCCCGCGCCGCCACCAGCGCCGCCATCAACCCCGCGGGGCCGGCGCCGATCACCAGCAGATCGGCATGGGCCCAGGCCTTTTCATAGGCACCTTCGTCATGGCGGCCCGACAGGCTACCCAGCCCCGCTGCCCGCCGGATCGCCGGCTCGTAGAGCTTTTCCCAGAAGGCGCGCGGCCACATGAAGGTCTTGTAATAGAAGCCGGCGCTGAGAAAGGGCGCGAAAAGATCGTTCACGGCCAGAAGATCGTGCTTCAGGCTGCCCATGCGGTTCTGGCTGCGGGTTTCCAGCCCGTCGAACACCTCTTGCACGGTCGCACGGACATTGGGCGTCCGGTTGGTCTTGCCGATCACCTCGACCAGCGCATTGGGCTCTTCGCTGCCGGCGGTCAGGATGCCGCGCGGGCGGTGGTACTTGAAGCTGCGGCCGACAAGACGCACGCCATTGGCCAGCAAGGCCGAGGCCAGCGTATCGCCCTTGAACCCCTGGTAGTCGCGCCCGTCAAAGCGAAAGCGGGCCTGGCGGGTCCGATCGATGATGCCCTTGCCGTCGATCCTCATGTCGCCGCCCCTTGCCGCCCGGCCACCAGATCCACAGCCGTGACCGCATGGGTCACGGTGTTGCGGGTAACGATCAGCCACTGCGCACAACCCTGTTCATGATACCAGAGATCCCGGGTCATCCCCGCGGGATTGTCGCGGTTGTGCAGATAGTCGTCCCAGGCAGATCCGGGCGCGCCGGCGTCCGGACGGTTCAGATAATCCTCGGCACCGTAATAGTAGAACTCGCGCCGGTCGCGCGGGCCGCAGAGCGGGCAGGTCAGGCGCATGATGTCGGCTCCTTGCGGTTGGTGGCGCCAAGGGGCGCTGCCCCTCGGCCTTCGGCCTCACCCCGGGGTATTTCGGTCAAGAGGAAGCACATCTGGTCTTCCTCTTGAGCCAAATACCCCCGCCGGAGGCAGTCGAAGGCACGGCGGAGTGCGAGGATGAGAAATCGCGCGTCATGGTTAATGCAGGTTGTGCTGGCTCCCGGTACCTTCCTCGTCAAGAAGGTGCCCGGTCGCAAATCGGTCGAGGCGGAAGCGCTTTGCCACTTCATGGCTTTCGCCGGTAGCCATCAGATGCGCCATGCACCAGCCACTGGCCGGCACCGCCTTGAAGCCGCCGTAGTTCCAGCCGCAGTCGAGGAAAAGCCCCTCCACATGCGTCTTGTCGATGATCGGGCTGCCGTCGGGCGACATGTCCATGATGCCGCCCCAGGATCGCAGCACCCGGGCGCGGCCGATCATCGGCATCAGCGTCATCCCGGCCTCCATCACATGTTCGACCATCGGCAAGTTGCCGCGCGCGGCATAGCTGGCATAGAAGTCGAGATCGCCGCCGAAGACGAGGCCGCCCTTGTCCGACTGGCTGATGTAGAAATGCCCCATACCGAAGCTGATCACATGGTCGATCACCGGCTTCAGCCCCTCGGTCACAAAAGCCTGCAGGATGTGGCTTTCGATGGGCAGGCGCATGCCGGCCATGGCAGCCACCTGGCCGGAGCGGCCCGCAACCACGATCCCGACCTTGCCGGCCCGGATCGCGCCGCGCGTGGTCTGCACCCCCCGGATCCTGCCGTTTTCGATGTCGATACCCGTCACTTCGCAGTTCTGGATCAGATCCACGCCGCGCCGGTCGGCGGCGCGGGCATAGCCCCAGGCCACGGCGTCGTGCCGCGCCGTGCCGCCGCGGGGATGCAGAAGTCCACCATGGATCGGGAACCGGGTATTGTCGAAATCGAGATAGGGCAGCAGTTCGCGCACCCCCTCGCGGTCGAGCAGGATCGCGTCGTCGCCCTGGTTGATCATCGCATTGCCACGCCGGGCGAAGGCATCGCGCTGGCCATCGGAATGGAACAGGTTGACCAGTCCACGCTGCGAATGCATGACGTTGTAGTTCAGGTCGCGTTCCAGCCCCTCCCACAGTTTCAGGGAGTGACTGTAGAATTCGCTGTTGCCCGGCAGGAAGTAGTTCGCCCGCACGATGGTGGTGTTGCGGCCGACATTGCCGCCGCCGAGCCAGCCCTTTTCCAGCACTGCGACATTGGTGATCCCGTGGTTCTTGGCCAGATAATAGGCCGTCGACAGCCCGTGCCCGCCGCCGCCGATGATGATCGCATCGTATTCAGCCTTTGGCGCAGGGTCGCGCCAGGCCGGTTTCCAGCCCTTGTTGCCCCGCAGCCCTTCGGCAAAGACCTTCCAGCCGGAATATCGCATGGCGCACCTTCTTCTGTCCCGGCCATCAAACCGGGACAGAAATGGTTATTCAAGACCCGGATCGAAATTCCTTGGCCACCGGCGACCGGGAGTGTCGTTTCCGGCCATCCGACATCCGGAATGCCGGCTTGGCGCGACCGGGCGTCACAGACCTTTCGAGCGGTAGGTCTTGGCCACGCGGTCGATCGCGACGATATAGGCGCTGGTCCGCAGATCCTCGACCTCGTCGCGGCCGCGCCAGATCTCGCGCATCGACTGGTAGGCCGTCCGCATCGTGTCGTCGAGGCCGGAGCGAACGAGGGCCAGCTCGTCCGAGCCGGTCAGGAACTTGTCCTTGAAATCGCGCGCCATCGTCCAGCCGAGACCCTTGTCCGCCGAGAGCCGCTCCAGTTCCTCGACCAGAAGGCGCGAGCGCGCCTCTTCGGCGCGGCGCTGCATCCGGCCGAAGCGGATATGGCTGAGGTTCTTCACCCATTCGAAATAGCTGACCGTCACGCCGCCCGCGTTGGCATAGAGGTCAGGGATGATGACGCAGCCTTTCTGCCGCAGGATTTCGTCGGCGCCGAAGGTCGTCGGCCCGTTTGCGGCCTCGATGATCAGCGGCGCCTTCACCGCTGCGGCATTGCCCTTGTGCAGGACACCCTCCATCGCCGCCGGGATCAGGATGTCGCATTCGTATTCCAGCACGCGCGACCCCTCCGCCACGAAAGTTGCGCCGGGAAAGCCCTTCACGCCGCCCTGGCGCAAGACCCATTGCTTCACCTCTTCGACATTCAGGCCGCGCGGGTCGACCAGCGCGCCGTCGTGTTCGATGATGGCAGTGATCAGCGCGCCGTCCTCCTCGGACAGGAACTTTGCGGCGTGATAACCCACGTTGCCGAAGCCCTGCACGATGATCCGCTTGCCTTCGAGCCCGCCGGCAAGCCGGGCGCGCGACACGTCGTCGGGATGGCGGAAGAACTCGCGCAGTGCGAACTGCACGCCGCGGCCCGTCGCCTCGACCCGGCCCTGAATGCCGCCGGCATGCGGCGGCTTGCCGGTGACGCAGGCCTTGGCGTTGATATCGGTCGTGTTCATCCGCGCGTATTGGTCGGCGATCCAGGCCATTTCGCGCTCTCCGGTGCCCATGTCGGGGGCGGGCACGTTCTGGGCGGGGTGGATCAGGTCGCGCTTGATCAGCTCATAGGCGAAGCGCCGGGTGATCTGTTCCAGCTCGTGCTCATCCCAGTCGCGCGGATTGATGCAGAGCCCGCCCTTCGAGCCGCCGAAGGGCGTCTCGACCAGGGCGCATTTATAGGTCATCAGGGCGGCCAGCGCCTCGACCTCGTCCTGGCTGACGGACAGGGCAAAGCGGATGCCGCCCTTCACCGGCTCCATGTGTTCGGAATGGACGCTGCGATATCCGGTGAAGGTTTCGATCTTGCCGCGCAGACGCACACCGAAGCGCACCGTGTAGGTCGAGTTGCAGACGCGGATCTTCTGCTCCAGCCCGGGGCTCAGGTCCATCAGGCGCACCGCCCGGCTGAACATCAGATCTACCGAGTCGCGGAACCCGGGCTCGTCCTTCACAGTCATCAGATTTCCTCCCATGGATGCCCGGGCGGGGATCGGCCTCCGCCCCGCGGCCGCCGCAGTATAGCGCAGCCCCGGCCGCGGGCTGCAGCAATTTCTGCGGATTGCCGGGCAGATACCGACCAGATCGGCAGGGTTGTCGTCAAAATGATTCGACCCGTGCCGCCGGACTGGCGCGCGGCCGGCAATGGCAGCACCGGACCGGCGCCGGCACGGCAACAATCCGGCCGCGGGCGCCCGGGCGTTTCCATTCGGCGCATGCGTCGTACCGCCGGCACGGGCATGCCACAATTCCGCCCCAGGAGGCGCGCTTGCTTTTCCGGCAAAGCAGGCCGTCCGCCCTACCGGCTGACGAGCGGAGGATTGGTCATGATCCAGAACGTCATGCGCAACAGCGACGTCCGGCCGGTGCGGGCCCGCCTTCGGGCCTTCCGGCACGACGAATCCGGCGTCATGGCCCCGCTCGTCCTGATCCTCTTCGTCCTGATGATCCTGGTCGGCGGCATTGCCGTCGATGTCGCGCGCTATGAGACACGACGTGTCGAGATCCAGAACACGCTCGACCGCGCCACATTGGCGGCGGCGTCGATGACACAGGCCCTTGCCCCGGTTACTGTCGTGAACGACTGGTTCACCAAGGCAGATCTGAACACCGAACTGGGCGCCGTCACGGTCACGACCGGCATGAACTTCAAGAATGTCCGTGCCGAGGCCGATGTGACCTCGAAGAACTATTTCATGTCCATGCTGGAGATCGACTACCTGCAGGGCGTCGATTCCAGTCAGGCCGAACAGCGCGTCACCAATGTCGAGATTGCGCTCGTGCTCGACGTGTCCGGCTCGATGTACAACCAGATCTCCCGCATCACCAATCTCAAGACCGCGGCGAAGGATTTCATCGACACGGTTCTCGACAGCGACACCGAGAACAAGATCTCGATCGCCATCGTGCCCTACAACGGACAGGTGAACCTCGGCCCGACGCTGGCCGCCAAGTTCAACGTGTCCTACCCGCACAGCTATCCGAACTCCTATTGTATCGACCTGCCGACCTCGACTTTCGCGAACACCACGCTGTCGCGGACCACGGCCTTCCCGCAGGCGCCGTTCGACGACGGCTGGTCGTCGACCACGCAATCGACCAGTTATACCGCGCCGATCTCCAACTACTATGACAGCAGCCGCCGGCTTTATTCCAACGTCTGGTGCAACCCCGTCGCCGGCAACTATGTCCGGCCGTTCAACAACAACCACACCACGCTGAAAAGCCAGATCGACGGGTTGGTCGCCATCGGGGCCACCTCGATCGACCTCGGCATGAAATGGGGCACCTTTCTGCTCGACCCCTCGTCCCGCTCGATCAATGCCGAACTGGCGGGCTCGCGCCTGATCCCGGCCTATTTCGGCAACCGGCCGGCCGACTACAATGATGACGAGACGCTGAAAGTGATCGTCCTGATGACCGATGGCGAAAATTTCGTCCAGGAACGCTTTGGCGACGCCTATCGGACCGGAACTTCGCCGATCTGGCTGGCCAATGACGGGCGTTATTCGATCTTTCATGACACGCGGGTGGACAGCAGGACCACCTCCACGATCTGCAACAGCCGCCCCTTCTGGGTACCGCATCTGGGCGCCTGGCATTCGCGGCCCTGGACCGGCTCCTCTCCGTCGAGCAGTGCCTGCTATGTACCTGCGACGACGAGCTATTCGAATACGACCCGCCAGAACTGGCAAGCGGTCTGGGCCGCCGTGCGGGTGCAGTGGGTGGCGTGGGAGCTTTACGCCCGGGCGCTGGGCACAAGCAGCAGCACGCGGACCTCGACCTTCAACACCTGGCTCGGCAACTTCCGCACCCTGACGGATACCGACGTCATGGACAGCCGGCTGGACGATGTCTGCAGCGCGGCCAAGAACAACGGCGTCCTCGTCTACGGGATCGCCTTCGAGGCGCCCGACGCCGGCGCAAGCGCCATCCGCTCCTGTGTCTCGGTCCCGAAGTCGAACTATTTCTTCGACGTCTCCGTGCTTGAGATCGACTCGGCCTTCGATGCCATCGCCTCGAACCTCAGCCAGTTGCGGTTGACGCAATGAACCATCGGCTCACAAGTATTCGCCGGCATCTTGCAGGGCTCTGGCGACGCGAGGACGGGACCGCGGCGATCGAGTTCGTCTTCGCCATCCCGGTGGTGCTGATGATCTTCATGGCGTCGGTCGAGGCCGGGTTCTACATGGTCAAGCAGGTCATGCTGGAACGCGCGCTCGACATCGTGATGCGCGACTTCCGGTTGGGCAGGCTGGCTTCACTGACACATGACCAGATCCGGGACCGGGTCTGCGCCGCCGACCCGGTCGTGACGGATTGCGCCGGCGAGTTGAAGGTCTGGATCGAACCGATCAACATGGCGACCTGGGCCGTGCCCAACCTGCCCGCCTATTGCGGCGACAGGAACGGCACGCTGACGCGCCAGACCACCGGCAGCATCAATCAGGGCAGTCCGGACGAGATCATGTTCGTCTACGTCTGCATGCTGCAACGCCCGATGTTCCCCAGCACCGGGATCGGGCTGAAGCTGCGCGCCGATTCGATCGGCCATGGCTACCAGATCGGCGTCACCACGCTGGTCGTGAACGAACCGAGTTGAAAGGTGACGAGGTCGAAAATGGTTTCGCTGAAACAGGCTCTGCGCCGCTTTCGCCGCGAGGAGGACGGTCTCGTCCTGTCCGAATTCCTAATCCTGCTGCCGCTGCTGATCTGGGCATTCATGGCGATCTTCGTCTATTTCGACAGTTTCCGCACCATCAACGAGGCGCAGAAAGCCTCCTATGCCGTAGCCGACCTGGTCTCGCGCCAGAAGAACGACGTCACGCCGACCATGATCAACGGTCTCGACGACGCCATGACGATGATGATGTCGAACCCAGGCGCGGTGCGGCTGCGCGTCACCTCGATCCAGTACACGACCGCGCGGACCTATGTCGTGCTGTTCTCGCGCTCGCCGGGAAGCACGATGCCGCCGTTGAGTGCCGCAAGCGTCAGGGCCATGGCGACGCGGATCCCGGTCATGGCGCCGCTTGACAGCGTGGTGATCCTGGAAACCGAGGTCGCCTTTCACCCTTTGCTCAACATCGGCCTGGGCGACAAGACATTCCGCAACTTCATCGTCACCCGGCCGCGCAACCTGCTGCGCGTCTGCCTCTCGGGCACCATCTGCCCGACCGTGACCTGACACCGCGGGGCTTTCGCGGCATCCCTGCGCGCGATAGGCTGCCCACATGCAGCCCCATGCCGTCCGCGCCCGCCCGATCCGCCTGATCCGCCTGCCGCTGCTGCTGATGCTGGCGGCCTGCGCGCAGCTTCCCCAGGTGGAGGCCGCAAAACCGCCGGTCGCTGCCCCCCCGCCC
>JACSRN010000057.1 GCA_014879735.1 Paracoccaceae bacterium
TGCAAGAGAGGATTGAACTCTCGACCTCTCCCTTACCAAGGGAGTGCTCTACCACTGAGCTACTGCAGCGCCGTCGGTGGCGGGGAAATAGTCGAAGGCGGCCGCAGGCGCAACCCCCTTTTCGCGGTGGCTGGACCGTCCTGCGCCGCTGGGGTATGTGAACGGCATGACCCGCCGCCCGCCCCCTGCTGCACCGGAAGGCCGGCCCGCAAAGGCCGGAGCCGGGGCTGCGGCGCGCGACGAGCGGTTGAAGGCCGCGCTCAAGGCCAATATGGCGCGGCGCAAGGCGCAGGTCCGGGGGCGCGCGGCCGCGGCGCAGGCGGCAGACACGGCAGACAACGACACGAAGGACGCATGAGGCATGGATTCTATTCTGGTCAGGGGCAATGGCCCGCTCAGCGGGGAAATCCCGATCGCGGGGGCAAAGAACGCCTGCCTCACGCTGATGCCGGCGACGCTTCTGACCGATGAGCCGCTGACGCTG
Source organism: Paracoccaceae bacterium (assembly GCA_014879735.1). Classification (GTDB taxonomy): domain Bacteria; phylum Pseudomonadota; class Alphaproteobacteria; order Rhodobacterales; family Rhodobacteraceae; genus Pseudogemmobacter. The sequence continues at coordinate 485 of JACSRN010000057.1, forward strand.
TCGAACGCGCCGCGGCTGTCGGACATCCAAACCATGACCCAGCTTCTGGCCAGCCTGGGCGCCGAGGTGGCGGCGCTGCAGGACGGGCTGGTGCTGGCGATGTCCTCGCATCGCATCGACAATCACACCGCCGATTACGACATCGTGCGCAAGATGCGGGCCTCGATCCTGGTGCTGGGGCCGATGCTGGCGCGCGACGGGCATGCCGTCGTCTCGCTGCCGGGCGGCTGCGCGATCGGGGCGCGTCCGGTGGATCTGCATCTTCGCGCGCTGGAGGCGATGGGGGCGGATCTGGATCTGCGCGACGGCTATGTCCATGCCCGCGCCCCGGGCGGGCGGCTGAAGGGCGCGGTGGTGGACTTTCCCTTCGTCTCGGTCGGCGCCACCGAAAATGCGCTGATGGCGGCAACGCTGGCCAAGGGCACCACGGTGCTGAAAAATGCCGCGCGCGAGCCGGAGATCGTCGATCTTGCGCAATGCCTGCGCAAGATGGGCGCGCAGATCGAAGGCGAGGGCACGGCGGAGATCACCGTTCAGGGCGTCGACCGGCTGCGCGGCGCGACGCATCCGGTGGTGGCGGACCGGATCGAGCTGGGCACCTACATGCTGGTGCCCGCCATCACCGGCGGCGAGGTGGAATGCCTGGGCGGGCGGATCGATCTGGTTGCCGCCTTTGCCGAAAAGCTGGACGAGGCGGGGATTTCCGTCACCGAAACCGACCGCGGGCTGAAGGTCGCGCGCAAGAGCGGCCGCATCGGCGCGGTGAATGTGGTAACACAGCCCTTCCCCGGCTTTCCGACCGATCTGCAGGCGCAGATGATGGCGCTTCTGTGCACCGCAGACGGCGTCAGCGTGCTGGAGGAGACCATTTTCGAGAACCGCTTCATGCATGCGCCAGAGTTGATGCGGATGGGTGCGAAGATCGACGTCCATGGCGGGCATGCCACCGTCTCGGGGGTGGAGAAGCTGAAAGGCGCCCGGGTGATGGCAACGGATCTGCGCGCCTCGGTCAGCCTGATCCTGGCGGCACTGGCCGCCGAGGGCGAGACCCTGGTCAGCCGGGTCTACCATCTCGACCGCGGCTATGAGCGGGTGGAGGAAAAGCTGCGGGCCTGCGGGGCACAGATCGAACGGGTGAAGGGCGAGTGATGGCAGACGCACGGTTCGAGGATGGCGACGAGGGTCCGCTGCATCTGATGGCGCAGGCCGAGACGGATGTGCCGGTGCTGGCGGCGCTGGTGCAGGATGCGGTGCTGACAGCGGCCGATGTGGTCTTCGACCGCCGCCGCCGGCGCTTTGCCGTGCTGGTCAGCCGCTTCCGCTGGGAAGACCGGACCGCCGCCGAAGCGCAGGCCCGCCCCTACGAGCGGGTCCGCAGCCTGCTGACGGTGGGGGATGTGCTGGCCGTGCGCTCGCAGGGGATCAGCCGCGGCAATGGCGATCAGGTGCTGTCGATCCTCGATCTGGTCTGGACCCCCGAGGCCGAGGGTGCAGGCGTCCTGACGCTGGTGCTGGCGGGTGACGGGGCGGTGGAACTGCGGGTCGAGACGCTGGAACTGGCGCTGGCGGATGTCAGCCGCCCCTACCGCGCGGTCTCGGGAAAGATGCCCGATCACGGCGCCTGAGGCGCCCGCCACACGATCCTGCCCCCCCGGCGGCAGGCTTTGCCCCGCGCGGGACGGACCTGCCGGTTTTGCCTTCCCCCGATCCGGCGGCCGGCCTGGCCCCGCGCGCCCGCGCGGGACAGGCCAGAACACCAGCGCATAAACTTCGACGGCCTGTCCCGCGCCCGCGTGGGACGGGCATATCTGGAGATCACATGTCCGACCCGACCGGAGCCTGTCCCGCGCCCGCGTGGGACGGGCCCTTCCACGGCGAACGGACTTCATCCTTTCACAGCTTGTCCCGCGCCCGGGCGGGACGGGCTTCGCACCTTCCCCAACGGCGGCAGCGTTGCCGCTTGGTCGCGCGCCCGCGCGGGACGGATCCCGGACCGGCCCCGGCCAGGCGGCGCGGGCCAGGGGAGGGATTCGCGGCGGATGCCGGCGGCCGGACCCCGCGGCGCGGGCGTCACCGACATTGCCGGATACTGCCCGGCGCTGCCCCGCCTGCCCCGCCACGGCCCGCAGGTGAAGGGTCGGCCCGCCGCCCGACTCCGGCCCCGCCCCCGGCGCAGGGCGCAAAGACCGGGCAACGGCTTCCACCGGCCGAAACGGCGGCGCGGATCCTGACCAGCCGGCCCCCCGGGGCACCTAGTCCAGATAGGCGCGCAGCGTGGCCCTGGTCCCATCGGCCCAGAGCCGCTGCAGCCAGCGCGCGAAGGCCGCGGAGAAGCGGGCATTTCCGGCAAGCCCGCCATAGACCGAGGTCATCTCCAGCCAGGCCTGCGGCCGCAGCCGGGCGGCAGCCGCCCGCGCGGTCAGCGCCTCCCAGTCGGGGTCGTTGGGTGCGATCACGGCACCGCTGTCGGTGGTTGCAGCGCAATAGCGGCACCACAGCGCCGAGACCAGCGCCAGCCCCTCGACCGGACCGCCGGCCGCCAGCGCATCGCGAAGCGACGGCAGGATGAACTTCGGCTGCCGGTTCGATCCGTCGAAACACAGCCTGCGCTCGGTATCGGCAATCTCGGGATTGGAAAACCGCGCGCGGATCAGCCTGTAATAGGCCGCGATGTCGGTGCCGGGAACGGGCGGCACATAGGGGATCACCTCCTCGGCCTCGACCCGGTCGAGAAAGGCAGAGATCAGCGGATCGGCCATCGCCTCGTGCACATGCTCGATCTCCATCAGCCCGCCGGGATAGGCGATGATCGCATGCCCGCCGTTCAGGATGCGGATCTTCATCGTCTCATAGGCATGGACATGATCCGAGAAGGTGACGCCCACCCGGTCCAGCGCCGGGCGGCCGGCGGGGAAATTGTCCTCGACCACCCATTGCCGGAACGGCTCGCAGGTGACGGGGACCGGGTCGGCAAGGCCGAAGCTGGCCGCCATCTCCCGCTCGCGCGGGCCAGTCGCCGGGGTGATGCGGTCGACCATGGCATTGGGAAAGGCCACGTTCGCCGCGATCCATCCGGCCAGTTCGGGATCGGACAGCCGGGCCAGCCCGGTGACGGCATTGCGCGTGACCAGCCCGTTCGAGGGCAGGTTGTCGCAGCACATCACGGTGAAGGGCGGCGTGCCGGCGGCGCGGCGGGCCTTCAGCGCGGCCAGGATGGCACCGAAGGCCGTGGCCGGCCGGTCGGGGGTCCGGGCATCCGCCACGATCTCGGGCGCGGAGGGATCGAAGGCGCCGCTGCGGGCATCGATGAAATAGCCGCCCTCGGTGACGGTCAGGCTGACGATGCGGATCGACGGCAGGCTCATCGCCGCGATCAGGCTGCGGTTGTCGGGCTCGACCGGCAGGAAGTCGATCATCGCGCCGACGCGACGGCAACTGCGACCGGCCGGATCAAGCTCGATCACCGTCGACAGGCAGTCCTGCGCCCGCAGCGCATCGCGCATCGCCGCATCGGGCGCACGCACCCCGGCGCCAAGGATCGCCCAGTCGTGCCCCTGCCCCAGGTTGAACAGGTCGTCGAGATAGACGGCCATATGCGCGCGGTGAAAATTGCCCAGCCCGATATGGACGATGCCCGGCGTCAGACGGCTGCGGTCGTAGGCCGGAAGTGCTGCGGTCCTCTCCATCTCAGGCCATCCAGTTGCCGCCGTCCACGCCGAAGCACTGGGCGACGATGTAATCGGCATCCGGCGTGGCGAGGAACACCGCCATGCCGGTCAGGTCGGCCGCCGTCGCCATGCGCCCGAACGGCACCGCACGGCCGACTTCCTGCTTCTTCTGCCCCGGAGGCTTGCCCTCGTAGCGGGCGAAGAATGCATCCACCCCATCCCAGTGTTCGCCGTCCACCACCCCCGGGGCGATGGCATTGACGTTGATGCCGTGGGCGATCAGGTTCAGCCCGGCGCTTTGCGTCAGGCTGATGACCGCCGCCTTGCTGGCGCAATAGACCGCAACCAGCGATTCGCCCCGGCGCCCGGCCTGGCTGGCCATGTTGATGATCTTGCCGCCCTGCCCCTGCGCGATCATCTGCCGGGCGGCGGCCTGCATGCAGAACAGCGTGCCCGCCACATTCACCGCAAACAGCCGATCGTAGTCGGTGCGGGCAATCTCGGCGATGGGGGCGGCCGAAAACAGCGCGGCATTGTTGACCAGGATGTCCAGCCGCCCCAGCTCTGCCACCGCCGCCGCGAACCCTGCGTCGATGCTGTCCTGCCGGGTGACATCCATGTCCACCGCCATCGCCTGCGGCCCGAGGTTCCGCGCGGCGGCCCGGACCGCCTCGCCGTTCACATCGGCCAGCGCCACGCGGGCGCCCTCGGCAATATAGGCGCGGGCGAATTCCAGCCCGATCCCCCGCGCCGCGCCGGTGATCAGCGCGCATTTTCCCTGAAGTTTCATGCCAGTGCCTTTCCCTCTGGGCCAAAGCGGTAGAGCCGGCCCTCCTGCGGGCCCAGACGCACGGCCATGCCGTGGTGCAGCCCCATCTCTCCCGATCCCCGCACCGTCAGCACGCCAAGACCGGGTACGTCGACCTTGAGGAACGTGTCCGAGCCAAGGTGCTCGGCCAGCCCGATCACCCCTTCCCACGGGCCGCCGGACGACACAACCATGTGTTCGGGCCGCACGCCCAGCGTGGTGCAGCCATATTGCGCCGCCACCTCGCCGGTAATGAAATTCATCTTCGGGCTGCCGATGAACCCTGCGACGAACAGGTTCTGGGGGTGGTTGTACAATTCCAGCGGGCTGCCCACCTGCTCGATCCGGCCGGCGTTCAGCACCACGATCTTGTCGGCCATTGTCATGGCCTCCACCTGATCGTGGGTGACATAGATCATCGTGGTCTTCAGGCTCTGGTGCAGTTCCGAGATCTCCTGCCGCATCGTCACCCGCAGCGCCGCATCAAGGTTCGAAAGCGGCTCGTCGAACAGGAAGGCCGCCGGCTCGCGCACGATGGCGCGCCCGATGGCGACGCGCTGGCGCTGACCGCCCGACAGTTGCGCCGGGCGACGGTCCAGGTAGTTCGACAGGTTCAGCACATTGGCCGCCTGTTCCACCTTGCGGTCCTGCTCGGCCTGCGACATCCCCGCCATCTTCAGCGGGAAGGCGATGTTCTTGCGTACCGTCATATGCGGGTAAAGCGCATAGCTCTGGAACACCATGGCCAGGCCGCGCCGGCCCGGCGGCAGGTTGGTCGCGTCGCGGCCGTCGATCTCGGTCTTGCCGGAACTGGCATCCTCCAGCCCGGCGATCAGCCGCAGGAGCGTGGATTTTCCGCAACCCGAGGGGCCGACGAAGACCACGAACTCACCGTCCTCGATCGTCAGGTCGATGCCGGGGATGACATCCACCTCGCCAAAGGACTTGCGGATCTGCTTCAGTACGATCTTTCCCATGGGTCCCTCACTTCACGGCGCCGAAGGTCAAGCCGCGGACGAGTTGTTTCTGGCTGAACCAGCCGAGGATCAGGATCGGCGCGATGGCCATGGCCGAGGCCGCCGACAGTTTCGCGTAGAACAGGCCCTGCGGCGCCGAGAAGCTGGCGATGAAGGCCGACAGCGGCGCCGCCCGGACGGTGGTCAGCGTGATGGTCCAGAACGCCTCGTTCCAGGCCAGGATGACGTTCAGCAGCAGTGTCGAGGCGATGCCCGGCACGGCCATCGGCGTCAGCACATGGACGATCTCGTTCCAGAGGCTGGCGCCGTCCATCCGCGCCGCTTCCAGGATCTCGCCGGGGATTTCCTTGAAATAGGTGTAGAGCATCCAGACAATGATCGGCAGGTTCATCAGCATCAGCGCCAGGACAAGGCCGATGCGGGTATCGAACAGCCCGGTCTTCTGGAAGACCAGGTAGAGCGGAACCATCACCGCCACCGCCGGCATCATCTTGGTCGACAGCATCCACATCAGCAGATCCTTGGTGCGCCGGCCGGGCACGAAGGCCATGGACCAGGCCGCCGGAATGGCCAGCGCCAACCCCAACAGCGTGGATCCGACCGAGATCACGACCGAATTCCAGAAGAAGCGGGGATAGTCCGACCGGGCCCAGACCTCGGCATAATTCTCGGTCGTCCAGTCGGCGGTGAACAACTGCGGCGGCGAGGCGACGGCCGAGGCTTCGGTCTTGAAGCTGGTCAGGATCATCCACAGCACGGGAAAGAAGATCAGCAACGCCACGCCCCAGGCGGCGATGGTGGTGATCAGCATGCGGCGGGGGGAATGGGCGCGGGCCATGGGTCGGTCCTCAGCTGTCGAGATGGCGGCCGATGCCGCGCATCAGGAAATAGGCAATGATATTCGCCAGGATCACCGCGATGATGCCCCCGGCCGCGGCACGGCCGATATCCTTCGCCACGATGGCCTGTTTGAAGATCATGTAGGGAAGCGTGGTCGATGCCGATCCGGGGCCGCCCTGGGTGGTGGTGAAGATCTCGCCGAAGATCCCCAGCAGGAAGATGGTCTGGATCAGGATCACCACGGTGATGGCGCGGGTCAGATGCGGCAGGATGATGTAGCGGAAGCGGCCGAAGGCGCCGGCGCCGTCCATCTCGGCCGCCTCCAGCTGCTCGGGCGACAGCGATTGCAACGCGGTCAGCAGGATCAGCGTGGCAAAGGGCAGCCATTCCCAGGCAACGATGCCGATCACCGACATCATCGGATAGCTTTCCAGAAACAGGATCGGCTCGGCCCCCAGCCCGCGGGCCAGCGCGGCAAACAGCCCGTTCTGGGGATGCATGAACAGGTTTTCCCAGATCGAGGCGGCAACCGGCGGCATCACGAAGAACGGCGCGATGACCAGGATGCGCAGCACGCCCTGCCCCTTCACCGGCTGGTCGATCAGCAGCGCGATCAGGATGCCGAAGACGATGGTCAGCGCCAGCACCCCGCCCACCAGCGCCAATGTGTTGGCGATGGCCTGCCAGAAATCGGGAGATCGGAAGAACCACAGGTAATTGGTGAACCCGACCCAGCCGCTGCGGTCGGGCGACAGCAGGCGGTACAGGCGGAACGAATAATACAGCGTCATCGCCAGCGGCACGGCCATCCAGACGAACAGGACGAAGACCGAGGGCGCGACCATCAGGCGCGCGGCGAGACGGCTGGACTGCGTGGCCATGGGGGCAACTCCGAGATCGGGAAACCGGCATTGCGGGGCGCAGGGGCATGCGCGGACCGGAGGCGGAGAAAACGGTTCGGGCCGGCGATGGTGGGGCCGGCGATGGTGGGGCCTGCGGGCGCCGGAAGGGGCTCCGCGGGCGCCTCCACCCGCGGGCCGGTAGGAACGAAGGGGGGCGCGGGCCGCAGAGGGCGGCCCCGCCCCGGGGGCGCCGGCTACTGGATGTAGCCCGCCGCCGTCATCTCGTCGGTCACGATGCTCTGCGCCTCGGCCAGCGCATCATCGGCGGATTTCTGGCCGGCCAGCGCCGCCGAGAAGATCTCGCCCACCGTGGTGCCCAGGCCCTGGAACTCGGGGATCGCCACGAACTGCACGCCCACATAGGGCACGGGCTTGACGGTCGGCGCGTTCGGATCGGCCGAGTTGATCGAGTCGAGCGTCATCTTGGCGAAGGGAACCTTCTGGTATTCCGGGTTCTCGTAGAGCGAGGTGCGGGTGCCGGGGGGCACATTGGCCCAGCCCTCGCGCGAGGCGACAAGGGCGAGGTAGTCCTTGTCCGTCGCCCAGTCGATGAAGGTCTTGGCGGCTTCCTGCTTCTGGCTGGAGGCCGGGATCGCCAGCGACCAGGCCCAGAGCCAGTTGCCGCGCTTGCCAAGCCCGTTGTCGGGGGCAAGGGCGAAGGCGACGTGATCGGCCACGGTCGAATCCTTGCCGGTGACGAAGGACGCCGCAACCGTGGCGTCGATCCACATGCCGCAATGGCCCTGCTGGAACAGCGTCAGATTCTCGTTGAAACCATTGTTCGAGGCCCCGGGCGGACCGTATTCGTTCATCAGGTGCAGATAGGTGTCCAGCGTCGCCTTCCATTCCGGCTGGTCGAACTGCGGCACCCAGGCCTCATCGAACCAGCGGGCGCCAAAGGAATTGGACATGGCCGTCAGGAAGGCCATGTTCTCGCCCCAGCCGGCCTTGCCGCGCAGGCAGATGCCGTATTGTTCCTTGGCCTTGTCGGTCATCGCGGCCGCAGCCTTCTCGATGTCGGCCCAGGTCGGCGCATCGGGCATGGTCAGGCCGGCGGCATCCATCAGATCCTTGCGGTACATGACCATCGAGCTTTCGCCGTAGAACGGCGCGGCAAAGAGGTTGCCGTCGACCGTCAGCCCGCCGCGGATCGCCGGCAGCAGATCGTCCACGTCATAATCGGCCGGCAGGTCGTTCAGACTGACCAGCCAGTTCTGCTTGCCCCAGATCGGTACCTCATAGGTGCCGATCGTCATCACATCGTACTGGCCGCCGCCGGTGGCGATGTCGGTCGTCACGTTCTGGCGCAGGACGTTTTCCTCCAGCGTCACCCACTCGACCTTGATGTCGGGGTTCTTGGCATAGAAGTCGTCCATCAGGCCCTGCATGCGGATCATGTCGCCATTGTTCACGGTGGCGACGGTGATCGTGGTTTCGGCCAATGCGGCACCCGCCAGGGCAAGCGCGACCGACCCGCCCAACAGGGCGCGGAGCGTCAGTGTCATTGTTGAACCTCCCAAACTGCGTGAGCAATTCATCGCATTACGGTCAAATGCTCACAAACATGTCAGTTCGTCAATCCCCCTCTTGCAGGGCAACCGCCGGGGCCGGCGGCGCTCAGCCGCGGGTCAGCAGCGCCTGCGCAGTGGGCGCATCGGTGACGAGGCCGTTGATGATGCGGGATTTCAGCGCGGCATGGATGGCGGGAACCTTGGTCGCCCCCGCGGCTATGCCGATGGCGGGCCGGTCGAGACCAGGCTCGACCCGGACCCCTCCGGTGCGGGTGTTGATGCCGAAATCGAGATACCGGCCCTGCGAATCGAAGGCCCAGCCCGCCACCTCGCCTGCGGCGCCCGCGGCCTGCATCTCGGCCAGTTCGGCCGCCGAGACAAAGCCGTCCTGGTGCAGCGGCGCATCGTCGGACATCTGGCCCAGGCCGATGAAGACGACATCGGCGCCGCGGGCCAGTTCCAGCACCCGCTGCACCGGCGCCAGCGCATGGAAGGCCGCGCGCTCGGCCGTGGTCGAGGATACCACCGGCACCAGCATCGGATAATGCGGCGCCATCACCCGGTCGGCCAGGCGCATGACCACATCGAAAAACGAGGCCGAGCCGTCCGGCGCGATATTGCCGATCAGCGAGACCAGCCGGTGCTGCGGCGCCTCCATCGGCTCCAGCGCCTCGACCAGGCCACGCAGCGCACGCCCGGTGCCCAGGCCGATGACCAGCGGCTCGGGCATCCGCAGGAAGCGTTCCAGTTCCGCCGCCGCGGCGCTGGCGATGCCGGCCACCGCATCCGCCCCGGGGCCAAGGCCCGGCACCACCCGCACCCGGCGCAGGCCGAAGCGGTCCCGCATCTGCGCCTCCAGATCCATGCAGGCGCCGATCCGGTGGTTCAGGCGGACATGGATCAGCCCCTCGGCCATGGCCCGGCTGACCAGCCGCTGCGCCCGTTGCCGGCTGATCCCCAGTTCGGCGGCGATCTGGTCCTGCGTCATGCCGCCGACATAATACAACCAGCCCGCGCGCGCGGCCTCGTCCTGCAGGCTGGGTTCGGGATCGGCTCTGCTCATGGCGTCCTCGCAAGCTCCGGCATGGCCCGGAAGATTTCATCGAAGGCGGCAAGCCGGCGGGCGGCGCGGGCGTCCTCGGGCTCTTCGGGCGTGTCGGGGCCCATGTGGCTGCCGCCGGTAAAGCGCCAGACCTCCATCCCCGCGGCCAGGGCGGCGCGGATGCCGGTCAGGCTGTCCTCGATCACGAGGCATTCCTCCGGCGCCACCGCCATCCGCGCCGCGGCATGCAGGAACAGGTCGGGCGCGGGCTTGCCGCGCGCCACCTCGCTGGCGGTGAAGGTGACGCCACCCAGCCGATCCCAAAGGCCGACCAGCCGCAACGACATCTCGACCCGCCGCGGGCTTGAGGAGGTGGCGACGCAGCAGGGCACCGCCAGCCGGTCCAGCAGGTCGGCCACGCCGGGCATGATGCGCAGCTCGCGCGCGAAGGCCGACAGCAGCCCCTCGCGATAGCGCTCTTCGAATCCGGCCGGCAGATCGAGGCCGAACTCGCGCCGGATCGTCGCCATCACCGTGGGATAGCTGCGGCCCAGGAAATGCCGGGCGACATAGGCAAGGTCGATCCCGACCCCCAGCTTCGCCAGTTCCGCCACCAGCATGCGGGCGCTGATGATCTCGCTGTCGATCAGCACACCGTCGCAATCGAGGATCAGAAGGCCGGGCGTCCGGCGGGCCATGGCGGGAAACTCCTGTCGCGCTGGCCCAGAGTTCGGCGAAATGCCGCGAAATGGCAACAGGCCGCGGCGGCGGTGCCGCCCCGGCCTGCGGCCCGCGATCAGTCCAGCCGGCCGGTCGCGACGGCAGGCAGCCAGTCGCCCCTGCCGCCGGTCAGCGCCGAAAGCGGTACGGCCGCGATCAGCCCCAGCGCCACCGGCAGCGCCCAGAGGCTGATCAGGCCGAAGGGCATGGCCGCCAGCAGCCCCAGACCGATCAGGGTTTCCGGCGCGTGAAACCGCAGCAGCGCGCCCCAGGGCTGGCGGCCCTGGCCATGCTGCGGCCAGCCGGTATCGGTTCCGGTCAGCGCGCGGGCGATGATCCGGATGTGATGGATCATCATCACCGGTGCCGACAGGACGGCGACCGCCGTCTCCACCGCCAGCACCCGGGCAAAGCCCAGCCGCCGGCCGCGTGGCACGCCGGTCCGGCGCAGATAATCGGCCAGCCCGAAGAGGCGCGGCGCGAACAGCAGGAAGACCACCGTCGCGGCCAGCCCCGCCTGCAGCCCGGCGGTGCCCGGCAACCCCACGGCATCGCGCCCCGCCGTGGCCCAGAGGATCAGGATCAGCGCCAGCACCGGCGAGCCGATATAGCTCATCGCGCCGGTGGCAAAATGCAGCCGCGACAGGGGCGCAAGACCCCGGGTCTTCAGCAGGCGCACATGCTGCAGGTTGCCCTGGCACCAGCGCGCATCGCGCCTGATATGGCCGATCAGGCTCGCGGGGGCCTGTTCGTGGCTGTCGGGCGCCTCGGGCAGGAAGCGCACGCCCCAGCCTGCGCGGCGCAGGAGGGCCGCCTCGACGAAATCATGCGACAGGATCACGCCGCCCAGGGGGCGCGGACCCGACAGATGCGGCAGCCCGGCGCAGGCCGCAAAGGCGCGCAACCGCACCACGGCATTATGGCCGAGGAAATTGCCGTCCGATCCGGTCCAGAGCGCATGGCCCCGCCCATGCGGCCCGCCATAGACGCGGCTGGCAAAGCTTTGCAGCCGTTGCCAGACCGTCTCGCCCGGCAAGGTGATCGGCAGGCTCTGCACCAGCGCGCAGCCCGGGTCGGCCACCAGCGCATCGGCCATTGCAAGGACGGTCGCGCGGCCCATCACGCTGTCGGCGTCAAGGATCAGCGCCGCATCATAGGCGCCGCCACTGCGGCCGATCCAGTCGCGGATGTTGCCCTGCTTGTAATCGGTGTTCTTGGCGCGGTGCCGGTAGGTCAGCGCCAGATCCGGGCGGCGGGCCGACAGGCGGGCGACCAGCGCCGCCTCATCCAGTGCCGCCCGGCCGGACCGGGTATCCGACAGCACATGCAGCGAGAAGCGGTGGGCATGGCCCGGACCGCGCAGCGAGGCCAGAAGCCGGACCGCGGGGGCAAGCGTTTCCTCGGGATCCTCGCCATACATCGGCAGCAGGATCGCGACGCGCAACCCCGGCGCTGCGGCATTGGCGCGGGGACGCGGGCGCCAGAACAGGCCGCAGAACGACGAGACCGTCGACATTGCCATCCAGAAGACGGCAAAGCCCGACAGCACCGCCAGAAGCCCGTCGGCGGGCGACAGCGGCCCGGCCCCGGCCAGGACCTGCGCCGTGGCCCAGCCGAACCCGGCGGCAAAGGGCAAGGGCAGCGTCATAACCGCAAGGCGCACCAGCCAGGCATGGTGACGCGCCGGCCGCGGACCCGGTGCCGCAGGGTCGCGGAAGGGCCGGTCCAGCCGCTGGTCGGGCATGGCCAGCGGGGCCGGCAATGCCACGGGGCGAAAGCCGAACTGGGGACGGAAGGCACGGGTCATGATCACGGCATCCAGCGATAGAGCCAGACTTCGCCGACAAGGGTCCTGCCCCCCCGCCACAGCTCGATGCGCAGTTCCGAAGGCTGGTCCGCCGGCAGGACCAGCGTCGCCGCCACCTGCACCCCGCCCGTCCCCGGATTGGCGAAGACCTGCGCGCCGCGCACCTCGCCGGCGCTGGTCGTCACCCGCGCCTCCAGGTCGGCCGGATCCTGACCCAGCGCGGGATGCGCGCCGTAGTCGACAGAGAACAGCCGGCCCTCCTCGAACACCCGCTCGCCGGTGCGAGTGGCAATGACCGGCGCCACCTCGCCATCGACCGGGGGCGCCCCGGCGGCCCACCACAGCCGATAGCCGAACCGATGTTCCTGCCCCGCCACCAGCGGCGCCTTCGGCCGCCAGAAGGCGACCACATTGTCGTAGATTTCCTTGTCAGCCGGAATTTCCACCAGCACGACCGCGCCTTCGCCCCAGTCCCCCTTCGGTTCCACCCAGAGCGACGGGCGCCGTTCGTAATGCGCGGCCAAATCGTTATAGGCCAGCGGATCGCGGGCGCGCTGCATCAGGCCGAAACCGCGCGGGGCTGTATCGGCGAACCAGCTCGTCTCCACCCCCTGCGGGTTCATCAGCGGCCGCCACATCGTGGCCCCCGACCCCGAAGCGATCAGAAGCCCGTCGCTGTCATGCACCGCTTCGCGGAAATCGTCGAAACGCAGCCGGTTCAGGTCAGAGAACAGATACATCGAGGTTTCGGGCGCGATTCCCACCTCGTCGAGATCCACGCGGGGGAAAAGCACGGCCTCGACATCCATCACCGTGGCATCGCCGGGCGAGACGGTGAAGCGATAGGCCCCCGTCACCGAGGGGCTGTCCATCAGCGCATGGACCGTCGCGAAAGTGGCGTGTTTCTCGGCCTGCTCGATCCAGAACGACCGGAACAGCGGAAATTCCTCCGGCCCCTTGCCCGAGGCGGTGCGCAGCGCCAGCCCGCGGGCCGACAGCCCGTATTGCTGGCCGCGGCCCACGGCGCGGAAATAGGTCGCGCCCTGCCAGACGGCATATTCCTGAAAGACGCCGGGTGTCTCGACCTGTCCGGTCAGGCGGAAGCCGGCAAAGCCGGTGCCGGTCTCGGGCAAGGCGGGGAACCGATCGGTCCGCACGAAAAGATCGAGCGCGAAGATCACCTCGCGCGCCATGCCGTCCTGCACCGCATGAACGGCGACCGGGGTCTTCTGATAAAGGCTGGCCGCGAACATTTCGGCGCGGACCGGGCTGTCGGTCTCGCCGAACAATGCCCGCGCGCCATCATACCAGATCTCGCGTGTCTCGTCATAGGTCAGGCCCTGCCAATCGGCCGAGATCTCGGGCGGGGCCGCATAGGGCGCGGCCGCAAGCGCGCGCGCCATGTCCTCGACGGTCGCGGCCGAAAACGGCTGCGCCTCGCCGAACTGCAGGCCATTGGCGGCCGCGGCGGCGGCCTGTTCCCCTGCCCCGGCGCCAGCCGCAGCCTCGCCCTCGGCCTGTGCCATCCGCGGGATCAGCCCTCCGGCCGCCAGCGCCAGCGCCCAACCCAGTGCCCCGCGACGGGACAACCCCTCCGCGCGCTCTGCCGTCATGTCCTACACCTCTTGTCTTGGTCCCGGGCCAATTCCGGCCGGACCCCGTCCATCTGCCTCGGCGGCGCGGGAATGCCCCCGCTCTGCCTTCCAGGGCTGGCTCTTGAACCAGCCCGCGATGCGCGCCACCGCCCAGATCAGGGCGATACCCGCGAGATTCAAAATCGCCGTGACCAACGGGCCGCGACCGAAAAGTTCGAGAAAAGCGCCCAGAACCCGCGCCAGCACCATCGAGGCTGCAAAGACCGCCAGCGACTGCCGCCCGATGTCCACCACCGCGCCGACAGGCCCGCGAAAGGTCGCGGCAAGGCGCTTCAGCCGCTGACCGCCCGGACCGCAGGCGACCCAGGCCAGATAGGCCAACGCCAGGAAATGCACATAGCGCAGCACGCCCATGCCGGTCTTGTCATAGAGCGCCACCCAGTCGTGCCGCCAGGCCCGCAGCGCAGGCGAGGCACCGATGGTGACATGCCAGGCGAAGGGCAATGCCAGCGCAACGATGCCCAGCGCCAGCCAGACCAGCCCGCGATGGACGGGCGGCACCGGCAGCCAGCCCGCCCTGAGCCCGAAGCCGGTGAAGAACACAAGCTGCCAAGCGAAGGGGTTGAAGAACCAGGACCGGCCGGGCGTCGCCGGAAACCACCATTCCGCCGGGATCGCCAGCCCGCCCGAGGTTCCCACCGCCCAGAGCCCCAGGCTGACCAGAAGCGCCAGCCGCGGCTCGACCCGCGCCAGCGCCACCATCGGCGGCACCAGCGCCAGAAGCACGATGTACATCGGCAGGATGTCGAAGAAGTTCGGCACATAGGTCAGCGTCATCAGCCCGACCAGATTCGGCCCGGTGTTGCGCAGGAACGGATAGAGGTTCAGCGCGCCAACCTCGTCGCGGGGAAAGAGATGCGAATAGTTCGCCAGCAAGGTCAGCAGCATCAGCGTCATGAAGATGCCGATATGCACCCAGTAGACCTGCCAGATCCGCAACAGGACCCGCGCCGTGCCCATGGCCCAGCCCGCCCGTGCAAAGATCGCGCCATAGGCGATGGCCGAGGCCATGCCCGAGCAGAAGACGAAGATCTCGGTCGAATCGGAGAATCCGAACCGGCCGGGGATCCACAGCGTCCAGGGATTGTCGGTGATATGGGCGACAAGGATGACGATCATCGCCACGCCCCGGAAGAAATCGAGCCGGATGTCGCGTTCCCGCGCAGGAGCCGGAACTGCGGCGG
Source organism: Paracoccaceae bacterium (assembly GCA_014879735.1). Classification (GTDB taxonomy): domain Bacteria; phylum Pseudomonadota; class Alphaproteobacteria; order Rhodobacterales; family Rhodobacteraceae; genus Pseudogemmobacter. The sequence goes on from JACSRN010000057.1 coordinate 15,599, forward strand.
GGGTCTTCAGGGGGCTCACGTCGCGCCTCTGGCCTGCGGCCTTGTTACGGTCTGCTCCGGCCTCGGGTCGCCCCTCCGCGCAAGCCGCCTCCCGTGGGTTGCATCGCGGGACCGGCACGCGATCTTGCAACCGCAGCATCCGGGCCCGCGGCGCATCCGATAGATCGCCGCCGCAGCGCCCGCAATGGCCAAGCGCTTGAAATCACCGAGTTGCGATTGAAATTCACCGCGAGAACCACCCGTTTGCGCGGCTTTCCACCGAACCGTGCATGTTGCAGGTGCGAAGGGATTTCACCGCCGCATGGCGGCCTTGCAGCGGCTGCATGGCGCAGGCCGCTGCCGCGGTGCGCTCAACCCCAGTCCAGCACCACCTTGCCCGAACTTCCCCCCCGCATCGCCGCGAATCCCTCGGCGAATCTGGCGGCAGGGAAGCGGTGGGTGATCACCCGGCCGATATCGAGGCCGTTCTCCAGCATGGCGATCATCTTGTACCAGGTCTCAAAGATCTCGCGGCCGTAGACGCCCTTGATCGTCAGCGCCTTGAAGACGATGCGGCTCCAGTCGACGGCGGTCCGCCCGGGCGGGATGCCCAGCATGGCGATGCGCCCGCCCATCACCATGGCCTCGACCATCTGCTCGAAGGCCGCGGCATTGCCAGACATCTCCAGGCCGACGTCGAAGCCCTGCACCAGCCGCAGCCGCGCCTTCACCTCCGCCAGATCCTCGCGCGCAACATTCACCGGCAGGCAATCGGCGACCTCGGCGGCCAGCCGCAGCCGGTCCTCGTTCACATCGGTGATGACGACATGGCGCGCGCCCACATGCCGCGCCACCGCCGCCGCCATGATCCCGATCGGCCCGGCGCCGGTGATCAGCACATCCTCGCCGATCAGATCGAAGCTCAGCGCGGTGTGGACGGCATTGCCCAGCGGATCGAGGATCGCGCCGATCTCGTCGGGAATCGCATCGGGCAACGGCACGACGTTGAAGGCCGGCAGCCGCAGGTATTCGGCAAAGGCGCCCGGCTCGTTCACGCCGATGCCGCGGGTCTCGGGATCAAGATGGAACCGCCCCGAGCGGCTTTGCCGGCTGGTCTTGCCGATCAGATGCCCCTCGCCCGAACATCTTTGCCCCAGGCTCAGCCCGGTGACGTCGCGCCCGATCTCGACGATCTCGCCGGCGAATTCATGCCCCGTCACCAGCCCGACGGGCACGGTTCGCCGCGCCCAGTCGTCCCAGTTCCAGATATGCACGTCGGTGCCGCAGATGCCGGTCCTGTGCACCCGGATCAGCACATCCTCCGGTCCGATCTCCGGGATCGGCCGCTCCTCCAGCCACAATCCCGGCTCGTCCTTCGCCTTGACCAGACAGCGCATCTCAGATCACCCCCAGCTCGCGGCCCGCATCGGCAAAGGCCGACAGGGCAAAATCGAGATCCTCGCGCGTCAGCCGCGCATTCATCTGCGTCCGGATCCGGGCCTGGCCCCTGGGCACGACGGGAAAGAAGAACCCCGCGACATGGACCCCACGCTCGCCCAGCGCCGCCGCCATCCGCTGCGCCAGCACCGCATCGCCCAGCATGACCGGCACGATCGGGTGCTCCCCCGGCAGCAGCCGAAAGCCCAGCCGCTCCAGCCCCGCCCGCCAATAGCCGGCGTTTTCGGCCAGCGCCGCCCGCAGATCCTCCGCCGCCTCGGCGATCTCCAGCGCGGCCAGGCCCGCCCCCACCACCGCCGGCGGCAGCGCATTCGAGAACAGATAGGGCCGCGCGCGCTGGCGCAGCAGGTCGATCACCGGGCGCGAAGCCGCGACATAGCCGCCCAGGGCACCGCCAAGCGCCTTGCCCAGCGTCCCGGTCAGGATATCCGCCTGCACCCCCGCCCGAGCCGGGGTGCCGCGCCCCTGCGGCCCGACAAAGCCCGTGGCATGGCAGTCATCCACCATCAGCAGCGCGCCGTAGCGGTCGGCCAGCGCCCGGATCCCGGCCAGCGGCGCAAGGCTGCCATCCATCGAGAAGACGCCATCCGTCGCCACCAGCACGAAACGGGCGCCCTCGTCACGCGCCTTGCGCAGTTGCGCCTCCAGGTCGGACAAGTCGCCATTGGCATAGCGATAGCGCCGCGCCTTCGACAGCCGTATGCCGTCGATGATCGAGGCATGGTTCAAGCTGTCCGAGACCACCGCATCCTCCGGCCCCAGCAGCGGCTCGAACACCGCGCCATTGGCATCGAAACAGGCGGCGAACAGGATCGCCTCCTCCTGGCCCAGATATTCCGCCAGCCGCCGCTCCAGCGCGCGATGGATATCCTGCGTGCCGCAGATGAAGCGCACGCTGGCCATGCCATAGCCGTGGCTGGCCATCGCCCGCTCCGCGGCGGCGATCAGCCGCGGATCATCGGCCAGACCCAGATAGTTGTTGGCGCAGAGGTTCAGCATCCGCCGCCCGCCCACCGCGATCCAGCTGCCCTGCGCCCCCTCGATCTCCCGCTCGACCTTCCACAGCCCCTCGTGCCGGATGCCGTCGAGAACGCCCGCCAGATGATCGAGAAATATCCGATTTTCCGTCATGACAGATAACCCTCCGCTTTACAGGATTCATGTACCAGGTTCCGGCGTCCGTCAAGATAGCGGATATAGTTCCGTGAAACCGGAAATCATCCGCTTCTTCTCTGCCGAAATATCCCGGGGTGCGGGGCAGCGCCCCGCCCCGGCCTCAACTGTCCTGCACGATCAGGATGGCGCGCGCCGGCCCGCCCTCGGCGGCGATCTCATGGCGCCGGTCCGCCGGATAGCGCGCGACATCGCCCGGGCCCAGGCTCTCGCCCTCCTCCCCCGACCGCACGGACAGCCGGCCCTCGATCACCGTCAGATGCTCGCGGCAACCCGGGCCGTGGGGGTCGGATGCCAGCCGCGCACCGGCCGTGAAGGCAAGATCATAGACCTCGTGCTCGCCCACCGCCTCGGCCGGCGACAGGATGCGGATCTTCACGCCGTTGCGGTCGATCACCGGGGCGGCCGTGCCGCGCGTGACCTCGATTCCCGGCCGTTCGCGCCCCTCCAGCAGGCCGGCGAAATCCACCTGCAGCGCCTGGGTCAGATTCCACAGCGTCGCCACGGTGGGCGAACTCTCGCCGCGCTCGATCTGGCTGACCATGCTGCGCGACACTCCCGACAGCTTGGCCACCGCATCAAGCGACAGCCCGCGCGCGCGCCGCGCCTCGCGCAGCGAGGCGGCCAGCCGGTCGTGGATGTCGGAACGCGGGTTCATCACCGAAAGCCTATCACGTCCCGCAATAGGTGACATAGCGCCCGAATCCGGTCGGCGCCGGCAGCATGAAATCCGGCGCCGCGACAAAGGGTGCGCGGACGGCGGCGAGCAGTGCCTCGAAAGGCGCCATGTCGCCCGAGTTGGCGGCCTCCAGCGCCGCCTCGACGCGGTGGTTGCGCGGGATGACGGCAGGATTTTCCCGCCGCATCGCCACGGGGTCGGGGCCACGCGCGCGCCAGCGCGGCAACCAGGCCGCCATTGCCGTGAAATCGGCAAACAGCGGCTGCAGCCGGGACAAATCGCCCGATGATGCCTCGGACAGGCGATGAAAGGTCAGCGTCCAGTCCGCCCCGGCCATCGCGGCCAGAAGATCGTCGGCCAGCGCGCCATCGCCGTCCTCCTCGCCCGAAAGCCCCAGCTTGCGCCGCATCACGGCAAGCCATTCCGCGCGGTAGATGCCGGCGATCCCTGCCAGCCGCAGATTCGCCGCGGCCACCGCCGCTGCCTCCTCCGCCGCAAACAGCGGCAGCAGCGCTTCGGCCAGCCGGGCAAGGTTCCAGGCAAGGATCAGCGGCTGGTTGGCATAGGCATAGCGCCCCTGATGATCGATCGAGGAAAATACCGTGCCCGGCGCATAGCCCTCCATGAAGGCACAGGGGCCATAGTCGATGGTCTCGCCAGAGATCGCCATGTTGTCGGTGTTCATCACGCCATGGATGAAGCCCACCCCCATCCATTGCGCGATCAGCCGGGCCTGCCGGCCGATCACCGCATCGAAAAAGCCGAGGTAGTCGCCAGCGGCCAGAGCGGGATCATGCCGGGCCATGGCGTAATCGGCCAGCGCCCGCACCCTGTCCTGCTCGCCCCGGGCGGCATGGAACTGGAAGCTGCCCACCCGGATATGGCTGGCCGCCACCCGCGCCAGCACCGCGCCGGGCTGCCGCCGGCCGTCGCGCAGCACGGTCTCGCCCGTCGCGGTCACGGCCAGCGCCCGCGTCGTGGCGAGTCCCAGCGCGGCCATCGCCTCGGACACCAGATATTCCCGCAACATCGGCCCCAGCACCGCCTTGCCGTCGCCGCCGCGCGAAAACGGCGTCCGGCCAGAGCCTTTCAGCTGCAAATCCCAGCGCCGGCCCCCCGCATCGAGAAATTCGCCCAGAAGATGCGCCCGGCCATCGCCCAGGACCGGGGAAAACCCGCCGAACTGGTGGCCCGCATAGGCCAGGGCGATGGATTCCGCCCCTGCCGGCAGTTCTGCGCCGGAAAACCACGCTGCCGCCTCGGCCTCCAGCACCGCGGGATCCAGCCCGAGTTCCGCCGCCAGCACGGTGTTCAGCGCCACCAGCCGCGGCGCGGCCGGCACATCCGGCTGCAGCGCCAGAAAGCTGCCCGGCAGGGTACGGGCCCAGGAATTGTCGAACCGGAAGGTCATCGCGCGCCTCATGTCATCGCGATGATATGGGCCGCGCGGGCCGCGGTGGCAAGAACCGCGCCAGCGGAACCGGGCCTGCCGGCGCCTGGCAGGGCAAGTTCCGGTCCCCCCCGCCGGCGCCGCCGGCCGGTGTCGCCGATATTGGATGCAGGCGGCGGATCGGCCATGGCCGCGAACCCGGGGCGGAGATCCGGCTGGCCGCGCACAGGACCCCAGCCCGCATGCGCCCGCCCGCGCCGGCGAAACCCGCCCGGCGACGACCGCGCAAGGACAATCGCGGCAAGGGCAGGCTCGCAAGGGATGTCGGATGGCCATGCCGAAAGCCAGCCACTTGTCGGCAAGAGGCCATGAACGATTCTGCAAAACGAATGGCAAAACGCGCGGCCGCAAAATCCGCCACAGGATGGTCGGGGCGAGAAGATTCGAACTTCCGACCTACGGTACCCAAAACCGTCGCGCTACCAGACTGCGCTACGCCCCGACACCCGCCCCATAGCGCGGATCGGCGCGAAGGGAAAGCTGTTCCCGCAGCCATCCGCGCGTGCTACGGCGCGGAGGCCCCGCAGCATCCGCGCCGGTCGCAGCGGGGGGGGCCTGCCGCATCTGGGCCTGCGGCATCTGCGCCGGCCGCGGTGCGTGTGCACTCAGCCGCAGGGCCAGAGCGCGCCGGGGCCAAGCGCGGGGTGGCGCAGTTCGGCGCCCGGCGCGATGCCAAGCCGTGCGGCCAGGCCGGCGTTGATCTCCAGCACGAACTGCACGCCTTCGCCGCCGTCGATCGCGGTGCGGTCCAGCGGCACGGCGTCGGGATGTACCGACGTCACCCGCCCCTGCGCATCGAGAAAGATCATGTCCAGCGGAACAAGGGTATTTTCCATCCAGAACTGCGCCCGCCGCGGCGTCTCGTAGACGAAAAGCATGCCCTGGTCGGGTGGCAGGCTTTCGCGATGCATCAGCCCCAGGGCGCGTTCCGCCGGGGTATCGGCCACCTCGACGGCAAAGCTCTGGCCGCCACCGGGCCAGCGCAGGTCAACCCGCGCGGGCGAGCAGGTCCCGGGTGCGGCAGTGGCACGGCCCGCTTCCAGAAGAACGACAAGAGCGGCCGAGGCCGCCCGCAAGACCGGGCCGGCCGGCACGGTCAGACCTTGTCCTTCAGCGCGCTTTCCCAACTCAGCACCTGCACGGCCATGCGACCGCGCCTCCCCTCGACGATCCGCAGCGCCACTGCCTCGCCCGAGACAAGATCGGCGAGACCCGAAACCCGCAGCACCTCCACATGGATGAACACATCCTCCGGACGGCCGAAGACATTGGCAAAGCCGAAACCCTTGCTCTTGTCGAACCATTTCACCCTTGCGGGCTCCATCGGCAGGTCAAGCAGCGCATCCATGGAAAGGCCGCCGGCATCGTCGCCCAGCGGGACAGACACGCCTTCGGGCGGCTCGATCTTCAAGACTTCGACAGCCTGCACGCCGCGCGGTGTGGTCTGAATCCGGACGGTGATACCCGCGCCATCGGCAACCGAACTTTGCCCGAAATTGCGAAGGACGTTCGCATGCAGGAGAATGTCGGCGATAGTGCTCTCGCTGACGATGAATCCGAAGCCCTTGGCCGGATCGAACCACTTCACCCGGCCTTGCAATACCTGCACGGCCTTCTCTTCTTCCGTCATAACAAGGACTATCTCCCCAGATTAAGCCCTGCCCGTTGATGGGGCTTTCCGGGGTCCGGGTTCAAGAGGAAATCGTCAGCGGGGTGAAGAATAGTTTACTGCTCAACCGTAATCAGGGATTGAGCCGCATGATCGACCAGTGGGAGGCGAGTTCGTCGCGCGTCCAGCGAAAGCGGTCGTGCAGCCGGAACGCGCCATCCGCCCAGAATTCGATTTCCAGCGGAAAGATGCGAAATCCGCCCCAGAACGGCGGGCGCCGGGGAATCGGCCCCTCGCGCAGCGTGACCTTCGCCACCTCGGCCAGCAGCGCCTCGCGCGAGGCCAGCGGCTGGGACTGTCGGCTTGCCCAGGCGCCAAGCCGCGACTTCAGGCTGCGGCTGTCGTAATAGGCATCCGCCTGCGGCCCCTCTTCGCGCCCGACCAGGCCTCGGACGCGAATCTGCCGGCGCAGCGTCTTCCAGTGCATGACAAAGGCCGCCTTGCCGGTGGCGGCAATCTCCTGGCCCTTGGCGCTGTCGTAATTGGTGTAGAAGACGAAGGCGCCGCCGCCCGGCCCCGAGGTCTCGATCTCCTTGAGCAGGACCATGCGGGCATTGGGCATGCCGGCCGCATCGACCGAGGCCAGCGCGATGGCATTCGGGTCGTTCGGCTCGGTCTTTTCCGCCTCGGCCAGCCAGCCCTGCGCGATGCGGAACGGATCGCTTCCCGCGAATATTCCCGACCTCTCCGGCGTTCGTTCCATCGTCTTCCTCCGCTGCGGACGCATCCCCTGCCCTTGCGGCACGCCCGCAATCCGCCTACACGTCGCTGAACGAGCCTAAGGGTGTGCGAGGGGCGGGGAATGTCAACCGGACTGATGGCGGGAAAGCGCGGCCTGATCATGGGGCTGGCCAATGACAGGTCGATCGCCTGGGGGATTGCCCAGGCCGTCGCGGCGCAGGGGGCGGAACTGGCCTTCAGCTACCAGGGCGACGCGCTGCGAAAGCGGGTGGAGCCATTGGCGGCAAGCCTTGGCAAGCCACTCCTTTACGAATGCGACGTCGCAAGCGACACAAGCATGGATGCCTTGTTCGAAGCCCTGGGTGAAACCTGGGGCGGGCTGGATTTCGTGGTCCATGCCATCGGCTTCTCCGACAAGAACGAACTGCGCGGCCGCTATGTCGACACCAGCCGCGCGAACTTCCTGATGTCGATGGACATCTCGGTCTATTCCTTCACCGCCATTGCGCGGCGGGCGGGCGCGCTGATGGGTCCGGGCGGCAGCATGCTGACGCTGACCTATTACGGCGCCGAAAAGGTGATGCCGCATTACAACGTGATGGGCCTGTGCAAGGCCGCGCTGGAGGCTTCGGTCAAATACCTGGCCGAGGATTTCGGGCGCGACGGCATCCGGGTGAATGCGATCAGCGCCGGGCCGATCAAGACCCTGGCCGCCAGCGGCATCGGCGATTTCCGCTATATCCTGAAGTGGAACGAGTTGAACTCGCCGTTGCGCCGCAACGTGACGCAGGACGAGGTCGGCAAGGCGGCGCTGTTCCTGTTGTCCGACCTCGGCTCGGGCACCACGGGCGAGAACCTGCATGTCGACTGCGGCTACCACGCCGTCGGCATGAAGGCGATCGACGCGCCCGACATCGCCATCGTCACCGGCCGCAAGGACGGCGGTGAATGACGCTGGCCGCTTTCCTTGCGGTGGCGTTCCTGCATCTGATGGCAGCGATCAGCCCCGGCCCGGCGGTGCTGATGGCCGCGCGGACCGGCGTGACCGAGGGGCTGCGGACCGGATTCTTTCTTGCCTGTGGCATCGGTGCGGGCGGCGTGGTCTGGGCGCTGGCGGCACTGTTTGGGCTGAATCTGGTGTTCGAGGCGGCGCCGCGCCTGCTGTGGTCGCTCAAGATCGCGGGCGGGCTGTATCTGATCTGGATGGCTGTCCGGATGTGGCGGGAGGCGCGGACGCCGCTCGACCTGTCCGCTGGCGCTGCGGCGCGTCCGCCGCGCAGCCGGCTGTCGGCATTCCGCCTTGGCCTGACCACCCAGCTTGCCAATCCCAAGCCCGCCGTGCTGTTTTCCGCCATCTTCGTCGGCACTGTGCCGCAGGGCACGCCGATCTGGGTCTATGGCGCGCTTCTGGCCGTGGTCTTCCTGAACGAGACGGTCTGGAACACCCTTGTTGCCCGCGTATTTTCCTTTGAGCCCACCCGCACAGGCTATATCGGCCTGAAAACGCTTGTCGACCGCGCCTTCGGGGGGATGCTCGCCCTCCTCGGGCTGAAGATCGCCGCCACCTGAGAGGATCGCCATGGCCGCCGACCGCCTGCCGCACGAGAAGGGATTTCACGTCAGCTGGGACCAGATCCACCGCGACGCCCGCGCGCTGGCCTGGCGGATGGACGGCAAGGGGCCGGGCGAAAACGGCAGTTGGCGTGCGGTGGTGGCCATCACCCGCGGCGGGCTGGTGCCGGCAATGATCGTCAGCCGCGAACTGGACGTCCGGGTGATCGACACGATCAGCGTCCGCTCCTACAGCCATCAGTCGCAGACCGAGGCGCGGGTGGTGAAATCGCCGCAGGCCGAGCTGATGGGCGATGGCTCGGGCATCCTGGTCGTCGACGATCTGGTCGATTCCGGAAAGACGCTGGATCTTGTCCGACGGCTTTACCCCAAGGCGCATTTCGCCACCGTCTACGCCAAGCCCCACGGCAAGCCGCAGGTCGATACCTATGTGACCGAGGTCAGCCAGGACACCTGGATCTTCTTCCCCTGGGACATGGCGCTGCAATATGTCCAGCCGTTCCGCGGTACGGACTGACAGACAGGCGGGCTGACAGACAGGCGGGCCGGCGGCGCGATGGCCGCGGCCGCCCGTCGCCGTTGTCCCGTCATCAGCTGATGCCAGAGAGCCGCCAGCCGGCCCAAGCAGACGGAGGACCCGATGTCCCTGCCCCTGAACCCCGCCTTTGCCGCGACCGAGCCGCCCCCGGTGATGGAGGCCCGGCGCTGGGTCGAAGGCAAGAGCTTTGCCGTCGACCGCCCGCTGATCAACGTCAGCCAGGCCGCACCTGTCGACAGCCCGCCGCTGGCGCTGCGCGAGGCGCTCGCCGATGCCGCGCTGAACGATCCGCAGGCGCATCTCTACGGCCCGGTCCTTGGCCTGCCCGCCCTGCGCGAAGAGATCGCGCTGCAGTTCTCGGCCGCCTATGGCGGCACCATCGCGCCGGCGCAGGTCGCGATCACCCAGGGCTGCAATCAGGCGTTCTGCGCAATCCTTGCAACGCTGGCCGGCGCGGGCGATGAGGTGATCCTGCCGACACCCTGGTATTTCAACCACAAGATGTGGCTTGACATGCAGGGCATCACGACGGTGCCGCTTGACTGTGGCGATGGGCTGATCCCTTCGGCCGAGGCCGCCGCGGCACTGATCGGGCCGGCCACCCGGGCCATCGTCCTTGTGACCCCCAACAATCCCGGCGGCGTGGAATATCCCGCCGAAACCGTCGCCGCCTTCCGCGATCTTGCCCGGGCGCGCGGCCTGGCGCTGGTGATCGACGAAACCTATCGCGACTTCGACAGCCGGCATTCCGGCGGCCCCGGCGGGCGGCCGCACGACCTGTTCGCAGCCCCCGACTGGGACGAAACCGTCATCCAGCTTTACAGCTTCTCCAAGGCCTACCGGCTGACCGGCCACCGGGTGGGCGCCATCGTCGCGGCCGCGGCGCGACTGGCCGAGGTGGAGAAATTCCTCGATACCGTGGCGATCTGCCCCGGCCAGCTTGGCCAGATCGGCGCGCTCTGGGGGATGCGGAACCTGCGCCAGTGGCTGGCGGGCGAGCGTGACGAGATCCTCGCCCGCCGCCGCGCCATGACCGATGGCTTTGCGGCACTGGAGGGCTGGCGGCTGCTCGGCTGCGGCGCCTATTTCGCCTATGTCGAGCATCCGTTCGACATGGCTTCGGACGCGCTTTGCAAGCGGCTGGTCGACGATTGCGCCATCCTGATGCTGCCGGGCACGATGTTCCAGCCCGAAGGCAGCGCGGCCGGGCGGCGGCAGATCCGCATCGCCTTTGCCAATGTCGATGTGGCCGGGATTGCCGAACTGTTCCACCGTCTGGCCGCCTTCCGGCCCTGAGCGGACGGCGGCGGCGGGGCGCCCTTGCCCCGCGCCCCCCTTCCCTCTAGACAGTCCCAGACCAAAGCGACCCCGGGGCCTTCGACCATGGCGAAAGACAGCGACGACGACGTGAAGAAGCCGAAGCGCGGCGAGCGGACGGCCGGCTGGATTGTGACCGGCCTGCTGGTCCTGGGCCTTGGTGGCTTTGGCGTGCAGAGCTTCACCGGCGGCACCATCGTCAACATCGGTTCGGTGGGCGATGTCGACATCCCGGCCAAGAGCTATGGCCGCGCGATCCAGCAGCAGATGGCGACCATCTCGCAGCAACTGGGCCTGCAGGTCGACGCCGCCACGGCGCAGGCCTTCGGGCTGTTCAATCAGGCGCTGTCCTCGGTGGTGACGGCGGCCGCGCTGGACAACGAGGCGCAAAAAATCGGCCTTTCGGTCGGCGACGAGACGGTGGCCGCCGAGATCCGCAAGCAGGCGGCATTCCAGGGCACGGCGGGCGCCTTCGACCGGCAGGCCTATACCATGGTGCTGGACCGCAACGGCTGGACCGAGGAGGAATATGAGGAATCGCTGCGCGGCGACGCGGCACGCTCCCTGTTGCAGGGCGCCGTGACCGGCGGTTTCATCGCCCCCGCCGCAACCACCGATGCGCTTTACGCCTGGGCGGCCGAACGGCGCGGCTTCTCGCTGATCCGCCTGTCCGAGGCCGATCTGGCCGAGACCCTGCCCGGACCGACCGACGACGAGTTGAAAGCCTGGTATGACGGCCATATCGCCGATTTCACCCGGCCCGAAGCCACCCGCCTGCGCTATGCCGCGCTGCTGCCCGACGCGATCGCCAAGGATCAGCCGGTGGACGAGGCGACGCTGCGCAAGCTCTATGACGAGCGGATCGACGAATTCGTGGTGCCCGAACGGCGGCTGGTCGAGCGGCTGGTCTATCCCGATGCCGCCGCCCGCGATGCCGCGATGGCCGAGGCCGCGGCGGGCGCCCGGTTCGAGGATCTGGTGGCGGCCCGCGGGCTGACGCTGGATGCGATCGATCTGGGCGACCTGTCGGAACAGGATCTGGGCGCCGCCGGCGCCGCGGTCTTTGCCGCCGAGGAAGGCGAGGTGGTCGCGGCCGAATCCGATCTGGGCCCCGCGCTGTTCCGGGTCAATGCCGCGCTCGACGGGCAGAACATCAGTTTCGAGGATGCGCGCGCCGACCTTGCCGCGGAAATGCAGGTCGATGCGGCAAAGCGCGCGATTGCGGCCAAGATCGAGGGGATCGACGACCTGCTCGCCGGTGGCGCTACGCTTGAAGAGCTGGCCCGCGACGAGGGGATGGAGCTTGGCACGCTGGACCACGTTCCCGGCCGGCAGGGCGACGAAAAGATCGCCGGCTACCAGGCTTTCCGCGAGGCGGCGGACAAGCTGAAGGAGGGCGATTTCGCCGAGGCGATCATCCTCGACGACGGCGGGGTCGTCACGATGGAATATGTCGAAACCGTCGCCTCCGCGCCGATCCCGCTCGACGAGGTGCGCGAGGCCGTGGCAGAGGCCTGGCGCGCCGATGCGCTGGCTCGGGCGCTTGCCGCGCAGGCACAGACCTTCAAGGCCGCAGCCGAGGGCGGCGCGGCGCTGGGCACGCTGGGCATCGTCGACCGCACGGCCGAGATCGGCCGTGACGGCACGGTCAGGGCCGCACCCGACGGGCTGCTGAGCGAGATCTTCGCGATGAAGGAAGGCGAGATCCGGATCTTCGAAGAGGGGGATTTCGTGGCGCTGGTCCGGCTTGACGCGGTTGCGCCGGCGGCACAATCCGGCGAGGGCGCAGATGCGATGAAGGCCGCCATTGCCGGTCAGTTCGAACAGGCCTTTGCCGAGGATGCCTTCGCGGCCTTCGCCGCCGCCGTGACCGCGGGCGCCGGCATCGCCCTTGACCAGTCGGCGATCAATGCCGTCAACGCCAGCGTGCAGTGATGCTGCAGCCTGCCTTCGACGTCTTCGAGAAAGCCTGGAACGAGGGCCGGAACCAGATCGTCTGGGCACGGATCGCCGCCGACCTCGACACGCCGGTCAGCCTGATGCTGAAACTGGGCGAGGCAAGGGCCGATACCTTCGTGCTGGAATCGGTGACGGGGGGAGAGGTTCGCGGCCGTTATTCCATCGTGGGCCTGAAACCCGATCTGATCTGGCGCTGCAACGGCACGGTTTCGGAAATCAACCGCGACGCCCGGTTCGACCGGGCCGCCTTCCGCCCGCTGGCAGGCCATCCGCTCGATACGCTGCGGGCACTGATCGGCGAATGCCGGATCGAGATGCCCGAGGGGCTGCCCGCCGCCTCGGCTGGGCTGTTCGGCTATCTCGGCTATGACATGATCCGGCTCGTCGAGCGGCTGCCGGCGGTGAACCCCGATCCCATTGGCCTGCCCGATGCGCTGCTGATGCGGCCCTCGGTCATCGCCGTCCTTGACGGGGTGAAGGGCGATGTCACGCTGGTCGCGCCGGCCTGGGCCGGATCGGGCCTTTCCGCGCGGGCGGCCTATGCCCAGGCGGCAGAACGGGTGATGGATGCGCTGCGCGACCTCGACCGCGCGCCGGCCGTTCCGCGCGATCTCGGGCCGTCGCTCAGCGTCGGCACTCCACGGTCGAACTTCAGCCATGACGGCTACAAGGCCGCGGTCGAACAGGCCAAGGACTATATCCGCGCCGGCGACATCTTCCAGGTCGTGCCGTCGCAGCGCTGGGCGATGGATTTCCCGCTGCCGCCGTTTGCCTTCTACCGCAGCCTGCGGCGCACCAACCCCTCGCCCTTCATGTTCTTCTTCAACTTCGGCGGCTTTCAGGTCATTGGCGCCAGCCCCGAGATCCTCGTGCGGCTGCGCGATGGCGAGGTGACGGTGCGCCCCGTTGCCGGCACCCGCAAGCGCGGCGCCACGCCCGAGGAGGACCGCGCACTGGAGGCCGACCTGCTGTCGGACCGCAAGGAACTGGCGGAACATCTGATGCTGCTCGACCTCGGGCGCAACGACGTGGGCCGGGTGGCAAAGATCGGCACCGTGCGCCCGACCGAGAAATTCACCATCGAGCGCTACAGCCACGTCATGCACATCGTCTCGAATGTGGTGGGCGAGATCCGCGAGGGCGAGGACGCGCTGTCGGCGCTGCTGGCGGGGCTGCCGGCCGGCACCGTCTCGGGCGCGCCCAAGGTGCGGGCGATGGAGATCATCGACGAGCTGGAGCCGGAGAAGCGCGGCGTCTATGGCGGCGGTGTCGGCTATTTTGCCGCCAATGGCGAGATGGATTTCTGCATCGCATTGCGCACCGCGGTGCTGAAGGACGAGACGCTCTATATCCAGGCCGGCGGCGGCGTGGTCTATGACAGCGACCCCGAGGCAGAGTATCAGGAAACCGTCAACAAATCCAACGCGCTGCGTCGCGCGGCCGAGGATGCCGGCCTGTTCGCCGGCCGCGGCAACGGCTGAAACCTCAGCCCTTTGCAGCCGGATCGGTCGCCGCCAGCGCCTTGATCAGCCGCGCCCGGAGCGGGCCGAGATAGCGGTCGGACCACTCCATCCGCCGCCCCTTGCGGTCAGTGACGATGGCCCCCTCGGGCAGGTCACGCAGCACCTCGGCCTTCACCGCATCGCCCGGCAGCGTCACCGCCACCAGCCGCCCCCGCCGCGCCCGGACCCAGGGCAGCGCACCGTAGAGCCGGCCGAACCACAGCCGCGGGAACATCGTCTCGGTCGGCAGCTTCACGGCCAGCCGGCGCGGCACCGCGCGCATCCGCGGCTGCGCGACCCAGCTGATGAACCGCTCGTCGGCGATCAGCGGGCGGAAACCGCCATTCGGATGCTGCGCCACGAGATCGAGAAAGCGCGCGGCGATGAAACCGCACCGGGCGGGATGGAAGACCACGACCGAGGAATTTCCCCTGGCATAGCGCCGGCCCCCGGTCAGCCGGTAAAGCCGCCGCGCCACCGCGCCGAAGGGCAGGATCGCGCTTTGCAGGATGGCGATCTGGGCATCATCGGCGACGGCGCCCAGCAATTGCGCGACATCGCCCAGAATCAGCGTATCAAGGTCGAGAAAGATCGCCGGCAGATCCGTGGGCAGCACGCCCTCGGCAAACATGCCAAGCTTGGCCTGGCAGCCTGACCGCTTCATCCAGGGCAGCAGAAACGCTTGGGGATGCGGCCTGGTCTCGATTCCGGCGTCAAGCCCCGGGCGCGGCCGGTCGGTGATCAGCACCGTGCGCGCCGGGCCGCGGCCCTGGGCATGAACCTCGCGCACCAGTGCATTCACATCGGCGCTGCCGTATTTCTCGCCCCAGGCGATCAGCACCAGTTGCCAGTCGTCCCCTCTTGCCTGTCCTGCCATGATCCCCCCATCGCCGCGGCCCGGCCCGGGCCGGGCAGCCTGCCACAATCAGCGCTGCGTCCGCGCCCAGTGATAAAGGCAGATCAGGTCATAGGCCACATGGGCGCCGGCAATGGCGGTGGCGCCGGTGGTGTCATAGGGCGGTGAAACCTCGACGATATCGCCGCCGACCAGATTGATCCCGGCCAGGTCGCGCAGCGCCGCGGCCGCCTGCCAGCTGTGCAGCCCGCCCCAGACCGGAGTGCCGGTGCCTGGCGCCACCGAAGGGTCGAGACAGTCGATGTCAAAGGTCAGATAGCAGGGCCGGTCGCCCACCACATCCTTGGCCACCGCGACGACATGCGCGATGCCGCGCTCATGCACCTCGCGGGCGTCGAGAACGCGAAAGCCGAGGTAATCCTCGGTGGTGGTGCGGATGCCGATCTGAACCGAGGTCGCGGGATCGACGATCCCGGTCTTCACCGCCTTGTACATCATCGTGCCATGGTCGATGCGGGTCAGGTCGTCATCGGGCCAGAGGTCGGAATGGGCGTCGAAATGGATCACCGACAACGGCCCGAACTTCTCGGCATAGGCGCGCAGGATGGGATAGGTGATGTAATGGTCGCCCCCCAGCGTCACCGTGCCCGCCCCTGCGGCAAGGATGGTGCGAATATGGGCGGTCAGCCGGTCGGGGAAATCCGCGATCCTGGCATAGTCGAAGGCCAGGTCGCCGTAATCGATGACCGACAGGTCTTCCAGCGGATTGGTCGGCCAGCCATAGGGTGGATCATAGGGCTGCAGTGCACTGGCCTCGCGGATGGCGCGGGGACCGAAACGGGTGCCGGCGCGATGCGTCACCGCCTGGTCGAAGGGCACACCGGTGATGGCCAGGTCGACGCCGGCCAGATCCTTGCTATAGGTCCGGCGCAGGAAGCTGGTTGCGCCGCCAAACGCATTTTCAAAGGAATAGCCCCGCAAACCTTGCCGGGTGAACGCAGTGTCGACCTGCGTCTTTGCATCTTCGAGTGCCATGAGTGCCTCGGGTCTGTCAGTCGCCACGTCATTGCCAAGCGGGCCGGAGACGCGCGGATCCGGGTGGTGCAAGGGGCCATGATGCGGCGAATCTGTCAAGACCCCCAACAGCGGCCGCGCATGCCGGTTTCTTCAAAGAAACCGGACCGGAGCCTTCAAAAGGCTCCGCCGCGGAGTTTTCGAAAACTCCGCGCTGCGGCGGATCGGCCTGGCCGCCGCAGGCGGCAGGCCTGCCTGGGCGGCCGACCAGGGCGGGCGAAGGCCGATTGGCAGCCATCGGCAGGAAGCAGGCCGGATCACCGCGAACCCGGGCGCCAAAGGCAAGGCACCGGGCAAGCCCGCCCCGCATCGCCGCAGCCGCGGCGATGGCCAGGCCGGCCCGCGCGGCACCCGATACCGCGGCAGCGCCAGCACCACCGCAAAGCAAGCGAATGTCGGAACCCGCCCATCTGGCCCGGCAGTTCCCCTGCCCCCGGGTCCCGCGATCTGCGCCAGCCCCGGCATTCCCCGCCCGAGGCAAGTGCAGGGCCGCGGTCCTCACGCCTGGCCCCGTTGATCGGACCGCATCAGCCGATGCGATAGCCTTCCCGCACGAGGTCGTCCGTCACCTGCCGGATGGCGCGGTCCAGCACCTCGGCAACCCGGTCGACCTGGGCTTCGGTGATGACAAGCGGCGGCGACATCACGTTCAGATGACCGATCGGTCGGACAAGCAGGCCCATCGCCTCGCAGGCATCCGAGATGCGCTTCGATTCCCCCGCCTCGTCAGGCAGCGGTGCCCGCGTCGCCTTGTCGCCAACGTTCTCGACGCAGAGCATCAACCCCTGCCCGCGCACCTGCCCGACCAGCGGCAGATCGGCCAGTCCGGCCAGCCGGTCCTGGAAATACCGTCCCACCCGTGCCGCCTGCGCCAGAAGGTCCTCGCGCTCGATGATCTCGATGTTTTTCAGCGCGGCCGCCGCGGCGACCGGATGGCCGGAATAGGTAAGACCGGAGGTGAACCAGCGATGCCCGCCCGCCGCCATTGCCTGCCAGATCCGGTCGGAAAAGATCACCGCCCCCAGGGGCACATAGCCCGAGGTCAGGCCCTTGGCGGTGCAGATGATGTCGGGCATCGCACCGAAGCAGGCTTCTGCAGCGAACCAGTGCCCCAGCCGGCCGAAACCCGTCACCACCTCGTCGGCGACGAACAGGATATCGTGCCGCCGGCAGACCGCCACCATCCGCGCCAGATAGGTTTCGGGCGGCACGATCACCCCGCCCGAGGCCTGGATCGGCTCGGCGATGAAACCGCCGATCCGATCGGCGCCCACCCGCTCGATCAGCGCCTCGAACTCTGCCACCAGCGCATCGCAGAACCCGGCCTCGGTCATGCCCTCGGGCCGGCGCCAGGGATCGGGGCAGGTCAGATGCCAGATGCCGTCCTCCTTGTAGCGAAACTCCTCCACCCGGTCGCCCGGTCGCTTGCCCACCGATTGCGACAGATAGGTCGAGCCGTGATAGGAATGGTCGCGGGCCACGATCCCGGTCTTCCCGGGCCGGCCCAGCGCATGCTGCACATAACCCACCATCCGCACCGCAGTATCGACCGCGGTCGAACCGCCGGTGGTGAAATGCACCCGGTTCAGGTCGCCCGGCGCGATTTCCGCCAGCTTTGCCGACAGCCGCGCCGAAGGATCGTTCGTCATGTCGACAAAGGTCGAGGAGAAGGCCAGGCGTTCGGCCTGTTCCGCGATGGCCTGTGCCATCTCGCGGCGGCCAAGCCCGATGTTGGTGCACCAGAGCCCGCCCACCGCGTCAAGATACTGCCGCCCCTCCGCATCCCAGAGATCGCAACCCTGACCGCGCGAGATCACCAGCGCGCCCTCGCGCTCGAAAGAGCCGAAATTGGTCCAGGGATGCAGGGCATGGCGACGGTCCATCTCGCGCAGATCCGCGGGCGACGGGCGGTTCGTCAGGATGTCGGTCATCTCGGGTCCTCCTCGCCCCTTCTAGCGAATTGATCAAATTCGCGCCAGCCCGCCGCGGACCAACCCCTTCCTCTTGACCAAAATACCCTCGGGGGAGGCCCGAATGGGCCGGGGGCGGAAGCCCCCAAGACGGTGGATGCTGGGGCGAAAGCCCCCAGATGGTGACGCCGGGCGAAAGCCCCCAGGCGGTGGCGCCGGGCAAAACGCCCTGCTTTCACAGACGGTCCCGCCGCGCGGCCCCGCGGGGCGCGTTCCGCGAAAGTTTCCCCGGGGCGGGCGAACCGCACGCCCCCCGCCGCACGCCCCGCGGGGGGCTCAGAACACGCGCTGCTTTGCCTTGGCGATGGAAAAGCCGTGACCCTGGCCATTGGTGCAGGTCATCCCGGATTTTTTCGAGGTGCAGGTCAGGGCGCCGAGGCTGACCGACTTGCCATAGCCCAGCACGAAGGCGCCGGGATCGAAGACGCTGTCGCCCACGCAGGCCAGATAGCCCGGACCCCGGGCATCGACCTCGAAGGAGCTGCCCCATTCCAGATCGCAATCGGCCGGTCGCCTGCGGTAGCTCGGCGTCAACTCGGTCATGTCGCAGCGCACGCCCGCCCATTCGCCGGTCCAGATCGCACAGACGATATTGCCCGAGGGCGACCGGAAGGCGAGGTAATCCTGTGCCGCCGCCGGCAGCGCTGCCATGGCGAGCAGGAACGTCGAAGGTAGAATCAGCTTGAGCCGCATCGAAACCCTCCCGAAATCCCCCTTCATCGACAAGATCAGCATAGTTCTGAAGCCCGAGAGCAAGCAGGATGCACACGACATCTATATGGGGCTTTTCCAGAGCGTCGATGATCCCGAGGTGTGGACGAACGCCCCGAAGGGTAAGGGGTTCAACCTCGGCAAGCGGATCAAGCTGCCCTCGGTAGTCGATCATAAGAGATGGCCGCTGCTTCAAGCGAGATACGATGCCAAGAGCCAGCAGGTCGAGAGCATCCGGCTGGAGTTCGTGCCCGTCGATCTCGGCCCGCAGGGCATGGGCGAGCTTCACTCGGTGATGATGACCATCATGGATGGCGGGTGGGAGTACGTGGCAAAGCACGGTCATGTTTCCCGGATCGACGTGACGGTGGACCTTCCCGGCGTACGAATGGACGGGTTCCAATTCCTGCCGAAATCCCCGAGCACCACCATGAGGTGGACCCTGAACGGTGTCTTGCAGAACGTCGCCTTCGGGAAGACCAAGGGGAACCAGACGCTGATCTACAACCGCAAGACCAAACGGTTGAGCAAGAAACAGGGGTGGGACGGGCAGTCTGTCGTGCGTATCGAGAGGCGGCTGGTGAATGTCGCGATCAAGCTCCACGAGCTTCCCAGCCTGTCGAACCCCTTTGCCGATATGCAACTCACGGAGAACATGCCTGCCGCGCCGTCAGACGTGGATGACGGGCTCTGGACCATGTTCTGTGACAGCGTGAAGGTACGGGGATTGAAGGACGCGCTTGCGCTATTGAAGAAGGAGCGCCGTACGAAATTCCGCAAGTATCTTGCTGCGCATCCCGTGCCGTGGTGGCAGCCAGATGACATCTGGAAGGGTTGGGAGCCGATGCTGTTGTCGCTTAAGATCGCGACGGTGAAGTGGCCGGGCTGAACGGGCTGTCAGTTCCAGCCGCTACTGCTGCCTTCGCAGCGCGACGTCGAGCAGGTCTCCGACCCACTGCAAGTCCTTTTCCGGCAGCACCGCCAGCGAGATCGTAATCTCGTTCAGCTTCGCCCGCTTCAGCGCCCCGGAAGGAACCTCTGGGCTGAATAGCTCGGCAGGATCGACCTGAAGCGCAGAGGCAATCCGCTCGATCATCGGAAACCGCGCTCCCGTCGCGCCGACTTCGATCTTGGAGATTGTATCTACGCTGACACCTGCGCGTTCCGCCAGTTGTTCCTGAGTGTAGCCATGACGCCTGCGGTGAGCCGTCACCAGTCGTCCAAACCGTTTCCGCAAATCGTCCATGCTCGCCCTCAGCCATAGCTGTAGGAGGCGTTGGCCCTGCGATTTAGTGCGGCTTAATCAGAAATGGACATAAACTAGGAAGCTAATTGCAACTAATTGCAAATACGCTCCTAGATGCAGGAAATCTGGCAAGTTGAGAGGAACCATGGTGAGCACCAAATCGCTCGCGTCAAAGGCCGTTGGCGCTACCGAGGCCTCTGCGTCGAAAAACCCGTCGCTGTTCTGGCCCATCTGCGCGATCATTGGCGTGTTGGTACCTGTTGGCCAGTTTGGTGGAGACGACCAAAGCTCGGCAGCTCGTACCGCCAGTGACGCGCCTCGCTCCGGCTTCGCGATCACGTTGCAGGAAGTCCTCGCGTGCGAAACCAGCAGCGATTACGGTCGCGTCGGTCGCCTTTGGCGTGAAGGACAAAGGGAGGAAGCTGATTACCATGCCCGTAAGCATTGCATCCTCATTCCCAAGGGTAGGAAGGTCCTACTAGTCCAAGGCGGCTTCACTGCTGGCATGATGAGCCATCAAGAACTGGAAGTTGACTACCTTGGAAGCACGAGGCGGCTGTTCACCGCCACCGGAGGCGGCATTTTTTTTCGCAGTTGAGAGATTGACGGTCAGTTCTCGGGCCGA
>JACSRN010000110.1 GCA_014879735.1 Paracoccaceae bacterium
CTCCAAAGCCTCGGCATCGGCTTCGTCCCCTACAGCCCCCTCGGAAAAGGCTTCCTCACAGGAAAGATCGACGAGACGACGCCCTTCGACGCGACCGACAACCGCGCCAGCAAGCCGCGGTTCACCGTCGAAGCTCGCAGGGCGAACCGTGCGCTGGTTGATGTGCTCGACGGGATCGCCACCGAAAAGGGCGCGACGCCGGCACAGGTGGCGCTGGCCTGGCTGCTGGCGCAAAGCCCCTGGATCGTGCCGATCCCAGGTACCCGCAAGCTTGGCCGGTTGCAGGAAAACCTTGGTGCCGACGCGCTTGACCTCTCGACCGAGGATCTTTCGCGCATCGAACGCGCCGCATCGCAGATTGAAATTCAGGGCGGGCGCTATGCAGAGGACATGCGCGAATTCCTGGACCGCAAATGAACCGGCGGCCTGCTGGGCCAACAGCGGCGGCGCGCGGTTGACCGTGCAAATTTGGGAGAAACCGATGGAAACCGATGCAACGGAACCACGCTGCCGCAACGGTGCCGGCAGGATGCGGGGGCAGGGATGACGGCCCCTGACGGGCCGCTGGCCGGCGTGCGCATTCTGGATGCCGCCTCGTTGCTGGCGGCACCGACGTCGGTCACGCTTCTGGCCGAATACGGCGCTGAAGTGATCAAGATCGAGCAACCCGACGGTGGCGACACCATGCGCCGCTATCCACCGTTTCATGACGATGTTTCCCTGCTGTGGAAGGTCATCGCCCGGGACCGCAAGAGCGTGACGCTGAATTTGCGCCGGCCGCAGGGGCGTGAGGTCTTTCGGCAGCTTGTGGCGAACTGCGACGTGGTCACGCTGAACAACCGGCCGGAAACACTGACGAAATGGGGGATCGACTTTGACGATCTGGTCAAGGTCAATCCCCGGCTGGTGATGCTGCATGTCAGCGCCTACGGCCGGACCGGTCCCTATGCCAACCGCCCGGGCTTTGCCCGCGTGGCCGAGGCCTTTGCCGGCCTGACCCATCGTACGGGCTTTGCCGGGGAAGAGCCGGCCCAGTCGGGCTATCCGATGCTGGGCGATGGCGTGACCGGCCTTTACGGGGCCTTCGCCATCCTGCTGGCGCTGCGCCAGCGCGACCGGACGCAACAGCCGCAACTGATCGATCTTGGTCTTTACGAAACCTTCCTGCGGCTGATCGAGGATCAGATCCCCGCCTATGGCGAAGACCGCAGCGTGATGTCGCGGATCGGCAATTCCAACCCGCTGATCTGCCCGAACGGCCTGTTTCCCACGCGGGACGGGCGATATGTGTCGATCCCCGCCTCGACCGAGGCGCTGTGGCGGCGGCTGGTACGGCTGATGGGGGACGATTCCCTTCTGGCCTATGACAGCAACCCCCTCCGCATCCGGCACCGCGACCTGATCGAGGGCAAAGTGGCTGCCTGGACGCAGAGCCACGACTTCCGTGACCTGCTGCAGATCTGCGCCGATGCGGGCATTGCCTGCGGCCCGGTCTATTCGGTCGAGGATATCGTGCAGGATCCGCATATCCAAGCACGCGGCTCGATCGTCGAGGTCGAGGACGAGGATTGCGGCAAGGTCATGCTGGCTTCGCCGGCCGGCCGGTTTTCCGGGTTCGAGGCGCAGATCGGCACGTTGGGTCCCAGGCTGGGCGCCCATACCGACGAGGTGCTGCGCGAGGTCCTGGGCTATGGGCCCGACAAGATCGCGCTGCTGCGCGACGCCGGTGATATCTGAGCGGCGCATCGTGCAAAAGGAAATGAAATCAATGATGAAGATTGAAGGATACTGCGATCCGCGCTTTGATGCCCTGCAGGATCTGCTGGCGCGGAATGTCACCCAGGGCCGGGAGATCGGCGCCAGTCTTTTCCTGAGCATCGACGGCGAGACGGTTGTCGACCTGTGGGGTGGCTGGCGCGATCGCGAACGGACGCGGGTCTGGGACGAACATACGATCGTCAATGTGTTTTCCGGCTCCAAGCCCGTGACCAGCCTTGCCGTTCTGATGCTGGCCGACCGTGGGTTGATCGACCTTGATGCACCGGTCGCGCGGTACTGGCCGGAATTTGCGCAAAACGGCAAGGCGGGCGTGCTCGTCCGGCATGTCATGAGCCATACCGCTGGCCTGCCTGCCTGGCTGCCTCCGTTTTCTTTCGCCGAAGCGGCAGATACCGCCACTTCGACCGCACGTCTGGCGGCACAGGCCCCGTGGTGGGAGCCGGGAACCCGCGGTTCCTATCATGCCAGTACCTTCGGCCATCTGATGGCGGAACTGGTGCGGCGCGTCACCGGCCGGCCGCTGCGCACGTTCATCGCCGATGAGATTGCCGTCCCGCTGGACGCCGACTTCTATCTCGGCCTCACGGACGACCAGTTCGACCGGGTGGCCACCGTCTATCCGGCGTCGGATGCGCCCAAATCCGCCCCCGCAGTCGCCGGCGCCGCCGCCGCCGCGCCGACGGATGAGGAGGTCATCGCCAGGCGCACGCGGGAGGGATCGTTCTCGGGCACGCTGGGCGATGAACAGACCGTGTTCAATTCTGCCGAATGGCGGCGCACCGACTTTGCCGGCAGCAGCGGCCATGCCAATGCACGGGGCCTGGGGCGGATCATCGCCACATTGGCCAATGGCGGCACGTCCGAAGGGATACGCCTGCTGCAGCCGGGCACCATCGACCAGGTTTTTCGCGAACAGGCGAGCGGGATCGATGCCTATTACATGAAACCGATCCGGTGGGGCATCGGCTATGCGCTGGCACCCGTCGGGCAGAAGGAACGTGGCCCGCTGCCGTTCATCCGACCGGGAAGCCGGACCTGCTATTGGTATGGCACCGGCGGTTCACTGGCCCTGGCTGATGGCGAGCGCCGGATTGCCATCGGCTATGCGATGAACCGCTGCCAGACGGGCAGGGGCCAGCTGAACGGCGAGTATTACAATGCAATCTACGATTGCCTTGGCATCCCGGGCTGAGGAGGGCGGGGACGATGTATGTAGACCGTGACATGGCGCTGGCACTGGCGCTGGAACCGATCCCTGTTGAGGTGGAACGGGGCAGGCTGAGGTTATATGCCAAGGCAATCGGCGAGACCAATCCCGTCTATACCGATGTCGCGGCGGCCCGCGCGCAGGGCTATCCCGACCTGCCGGCGCCGCCGTCCTTTCTGGGCAATGCGGTGGAACTGGACATTCCAGAGCCGCTGTCCTGGATGTCGGCGGTGGGCATCGACATCACCAGCACGCTGCACGGTGAACAGTCGATGGTCTACCACAAGATGGTTTTCGCGGGCGACAGCTTGCTGCTGGCCCGGCGGATCGTGGATGTCTATGTGAAGAAGGCCGGCACGCTGGAGTTTGTCGTGAAGCGGACGGACGTTCTGCGCGGCAACGATCTGGTGGCTGAGGCCTATTGCTCGATTGCGGTGCTGCATCCGGAGGCAGGAAAATGAACCTTCTCGATCTGAAGGCCGGCGCGGAATTGCCGCCGCTGGCCATCGGCCCGATCACGCGGCGGTCGCTGGCGCTGTTTGCCGGCGCCTCGGGCGATCACCAGCCGGTGCATATCGACCTTGATGCCGCGCATGCCCGCGGCCGACCCGATGTCATCGCGCATGGCATGCTGTCGATGGCCTATCTGGGCCGCTATCTGGATAACCTGTTCCCGCAGGAACGGCTGAAAAGCTTCTCGGCGCGTTTTGCCGCTGTAACACCGGTGCTGGCCGAGCCGGTTTGCCGCGGACGTGTCGAGACGGTGGAAAATGGCGAGGCCATTCTCGATCTGACGGTGGCGCTTGGCGACGGAACGGTAACGGTCAGGGGGCGGGCCGTCGTTGACCTGAGTTGAGCGTCAACCGCTTCCTGCGGTGCCGCATCGCAGGGAGCCCGCTCAGCGGTGGCGCGCCTGTGCCACGGCAAGCGCATGGGCCGCGAACCTGTCGATGGCCGCAGCGGCCAGATCCGGCTGGTCGGCCATCACGAAATGGCCCGAGCCGGGGATCACGACCGCCTCGAAATCCGCCAGATGGCCACGCATGGCGTCGATCAACCCGGTCGATTCCCCCGGTTGCAGCGGACGCCAGCGGAACTGTGAATCAAAGGTCGTGGCCTGGATCACCATGGCCGGCACGCGCAGCGACGCGATGGTCTGCCGGGCACTGCGGGTGTCCCAGTCGACCGAATCGAGAAACAGCGCCCGCGCCAGGTCGAGATCGCGCTCGAGTGCCCGGCCGATCAGGAACTCCTTCAGCTCCCGGGGGGTTCCTTCGTCGAACATGCGCCCGAACAGCGCCGTAAGGAAAGGTGCCATGCCACCGGCCACTGCCGCCCGCGCATTGGCCAGCATGGTGTCGCGGTCGCTGACGTAAAGGCTGCCATCGATCAGGATCAGCCCGGCGACGCCCTCGGCATCCTGGCAATAGGCCTCACGGATGATCTTGGTGGCCAGGCTGTGGCCGATCAGCACGACATGGTCAGCCCGCAGGCGCCGTTTCGCCTCGTTCACGGCATGCGCAGCGGCGGCCATCGTTGGATCGCCACCAACCGAGCGGCCATGGTTCGGCAAGTCGATCGAGGCGCAGCGATAGCGGTGGGCCAGGCGGGCGGTAATCGGTTCCCAGTCGCGGCTGTCGCAGCAAAAGCCGTGAACGAACAGCAGCGCCGGCGCGCCGGCTCCGCTGCTTTCGGAATGAAGGGTGGTCGCAGACATCGCTATTCCCCGGGGCGGCGGTTGAAGCGTCACGAGATGGTCAGGCCGCTGTCGACGATCAGGGTCTGCCCGGTGATCTTTCGTGCTTCGTCAGAGGCGAGGAACAGCACCGCATAGCCGATCTCGCGCGGCTCGACCGTGCCCAGAAGGCTGCGCTGCGCGGTTTTAGATGCGCCGGGGTTCGCTTGCTCCAGCCGCTTGCGGACCCGTTCGGTCGTGGTCACGCCGGGGGCGACGGCATTCACCCGGATGCCATGGCGGGCATACTCAACGGCCATCGACCGGGTCAGCGAGATAATGCCGCCTTTTGCCGCGGTATAGGCATCCCGCCCCTCGGTTCCCATGATCGCCAGCACCGAGGTTGCGTTGATCACCGCGCCGCCGCCATTGGCGATCATATGCGGAATTGCATAGTGGCAACCCGCCCAGACCCCGTGCAGGTCGATCTGCAACTTCTTCCAGAATTCCTCGAAGGGCGTCTCGGTCACGCGGCCGTCCTGCAGCGATGAGCCGCCGGCATTGTTGTAGAGGACATCTATTCGGCCATGGGCCTGCATGATCGCGTCGACCGCTGCCTTGACCGAGTCGGGCGACGAGACGTCGGTTTGCACGAAGCGACAATCGAACCCGCGTTCGCACAGCCGCGCCGCGGCGGCGGCGCCGGTTTCAATATCGAGTTCGGCGATCACGACCCTGGCGCCCTCTTCGCAGAACAGTTCTGCACAGGCGTATCCGATGCCGGCCCCGGCGCCGGTGATCAGGGCGGTCTTGTCTTTCAGCCGCAAGCGCGTCTCCTCCGAAGTACTGCCAGCGCGGGTCTGTGCCGCACATTTTGCCCGGCAGGCCCAGCCGATCTGGGTGAGTTACCCGATTTGTGAAATGGTCGTACCATATTTTCGTGTGATTTGCAATCGCTTCCTGCAGGGCAAATTCGACCGCTCACAAATGGTCAAACCATTTACTTGACAGCATGGCCAGCCGTCCGGCAGGTTGCGGACCTGACGGATCAGGCACGATTCGGTTTCCCGTGACAGTCGCCTGCATCGGTTCGGCCGTTACCGAGGGAACGGACGAAAACAGATCTGGGAGGAGATCATCCATGAGAAAATTCGGATTGACCGCACTTGCACTGCTGTTCGGCACCAGCCTTCTGGCATCGGCCGCACAGGCCGAACGGTTCATCGTCACCACCAACCTGCCACCATCGCATTGGGGGTCCGTCCAGGGCGGCGTGCCATTTCTGGACTGCGTGAAGACCGCGACCAATGGCGAGGTGGAGTTCGACTATTTCGACAGCGGCAAGCTGGCCAGCTTCTTCGAATCGCTGAATGCCGTGAATACCGGAATCGCGCAGATCTCCTACATCGTGGTCAGCGCGCAGTCCGACAAGTTGCCGCTGACCGGGATCACCATGCTGCCGGGCCTGGGCAGCAGCACGGTCGAAATCACCGCCGCCACGCGCAAGGTATTGGAATCCGACACCGAAATTGCCCGCGAATATGCGAAGAACCGCATCGTTCCGCTGATGATCAACATCTTCCCCGCCTATCAGATGCTGTCGGTCGGCGCGCCCTTCGACAGCGTCGAGGCCATCAGCGGCAAGAAGGTCAGCTCCGGTGGCGGGCCGCTGCTGATGACGCTGAACACCCTTGGTGCCAGCGGCCTGGAGATGGCAACCGGCGATCTGTATCTTGCATTGCAGCAAGGCACCATCGACGGAACCATGCTGTCGACGACCAGCGTCAAGGCGTACAAGCTGGAGGAGGTGATCAAATCGATCAGCGCGAACGGCAATTTCGGCACTGCAGCCGGGATCTGGTCGATCGATTCCGACGTCTGGACGACGGTGCCAGACGCGCACAAGACGGCGTTTCTGGACTGCGGCCTGAAGGTCGAGCAGGATCTGGCAAAATGGGCTGACCAATTTGTCCTGGATACGCAGAGTGACCTGAAAGCGCTGGGGATCGAGGTTTTCGACTTTACCCCCGAGGCACTGGCGAAGATCGAGGTAAAGCTGGAAGAGACCCGGCAAGTCTATGTCGACCGCTCCGCCTCGCGCGGCATCGACGCCCAGAAGGCCTATGACGAATACATGGAAATCCTGTCCGAATAGGCGATGAAACCACCGGGACGGGGGAATACCCCCGTCCACCGATGATCAGGACAGGGTCGCGCTGATCATCCCCATCTCGTCGATCTCGATCACGCGGGGCAGGGGGCCTGTCTCGGCCAGGCATCTGTCCAGATCGGCAAGATCGCTGATGCGAATGTGCTGCCAGCCATAGCCCTTCGCCAAAGCGGCAAAATCGGGGCTGTGGATATCGACCCCCAGCGGCGCGATCCCGGCACCCACCATGACATTGCGAATCTCGCCATAGCCGTGGTTGTTCCACAGGATCATGGTGATTGCGGCGCCGATCTCGGTCGCGCTGCCCATTTCGGGCAGGGAAAACTGCAGCCCGCCGTCGCCGATCAGGCAGAAGACTGGCCGGTCGGGGGCTGCGATCCATGCCCCGATCGCGGCCGGCAACCCGTATCCCAGCGTGCCATACCCGGTGGCTGAACTGAAAAAGGCCCCGGTGCGCGGCGGCGCGAAAACGGTCAGGCCGGCATAGACCGGCTGGGCGGAATCGCCGATGAAAATGCCGTCCGGGGCATGTCTGGCAAGCTGGTCGAGCAGGGCGCATCCCGCCCGCTGCACCGGGGTCAATGCATCCGAAACCCTGCCGCGGATCTGCGCCACCCGCCGGGCCGCCGCGCCGGATCTGGGCGCCGCGGGCAGCGCCTGAAGCAGATCGCCCGCGGCGCTTTCGGCGTCGGCCAGCAGCAGGAGGGCCGGCGCCAGGCCGCGCTGGCCTTGCAACGGATCGATGTCGATGCGGATCACCGGCGCTTTCGGCGCATCCGGCCCGTCAAGGCTGCGGTCGAAATCGGTAGGGCCAAGCTCGGTTCCGATGGCAAGGATCAGATCCGCGGCTGCAAGCAAATCCGTCACCGGCGGCAGACAGGCGGCGACCGACAGGCCCAGCGGATGGTCCGGTGCAAGCAGGCCCCGTGCATTGGCGGTCATCAGCACCGGCGCATCCAGCCTTTCGGCAAGGCCGCGGATCGCATCGCCGGCCCGCAATGCCCCCCCGCCGGCAACGATGACGGGCCGGGCCGCGACGGCACAGAGATCCGCCGCCCGCGCGATGGCCCAGGGCGGCGCAGCCGGGCGCGCGGGCAGGGTGAACGGCCGCAGCGGGCCGGGCCGGCCGGTGTCGCGCAGCAGCAGATCGACCGGGATCTCGATATGCACCGGGCGCGGTCTTGCCCCGGCAAACAGCGAGAACGCCTCGGCCAGAGCTGCGTGCAGATCACAGGGCGTCAGGATCGTGCGGCTGAAGGCCGTCACCTGCGCCATCAACTGACCCTGATCGGGCAGCTCATGCAGATGGCCGCGTCCAGAACCGATATCCCCCATCCGGCCGACGGTGGAGATGACCAGCATCGGGATCGAATCGGAATAGGCCTGCGCGATGGCTGTCACCGCATTGGTCAGGCCCGGCCCGGTGATCAGATAGCAGACCCCCGGCTTGCCGCTGACGCGGGCATAGGCATCGGCCATGAAGCCCGCGCCCTGTTCATGCCGGGGCGTGATGTGGCGCAGCCCGCTGCCGTCCAGCCCGCGATAAAGCTCGATCGTATGGACGCCAGGAATGCCGAAGACGACCTCGACGCCATTCGCAGCCAGGCAGGCGGCAAGCTCATGTGCAAGCGAGGTCATCGCGTGGCCCATCCTTCAGCGATTGGGATCAAGCAGGCTGCGACAGGCTTCCGCCAGGGTTTCGCAGCCCAGGATGATGTCGGTTTCGGCGGTATCCTCGGTCCAGTGATGGCTGATTCCGCCGATGCTTGGCACGAACAGCATTCCCGCGGGCATGACCCCGGCAAGGATCTGGGCATCGTGCCCCGCACCGCTGGGCATCATGGTCCAGCCACCGGGGGCAAGCCGCCCGGCCGCCGTGGCAAGCGCATTGCGTAGGGGTTCCGCCATGATGCTGGGCTCGGTCCGTGCCGTCATCTCCAGTGTGGCCCTGCAGGTGGGGCCGGCCTCGACGGTGATGCGACGGATATCGGCATCGAGGCGATCCAGAACCGCAGGATCGACATCGCGCAACTGCAGGTGCATTTCGGCCAGATCGGGAATGATGCTCACCTGACCCGGCTCGACCCGGATGCTGCCGATGGTCCAGACCGTATCGCTGGCGGCATGGGCGCTGAGATGGGCATCGATCCGCGCGGCAAGGGCAATCAGCGCGCGCGAGGCGTCGCGCCGCCGCGCCATGCTGGTGGTGCCGGCATGATTGCGTTCGCCGTGCAGCGTGATCCGGTACTGGTAGATTCCCACGATTCCGGTGACGATACCCAGCGCAAGGCCGTTGTCTTCCAGTGTCGCACCCTGTTCGATATGCGCCTCGAGATAGCCGATGTAATCGCCCACCGGCAGCCGTTGGCGCGGCAATTCGGCAAGGCCCGCCCGTTCCAGGGCGGTGATCAGCGGAAGGCCGGTGGTCGCATCGCGTGCCTCAGCGATTTCGCTCTCGTCCAGTTGCCCCACTGCCGAGCGGCTGCCGAGGAAACTGGCGAAATGGGCTTCCTCGTCGGACCAGACCACGCAATCCACCGCGCCGGGCAGGCCTTTCTCAAGAAAGCTGCGGGCGATCTCCAGCCCGAAGATCACCCCCATCGCACCATCGAGCCATCCGGCATGGTTCTGGCTGTCGGAGTGCGATCCGACAAGCAGCCGCGGCCCGGACGCCGGGCTGCGGCCCAGGATATTGCCGATCCCGTCGAGTTCAGCCGCAAGACCCGCAGCCGTCATGCGCGCGACCAGCCAGCGCCGTGCGGCCATATCCTGCGGCGTGAAGGTCGGGCGATGCACGCCGGTCAGGTGGCGGCCAAACTCTGCCAGCTCGTGCAGATCGGCCATCAGCCGCTGTGGATTGATGATTGCATCCATGAAACGGCCTCAGGGCGTGTTGGTGTTGGGCGCCAGCACCGCCGACAGGAAGCCGCGGGTGCGCTCTTCGGTGGGGCTGCCGAAGATCTGTGCCGGCGAGCCGCTTTCGACCACCCGCCCCTCGGACATGAAGACGATCTTGTCGGCAACCTCGCGGGCGAAGTTCAGCTCATGCGTGACGACGACCATGGTCATGCCGGTTGCGGCAACATCGCGCATGACCGACAGGACCTCGCCCACCAGCTCTGCGTCCAGCGCCGAGGTTGGCTCGTCGAACAGCATGAGCTGCGGCTTCATCGCAAGCGCCCGGGCGATGGCCACCCGCTGCTGCTGGCCACCCGACAGGGCGGCGGGATAGGAATGCTTCTTGGCGCTCAGCCCGACCCGATCCAGAAGCGCCTCCGCCTCGGCCAGGGCCTCGCTGCGCTTCTGGCGCAGCACATGGATAGGCCCCTCGGTCACATTTTCCAGCGCGCTCTTGTGCGGAAAGAGATTGAAGCGCTGGAACACCATGCCGGTGACGCGGCGCTGGCGTGCAATCTCATGGGCGGGCAGGCGATGGACGACATCGTTGACGACACGAAAGCCGGCCAGTTCGCCATTCACCCAAAGCGCACCGGAATCGATGGTCTCTAGCTGGTTGATGCAGCGCAGAAAGGTGGTCTTGCCCGAACCGGACGGCCCGATGATGCAGACGACCTCGCCCGGATGGACATCGATATCCACATCGATCAGCGCCTGGTAGCCGCCGAAGTTCTTGCCGACCTTGCGAGCATGTACGATGGGCGCGGTCATCCGTGCTTGCCTCCATAGACAAAGCCGCGGCCCAGGCGCTTTTCCAGCCAGTATTGCCCGGCAGAGAAGATCGAAACCACGACAAGATACCAGGCGGTGGCAACGAAAAGCATCTCCATGATCTTGGCGTTCACATAATAGATGTCCTGCACCGTTCCGGTCAGTTCAAGAAAGCCGATCACGCTGGCCAGCGCGCTCATCTTGAGCAGGCCGATGAATTCGTTGCCCAGTGGCGGAACCACGACGCGCAACGCCTGCGGGCCGACGATGCGGCGGAAGGTCATGCCATAGCTCATGCCAATCGACTTTGCGGCCTCGTGCTGGCCGGCATCGACCGACAGGAGGCCCGAGCGGATGACCTCGGAGGTATAGGCGCCCTCATGCAGGCTGAAGGCGATGATCGCCGCGACCACCGGCGTCATGACCATGACGGTATTGACGTGCCATATCCCCAGAATGCCGATGACCGGAAAGATCAGGGCCAGATTGTACCAGATCAGCAGTTGCAGCAGGATCGGCGCGCCGCGGAAAAGCCAGGTGTAGAAGGCGGCGCTGGACAGGATCACCGGGTTGCGCGACGACCGGCCAAGCGCGACCAGCGTTCCGATCACGACCCCGATCGCCATTGAGACGACCGAGATCAGGATGGTCATGACCACACCCCACAGAATGCGCGGGTGAAACAGATAGGCCCCGACAGTGGACCAGTCGATATTGCCGGTGGCAAAGGCCCAGACGATGTAGAGGAGGCAGGACGCCAGAAGTGCTGCGCTGAACCAGCGGCCGAAATGCCGTGGCCTGGCATGTTTCAATTCTGCGATATCTATCGCGGCGGTGCTGTTCGGTGCCATTCCGCGTCCCCTGCGACCCCCGGGCGCCTTACGGCGCCTCGCCCTGGTTGATCGTGGGCGCGGCAAGCGCGCTGGCCTCAAGCCCCCACTTGCCGATCAGTTCGGCATATACGCCTTTCTCGAACACCTTCTGAAGCGCTGCAAACACCGCATCGCGGGTTTCGCTGTCATCGGCGCGGAAACCGATGCCGACCATGACATTCGTGAAGGGGCCGCCGATCGTGCGGAACGGGCCTTCCTCGCTGGCCAGGACCGTCGGAATCGCTTCGGTGCCCTGCAGCGAGGCATCGGCACGCCCGGTCTTCAGATAAAGGAACTCGGTCGCCATATCGGTATCGGTAATCACCGCGATCGGGTCAAGCCCGGCGGGAATGCAGTTCTCGTCGCTCCACTTGGTCACAGTCTCGGGATAGGAGGTGCCGCGGTTGGCGCTGACGACGCGGCCGCAGATATCCAGCGGCTCCTGAATGTCGGCATTGGCGTCCAGCGTGTAGAAGACGGCACCGGCCGACAGATAGTCGATGAAGTCGATGCTGTTTTCGCGCCGGACCGGGGTGTCGTACATGCCGCTGATGACCAGATCGATGCGGTTCGACTGCAGGTTCGGGATCAATCCCTCAAAGCGCGAATGGACGAATTTCAGTTCCGTGCCCAGTTCCGCCGCGACGGCGGTGATCAGATCGACATCGAAGCCGACCAACTCTCCGGTGACGGGGTCGATGAACTCCATCGGCGGGTGGTCGCGTTCGATCCCGACATTCAGGCCCCCGGCCTCGGCGATCCTTGCGGGAAGCTCCTGGGCAAGGGCGGGCAGGGCGGCAAGCAGCGCAACCGCGGCGGTTGCCGTAGCGGTGATGTGACGGAACATGTCAACTCCTGTTGGTTCTTGGTCTCGTTGGGTCTTGGTCGCGTGATTGGGGTCAGCGGATCGGTCGTGCAATCTGCGGAACCGGCTCGCTCCAGAAGGGCAGTCGCTCGCTGCGCGGCACCCATTCGCCCCGCGAGACGAGGCCGTCGATATGCGCGGCGATCTCGGCCATGGTGGCAAACCAGACACCGCCGCGATCCTGCATGTATTCGATCAGTTCGACCGTCGCGGCAGCCCGCGCAGGGCGGCCTGAAACGAAGGGGTGCCAGACCGACGACCAGATGCCACCACCTTCCCAGGCGGCATCGAATTCGGACCGGAACACCCGCATGGCAACGTCGGGTGGCTGGATCGGCAACATATGGTTGAAATCCCGCATGTTGACATATTGCGGCCAATCATCCAGCGCGTGATCCGAGGGCAGTTCGATCATCCGGCCCCCGGAACTTTCGATCATGTAGGGCACGTCATCGCCGGCCAGCGAGGCATCGTAGCGAAAGCCCTCCGCAATCAGCAGATCCAGCGTCTGCGGCGAAAATGCCCCTGACGGGCAGCGGTAGCCGACAGGCCGCTGTCCAGTCAGCGCCGTGATTGCGTCGATGCCCCGCCGCAGCACATCGGCCTCGCCCTCGGGGGTCAGGGCATTCACCCGCTCGTGCAGCCAGCCGTGGTGGCCGATCTCGTGGCCCTCGTCGGCCAGCATGCGGACGACATCGGGATAGGTCTCAACACACCAGCCCGGAACATAGACTGTCTGGCGAATGTCGAAATGCTTCCAGATCCGCATGATGCGCGGCATGGCGATGCGCGGGCCATAGCGGAGGGCGGAAGACAGGGTGATCCTGCGCATGGAATCTTCGGGATAGTACAGGTGCAGCAGGCTTTCGGCGTCCATGTCATAGGCGAAGCAGACCGCGCAGCGAGCACCGTTCGGCCAGGTCGGGGGATTTTCGATGAGCTGAAGCACTTGGTCGTCCTGATCTGGCTGGAGTCAACTTTAACGTCGGGCGCCGCTTGAAGGTTTCCCGTTGCGATGCAATAGTTGCCACGATGCATTTTAGTGTCAACTCTAAATTTATACTCAAACCCAGATCGCCGCCAGAATCTGATCGATCCGGTCTGGCGGATGCATGCAGGAGGACCATATGGCCGGCGGCTTGAGGAAGAAGCAGAAGGTGCGGCGTTCCGAGCAGGTTCTGGATGCGGCGGATACGCTGTTCCGCGACCACGGCTACGAAGAGACCAAGATCGAGGATATTGCAGAACTGGCCTCGGTCGCCTCGGCGACCGTCTACAACTACTTCAAGAACAAGCCGAATCTTCTGATGGAAATCGCGCTTCGCCATATCAGCGCCGCCGTTCCCGAACGTCAGCGGTTTCTTGACAGGTTGCCGCTCGATCCGGTCGAAGGGATCATTGAATTCGAAAAGCTTCTTGCAAATCAGGCTGTTAGACATCTTACTCGCGAATCCTGGCGGGTGGTCATGGCAGCCCGGTTTACCGAAGGGAACGGTATCGCGCATCGCACGGGGCGGCGGCTGAACCTGGTGATCCGCCGGCAATACATGTCGATGCTGCGTACCTATCAGCTGCGCGGAAGCATCCGGCCCGAGGTGGATCTGTCGGTCCTGTGTGATGTGTTGATCGGAATCGGCGATGCCGCCCTGACGCGACTGGTAACGTCCCCCGCCATGACGCTCGAAACCATGCGAGAGGCCGCGCTACCGCATCTGCGTCTGGTCCTTCTTGGAGTCGTTTCCAGCCGTCCGCAATAATTTATAGTCCACTCTATTTTTGTCTTGATCCGCCTGCTGTGGCGGATTAGCCTCTGGGCCGGAAACCAAGAGGGACCGGCCCCGATCGACGGGCCGGCGGCAAACCAAGATGAACCGTGACGAATTCTCGCCGGCGCAGCGCAGTGCGCTGGATTGGCTTGCGCAGGAAAATGCGGCCTTTTCGCTGGACCATCAGACCATCTGGTCGTTTCACGAACCGGCCTGGCGCGAATATCGCTCGGCCGCCTGGTATGCCGCACGGCTGGAGGCCGAGGGCTTCGAAGTCGAGCGCGGCTCGGCGGGGATGCCAACTGCGTTCCGGGCGCGGTGGAGCAACGGCTCCGGCCCGGTGATCGCGGGCTATGCCGAATATGACGCGGTTCCGGGCCAGTCACAGGTTGCCGAACCGCGCCGCGCGCCACGCCCGGGGACCAGCAAGCACGCCGCCGGCCATACCGACCCGCATTCGGCGCTGGGGATGGGATCGTTCGCGGGGTTCCTGGCGGCCAAGCGCGCGATGGAGGCGCATGGCATCGGCGGAACGCTGGTCTATTTCGGTGAGCCTGCGGAAAAGATGTGTGGCGCCAAGCCGGTCCATGCGGCGCATGGTTATTACGACGGGCTGGATGCCGCGATCAGCTTTCATCCGCATTCCTTCAACGCGCTGACGAATGGCGTGTTCTGGGACACCACCAGCGCCCCCTACTGGAGCCGGATCTACACGTTCGAATGCGACACGCCCGAGACCTGGCAGGATTCGGTGCATGGCGGCACGGTGGCCCATGCCCATGCCAGCGCACGGGCGCCGGGGGCAATCGACGCGGTGTGCCTGATGTACACCAATTCCAAGATGATGAAGGAATCCATGCTGCCGCATACCGGCACCTGGACGCTCAACGAGTTCATCCCCGTCGCCGGCCAGGCTGCGGCCGACAATCTGGCACCCGCCTATTCCCAGATCCAGTATTCGATGCGGGCGCCCAACCTTGAGATGTGCGCGACGGTGTTCGAGGTGCTGGACCGGAACGCCGCACATATCGCAGCGATGACGCATTGCACCATGCGGGCGGACTGGATCACCAAGACCCGGCCTGGCCTGCCCAATCACGCCATGGCCGAAGCGACCTTCCGCAACTTCGAGAAGCTCGGCGCGCCGCAATGGTCGGAAGCAGCCCGGGAATTCGCGCGTGAAGGGCAGCGGGCGCAGGGTTTCGATGCCATGCAGAACCCCTTTCTCGATGCGATGGAGCGTCTGACGCCGCCGGCGGAAGCCGAGGCCGCCTTCCGGGCGCAACTGCCGCCCTGGCAACTGAACTATGCCGCCGACGACTATGTCGACTACACCTGGCATGCGCCAACCGTGCGGCTTTATGTGGCGCGGCCGACGCTGAAGCCCGATCCTTCGGGAAAGCGCTATGGCGAATGGCTGCGCCACGCCATGAATGGCGATCCCGCCTGCATCGACCCGATGTGGTCCAAGGCGGCCGAGGTGATCTCGACGACAATCATCGATCTGATGACCGTTCCCGCGATCCTGGAGCGCGCGCAGGCCGAATTTCGTGAACGTACCGGCGGCGGGATCGGCGGCAGCAAATGGATCGCCCCGCTGCTGCCCGCCGATTTCGAGGCCCCCGTCGGCTATCACTGGCCGGAATGGGTCGAGACCCCGCGCGGTCCGGAATGGTCCATCCGCTGACCCCGAAACAGGAGAGTTCCATGTCCCTTCCCGAACACGATGCCGTCGTGGCCTATATCGCGGCCAACCGCTTCCCCTTTCCCGGCCAGACCACCTGGCCCGCGGACTACACCACCCTGACCAATGCGCCGGCCCGCCGCCGCAGCGTTCCAACGCCGGCAGGCGAATATTTCCCCGATATCGTCGTCATCGACAGCGCCGGCAAGACCCGCGAGATCGGCGATGTGGAAGTGGCGCTTGATCCCGCCAAGATCCCGCTGTGGAAGGCCGCGTCCGAGGCTGGGGATCCCCTGCCGGATTATGGCACGCGGATCTTTTTTCTCTATGTTCCGCAGGGACTTGAGGAGGAAGCACAGAAGATGCTCGACGAAAATGGCATTCCCTATGCCGGGGTGCGCGGCTATGTCGGAGATGCCGGTGGTGCGATCCGCATCCTGCCCTTCGTGACCAGGGGCAACCCCTACGATCATCAGTGATCCACCACCACGGCATGCGAACCGCAGGGACAGGCAGACCATGACTTCGCCCGACTGGCTTTCCCTCATCAGTCCGCAATCGCGGCTTGCGCCCTCCAGCGGTATTGCCGAGGTCATGAAGCATGGTTTTGGCCGGAGCGGGATCATTCCGCTCTGGGTGGGCGAGGGCGATCAGGTCACGCCGCGGCTGATTGCCGATGCCGCGGTTGCCTCGCTCGCGGCGGGCGAGACCTTCTACATGCCGCAGCCCGGCATCCCCGAGCTGCGCGTCGCGCTGGCGCGCTACAGCGACCGCCTGTTTGGCGGCCTTTTCGGGGCGGCCTTCGATCCCGGCCGCTTCTTCGTGACCGGGTCGGGGATGCAGGCGATCCAGATCGCCATCCGCATCGTCGCGGCGCCGGGTCAAGAGATCCTGGTGCCCACACCGGCCTGGCCGAATTTCGCCGCAGCCGTCGGCGTTGCGGGTGCGCGTGCCGTGCCGGTGGCGCAGCAGTTCTCACCCAATGGCTGGCGGCTGGACCTTGCCGATCTGGAGGCGGCGGTCACTCCGGCAACACGCGCGCTGTTTCTCAACACCCCGTCGAATCCCAGCGGCTGGACGGCATCCCAGGCAGATCTGGCCGGTTTTCTGCAGTTTGCCCGGCGCCATGGGCTGTGGATCATTGCGGACGAGGTCTATGGCCGTTTCACCGATGCCGGCGGCACCAACCCGTCGCTGCATGCGCTGATCGAGCCGGACGACCGGGTTATCTTCGTCAACAGCTTCTCCAAGAACTGGGCGATGACGGGCTGGCGCGCCGGCTGGATCGAGGCGCCGCCCGCCCTGGCCCGGCCCATCGAGAATCTGATCCAGTATTCGACCTCTGGCGTGCCGGTCTTCGTGCAGCGCGCCGCCGTTGCCGCGCTTGACGATGGCGAGGACGCGCTGGCCGCAATGCTGCGGCGGGTGCGCATCGGGCGCGACATCGTCACCACGCGGCTGGCACAGGTCAAAGGTGTGGAGTTTGCACCACCCGGGGCGTTCTATCTGTTCTTCCGCATTGCCGGCACGACCAGTTCGGTCGAAACCGCCGCCCGGATCCTGCGCGACACCGGGGTCGGTCTGGCGCCGGGTTCGGCCTTCGGGGACAATGGCGAAGGCTTCTTCCGCCTCTGTTTTGCGCGCGACCCCGGCGATCTGCGCCGGGCGGCGGATCTTGTCGCCGACTGGGTTGCGGCCGGGGTCGGTTCGCGGGATCTGACGGCCTGACATGGAAGCCCCGCTGAAGGGTGCGGTGCTGGTCTGCATCGCAATGCTGCTGTTCACGCTGAACGATGCGATGGTGAAGCTTGCCGGCCACGGCCTGCCCATCGGACAGGTGATGACGCTGCGCGGCATTGCCGCCGCCGCCCTTCTGGTGCTGGTCATGCGGGCGGTGTCGGTCAGGATGGAATGGCGCCAGGCGCTTGCGCCGATGTCGCTCTTGCGGGCGGTCTTTGACGCATTGGCCAGCATCCTGTTCGTCCATGCCCTGCTGGATCTGCCTATCGCCACGGTGACGGCCTTTTTGCAAACCGTTCCGGTCCTGTCATCGATTGCCGGTGCCAGGGTCTTTCGCGAAGGCATCAGCCGGGTGCAATGGTTGTCGCTGGGGCTGTGCATGTCGGGGGTCATTGCCATAACCGGGCTCGATCCGGCCGGCAGCCTGCCGGCGGTACTGGTCGTCCTGCTTGCCGTCGTGCTGATGGTGCTGCGCGATCTGGCCACCCGAAAGACCGATCCATCGGTGCCGTCGCTGACGATCGCGCTGGTGTCGACGCTGGCCGTGCCGGTGCTGAACCTGCCGCTGTCCGGGGTGGCGGACTGGAGCATTCCTGGTCCGCTGCAAGCGGGGTTGCTTGCTGGAACGGCACTCTGTGTTGGCGGCGGGACACTCTTGCTGATCATCGCCATGCGGATCACGACCCTGTCGCGCATCGCGCCGTTCCGCTACTCGGCGATGGTCTTCGCCGTGATCGTGGGTGCCGTGGTCTGGCGGGAAATACCCGATGCCGGCGTGCTTCTTGGCGTGGCGCTGATCCTGATCGGTGGCACCTTGGGCGCCGGCGCGGCACGAACGGCGCCGGCCACCTGATCCGTCAGGCCTTCCGCGGTCAGTTCAAGCCCGCCTCCAGCACCGCCGTATCGACACGGTGATGGTCGTTGCTCCAGAGGATCGGCCTGCCCCTTGCTGGCAAAGCGGAGATCCACGAAGCAGTGTCCGGCCGCTGCCGCCGGGTGATCGACCTTATGCCCTGCACCCTCGGCCTTGGTCCTGCCGGTATCCTGATCCTGCGCTAGTTCCGTGCGCCCCGCGTCCGCGGCGTTCGGTCAGGAACATCGGCCCGCCCTTGCTGCGGGGGAAGCCATAGCCGTGAACTTCGACCAGGTCGATATCGGACGGCTGCGTGGCGATGCCCTCCGCAAGGATTGCCCGTCCCTCCTCGGCCATCGTGGCCACGAGACGGTCGGCAATCTCGGCGGGAGAGAGCGACAGGTTGCCGGTTACAAGCGGCGCGATGATCCGTGCCGCCTCGGCCGATGGGCGTGGCTTGCGGTCCTCCGGCACGTAATCATACCAGCCGCCGCCGGTCTTCTGGCCTTTGCGGCCCGCGAGAACCAGAAGGTCGCCCGGTTGTACGGCAATGGTCTCGCCCTGGGCGCGGGCCGCTTCGCGCTGCAGCCACGAGATGTCGAGACCGGCCATATCCTGCATTTCGAACGGACCCATGGCAAAGCCGAAAGCGCGCAGTGCCGCGTCGATCTCGGGCACCGGCACGCCCTGGCGCAGCATATCTTCGGCAGCGGCGCGATAGCGGCGCAGGATGCGGTTGCCGATGAATCCATCGCAGATGCCGGAGCGCACCGGAATCTTGCCAAGCCGCCGGGCCAGATCGAAAGCGGTGGCCAGGGTCTGGCGGCTGGTGTCGGGTGTCGGCACGATCTCCAGCAGCTTCATCACATGGGCCGGGCTGAAGAAATGCAGGCCAAGGAAGCGGTCGGGATGCGCAAGGCCTTCGGCGATGCGCCGGGGATCGAGATAGGAGGTATTGGTGGCAAGGATCGCATCAGGGCTGCAGATGCGGCCAAGCTCGGCAAAGACCGGACGCTTGATCTCCAAGGTTTCGAACACCGCCTCGATCACCAGATCGCAGGGCGCCATCGCCGCAAGGCCCACCGTGCCCGAGAGGCGGGCAAGCCGCTCGCCCGCCTGCGCCTCGGTGATGAGCCCGCGCTTGACCCCGGCCTCGACCAGCCCTTTCAGCGTGGCAAGGCCGCGCTGCAGCGCGGCCTCGTCGCGCTCCGACAGGGTGACGGACAGTCCTGCCGCAAGAAGTGCGGCGCCGATGCCAGTACCCATGGTGCCGCCGCCGATCACGCCGGCACGGGTCAGGGTGCGCGGGGTGACGTCAC
Source organism: Paracoccaceae bacterium (assembly GCA_014879735.1). GTDB lineage: Bacteria > Pseudomonadota > Alphaproteobacteria > Rhodobacterales > Rhodobacteraceae > Pseudogemmobacter. Next base: position 19,600 of record JACSRN010000110.1, read on the forward strand.
GCAGATCGGCGGGCCGGGGGGCGGCACGTTCGGCGAAGAACAGATGGCGCAGCGCTGCGGCCTCCTCCGAGGCGCGCAGGCGCAGAAACACCATGCGTTCGTTGGCAAGGCCAGCTTCCGCACCATTCTCAACCCCGAACCGCAGCACCGCCAGCGCCGCCAGTGGCGCCGGATTGCCCTTTGACGCCTTGGCGATACGGGCCTCGGCTGCGGTCCAGACCTCGGGCGTGGCCGAGACCGGGCGGGCAGATGCAGCGACCGGCAGCGGCTGGCCGATACGGCCGGCAGCAAAGGTCAGCGCCGCCCCGACCAGATCGCCCTGGACGACCTGGTCGATAAGCCCCGGTTCGGCATCCTGTCCGGCGGTCACGACCCGGTTTTCCGCGACCACCGGAATGGCCGCCTCGACGCCGATCAGGCGGGGCAGGCGCTGGGTGCCACCTGCGCCGGGGATGATCCCCAGATTCACCTCGGGCAGGCCGAGCCGGGTGCCGGGGGCGGCAATGCGGTAGTGGCAACCAAGCGCCAGTTCCATCCCGCCGCCCAGGGCGGTGCCGTGCAAGGCCGCGATCCAGGGTTTCGAACTGGCCGCGATCTGCTGGATCAGATCGGGCAGATGCGGCTCTTCCGGCGGACGGTCGAATTCGGTGATGTCGGCGCCGCCGACGAACATCTTGCCGGCGCCGGTCAGAACGATGGCGCCGACCGCGGGATCCGCCTCCAGCCGGGCGATGGCATCGGCCAGTGCCAGGCGCGTCGCCTTGCCCAGAGCATTGACGGGCGGGTTGTCAATGGTGACGAGGGCAATGCCGCTGTGGTTCTCGATCTGCAGGTCCATGGTCACGTCCGTTCGGGCGATGGTGCGATTGGCGTCGGGCCAGCGCCGGGCGCCGCGGGTATCCAATCACCGAAACCGGACGAAGACCACAGGCCGGAGCAGATCGTTGCCGATTCTTGCGCCGCCGCACGATACTTCGCGCGGTGGCCGGCGTCGCCGGCGGAACCCTCTCAGAGCAACCGCACCTGGGTGCCGATTTCAACGAGGTCGAACAGCCGCTCGATATTCTCGTTGTAGATCCCGACGCAGCCATTCGAGGCCGGCCGCCCGATCTTCTCGACAAGATCGATGCCGTGGATGCGGTAATATTGCCAGCTCAGATTCAGCGCCCGTGTGCCAAGCGGATTGTCCGGCCCGGGCCCGATGGATTTTGGCAGGTCCGGATCACGGGCGCGCATGTCCGGGGTCGGAATCCAGGTCGGGCTATGCCGCTTGAGCACCACCTCGGTATAGCCGCGCCGGGTCAGTTCCTCGCTCATCGGAACCGACGAGGGATAGACCAGATAGGTGCTTTCGTCCTCGGACCAATAATGCAGCACGCGCGATTCGAGATCGCAGAGAATGGCGCCCTTGCGCAGGGTCTGAAAATGGTCCTGCCAGCGTTGGCTGCGAAAGCTGGCGGTATTGTGCCGGTTTGCCGCCGAGGGCGGAATCGCCGTCACCTCCTGCGCGCGCAGGAGCGCGGGGGCTGCCAATGTCGCGATGCCTGCGGTGGCGACACCGAACAGGCCGCGGCGGGTCATGGATTGGGTCATGGATCGTTCCTTTCTCAGTTTGCGACCGTCAAGGTCCACCAGAGCTTGTTGCTCGGCTCTCGATAGACGCCGAGGCCGATGCGGCGGGCGGCAGGATCGAGCAGCACTGCCCGTTGCGCAGCCGTTCCCATCCAGGTCGCAATCGTCTGCACTTCGTTCTCGTAGGTCTCGGAAACCAGTTCGCCCAGGATCTGGCCCTCGAATCCGGCGCGGCGGGCCCGGTCGAGGGGCGAGCTGCCATCGGCACCGAAATTCCAGGCGCGGTCCTGCTCTGCCATTGCGCGCGACTGGTCGTCGGCCGCCGCCACCAGCGCGGCGTCAAGCGTGACCGGCGCCAACCCCGCGGCGGTGCGGGTATTGTTGACGGTCTCCTGCGCCCGTTCACGCACGCTGGCCACGTTTTCCGGCGTTACCGCATAGACGCCCTGAACCGAAGCTCCGGTCTTGTCCAGCCGGGGCGGCGCAGACGGGTTGAGTTGCGCACAGGCCGTCACCGCAAGGATCGCCGCAAGGCCGAGAGCCGTGCGCGCCCGGCCCATCGCCGGGCCGGGAGTCTTAGGCAGAAAGGCCGGTCGCGCGGCGGGGGCCGGGGAAAGATATATCGAGAGAGCGTCTGTCATCACATCGTTTTCGTTGTTCCGAATGCCCCTGTAGCCCTTCCAGCCGCAGGAGGTTCAAGTCAGAACTCCGTGACACACGGGATTGTCAGATCGATGCGAACAGGGTCGGGCCAGGGCAGCGCATATCGCAGCAGCCTGGCGGGAACGATTGATCGGCCCGGCACCCGGCCGGCTCCTGGCCGTCTTTCCCGCCCTGCGGCAGTGCCGTGATCCGGCGCGTGGACCGCTTCAGCCCCTGGATTGCGAGCGCCGCGTTGCCGATGCCAGCATGCCGAACCCGAAAGCCGCCATTCCCGATCTCATCGGTTCCTTCTCTCCCAGACATGCGAGTTCCGGACGCTGCAGATGTTGCGACAAAGCGCTTGTGATGACTTGCCACCCGGCTTTGGACCGGCGTCGGATTTCAGCTGCTGATGTAGACGCTCTTGGTGGCGAGATAGGCCTCGACATGGGCACGGCTGCCCTTGATGCCGTAGCCGCTGTTCTTCACCCCGCCAAAGCCGACCATCGGATCGATGAGGCCGTAGCAGTTCACCCACATCGTGCCGGTGCGTATGCTTTTGACGACCTGCAACGCGCTGTCGATGTTGCGCGACCAGACGGCACCGCCCAAGCCGTATTCGGTCCGGTTGCCCAGCTGGATTGCCTCCTCCACGGTATCGAAGGGAATCACCGATATCACGGGGCCGAAGATTTCCTCGCGGGCGATGGTCATGTCGTTATGGACATTGCCGAATACCGTCGGGCGCACGTAATAGCCGCCGGCCGGCGACCCCTCGGGGCGGTTGCCGCCGCCTGCAAGCTGCGCGCCCTCGGCCGGGGCGATGCCGATGTAATGCATGACCCGCTCCAGTTGCGCCCGCGAGACCAGCGGGCCAAGCTGGCTTGTGCTGTCGAAGGCATGACCCACGGCGATACCCGCGGCATGTGCCGCCAGCCGTTCCGTCACCTCCTGCACGATGCTGCGGTGCACGAATACCCGCGAACCTGCAAAGCACACCTGGCCCGAGTTGGTGAAAACGCCCATGGCGGCGCCGGGGACGGCCTTGTCCAGATCGGCGTCGGCCAGGATGATGTCGGGCGATTTGCCGCCAAGTTCCAGTTGCAGGCGTTTCATGTTCACGGCCGAGGCCTCGATGATCCGCCGGCCTGTGGCGGTCGAGCCGGTGAAGGCCACGCGATCCACGTCGGGATGGGCCGCCAGCCTTGCACCCGCAACGGCGCCGGTGCCGGTGACGACATTGACGACGCCATCGGGCAGGCCGATCTCATGCAGCATCTGGACCACGCGCAGAACGCTGAGCGAGGCGTCCTCGGCAGGTTTCATGACCACGGTGCAGCCGGCCGCCAGCGCCGCCCCGAGGATCCACCACTGGCTGATCAGCGGCCCGTTCCACGGGATGATGCCGCCCACCACTCCGACCGGCGACTTGAGGGTGAGGGTCGTCACATTGCCGGCCAGCGAATTCTGCATCGTCTCGCCGGTCACATTCACCGCCTGTGAGGCGAAGAACAGGATCATCTGCAGCACGGCGTTCTTCATGGCGCGGGTACGGCTGATCGGCGCGCCCATGTCGGCCGATTCGATCTGCGCCAGTTCTTCGTAATGCGCCGACAGATGGTCATGCGCGCGGATCAGCAGCAATTGCCGTTGATACGGGGTCCAGCGGCTCCAACTGCCCTCGAACGCCGCGCGGGCAGCAGCGACGGCACGGTCGACATCCTCCGGACCACCTGCGGCCAGCCGGGTCAGGACCTGCCCGGTCGAGGGATCGAAGCTGTCAATGCTTTGCCCCGACAATGCGGGCGTCTCGCGGCCGTCGATCAGCAAGCCATGTTCGACACGCGACAGGAAGGCGGCGGCCGCCGAATTCAGCGGCTCAAGCTTGGTCATCCGAAGGCTCCCGATGAAAGTTGCGGGTCACAGACTGTGGTTTTCGGGCACGACATGGGTGCCACAAAGACTGTCCATCATCAGCGCGGCGGCATTGACCTGCGTGTCGTAGCTGTAGGCATTCATCGCCATCTGCAGGAAATTCTTGGCCACATCGCCGAACTGCATGGCCACGCCGGTTTCGGCGCCAAGCTGGCAGGCCAGTTTCACATCCTTGTGCAACAGGCCGAGCGTGAACCCCGACGGCAGATTTCCGCTGACGATATGTTTCTCGAACATGAGTTCGGTAAAGAAGTTACGGCCGGATCCCTTGTTGATGATCTGTACCGCCCGACCGGCATCGACACCGTTCTTTACCGCCAGCGCAACTGCCTCCATCGCGACAAAGCGCTGCGCCGCAGACAGCATGTTGTTTGCCAGCTTGATCACATTGCCGGTGCCGATTTCGCCGGCACGAACGACATTCGGGCTGATCTTGTGCAGCAGGGGCGCCGCGCGCGCATAATCCTCGGCCGGGCCGCCAACCATGATGGCGATTGTGCCGGCCTCGGCGCCCACTGGGCCACCGCTGACCGGTGCGTCCAGCATCGACACATCCGCCTGCCGCAGCCGGCGGGCCAGCGCGCGGGTGACGGAAGGATCGCCCGTGGTCTGGTCGATCACGATGGCGCCGGGCCGCAGATGGCGGGCCAGATCGCCCCTGCCATAAAGCAGATCCTCGACATGTTGCGATGTGGGCAGGCAGAGCATGACCGTCATGCAGGATGCCGCGACCTCGGCCCCGCTGCCCGCGGCCTGCGCACCTGCCGCAACCAGCCGTCCGACCGCGGCTGCGTTCATGTCATAGACCGTCAGCGGTTCCGCCAACTGCAGCCTGCGCGCGAGCGCGCCGCCCATGCTGCCAAGACCGATGTAACCGACCGCCATTGCGGGCATCCTTCCATCTCTTGCCGCGGGGACTGCCGCCGCATCCGGCGGCAGCCCGCGTGCATAACCCCCTAGTTCCTCTCGGTTTATTCTGGCAGCGCCGCCCGAAGTGCATCATAGACGGCCTGGGCGTCCGGCGCGCGCTCCTTGATCCGTTCCAGGAATTCCAGCGCGGCAGCCTCCTTGTAGCCGTCCAGCGTTTCAAGGTCGGCGGCCGAGAACTCGAAGGCTTCAACATCGTTCTGGCGCAGGCGTTCGACGGTGCGGGCGACTTCTGCCTCCAGAAACCGGGCCACATTGTCTTCGGCCTGGGCAGCGCAGGCGGCAAAGGTTTCCTGACCAGTGGCATCCAGCTCGTTCCAGCGATCCAGCCGCATCACCACCAGCCCGGCGGTCTGTGCCAGGTCGGCGTTCAGGCTGACGCTGCGCAGGACATCGTCCAGTTGATACGAGGTCACGCCGGTGATCGGCAACGTTGCCGCATCCAGCGTGTTCTGCTGCAGTGCCATGTAGATGTCGCCAGGCGGCATCTGGATCGGCAATGCACCCATATGGGTATAGAGCGGGAAGAAGGCGCCGCCGGCGATCCGCACCTTGATGCCCTGCATCTCGGCCAGGGATTGCGGCGCATCGCGGTTCAGCAGAATCTGGCTGAGCGGATAGGGATTGTACATCAGCGCTTTGAGGCCGACCGCCGCAAGTTCGTCATCCAGGGCGGTGGTCTCGCTTCGGACCGTGCGATAGGCCTGCAGGCTTTCGGTCGGCGTCCCTGATGTGCCGGGCAGGGTCGTCACGCTTTGCAGCGGCAGTTCGGACGACACCAGGCCGACGCTGAACAGCACGATGTCCATGACCCCGCTGCGGATCGAGTCGTAGGATTGCTGATAGGACGCAATCTGCCCGCCCGGGAAATAGTTGAAGCCGATCTGGCCCGCCGACCTTTCCTCGACGCAACGCATGAAGACCATGTCCATTTCCGACGACGCGAAATGTGTCGTGGGTTCGGGCTCGGAGAAGATGAAGGTCTGGGCGCCGGCGCCGGATGCGCCGAGAAGCAGGGCCGCGAATACACCGATCCGCGCCCCGAGATGTTTCGTGACAGTCATAGGTCCTCCCTGAAGCTTCACATCCGTGACATCGGCACGCATCGGGCCCGGCGATGATCATCTATTCGGCGCGCCGACGATGTGATGCGAATAGGTTAGACCATTTAATTTTGCGGCGCAACAGCGCAAGGACAAAATTTTATCAATGCTTTACAGTGCATTGGTACTGGATATGCGAAATTTCCCCTGCCATGATCACTTGCCGAGCCTGCCGACAGAGCAAAATGGTCCGACATTATTGACACGGACCGAATCTCATCGTCATATGTCCGAGCGGCAACGGCGGTTCACCACGGAAAAGGGCCATCCCGACCCGCAGGCGTAAGGAACAGACCGGGATGATTGCATCGAACATCTGGCCCGGGACCCCGCCGGAAAAGGATGCCAAGATGATACCGCAGGACCGGCAACGCGGATCCGTGACCCGATGACTGCGGCTGCAGGACAGCGCGAGATGCTCGTGGCCTTTGCCGCCGGACTCGTGACCTTCTCCTTGCTCTATGCGCCGCAGCCCGTGCTTCATCTGATCGCGGCGCGGTACGATATTCCACCGCAAAGCAGTTCGCTGACCATTTCGCTGCCGACCGCCATGCTGTCGGGCGCGTCCTTGCTGCAGCTTTTCATCGGACGCGGTCTGAACCCGGCGCGGCTGGTACCTGTAGCGCTGACCCTGGCCGCCCTGGCAAATCTGCTGGGGATGCTGTCGCCCAGCTGGCACCTGCTGCTTGCGGCGCGGGTTCTGACCGGGGTTCTGATCGGCATCGTCCCCTCGGCAATGATGACCTTTCTGGCCGTTCACATCGCACCCGAGCGGATGGGCCGGGCCATGTCGACCTATGTCGCTGGAACCGGGGCAGGCGGTCTTCTGGGCCGGCTGGCCGCGGGCACGCTGTCGACAGACGGCCACTATGCATCGGCACTGATGATGACAAGCCTGATTTCGCTGATCATTTCGGTCACGTTGTTCTTCATGTTTCCTCCTGCCTCCCCCTCCCCTGCCCCGACGGCCGCGCCGCGGCGGCGCGTCGATCCGGCGGGCCTGCGTCGCGCCCTGGTCACGCCGTCGGTGGCAAGTGTCTATCTGATCGGGTTCCTGCTCATGTCGGCCTTTGTGGGCATCTTCAACTATCTGCCCTTCCTGTTGTCCTCGCCCCGGTTCGGCCTTTCGCAATCCAGCCTGACCTTTGCCTTCCTGCCGATGGCAACAGGAATCGTCGCGGTGCCGATATTCGGCCGCCTCTATGATCGGCTTGGTCCGCGACGGATGCTCTGCTTTGCATTTGCGATGATTGGCGGCGGCGGGTTGCTGACCCTGTCGGACCGGCTGGAACTGCTGTTCCCGGGCCTGGTCATCGTGGCACTTGGCGCCTTCGCCGGGCATAGTTCCGCCAGCGCCACGCTTGGGCGACAGTCGCAGGTCGACAAGGCCTATGCCTCGTCCTTCTATTTCTGCTTCTACTATCTGGGCTCCAGTGTCGCGGGCTATGTCACCGGCATATTCTACGATTCCGGCGGCTGGCCGATGATCGTTACGGTCATGGCCGGGCTGAGCCTGACCGGCATTTTGCTGACCCTGACCACGCAGCCGGCCGCCCGAAGGGCATGTTGATCCCCCCACCCCGTGCAAACCTACAGGCAGACATGACGAAGACAGATCAGTTCGGCAAGGATCTCGCGCGGTTCGCGCTTGCCCCGGCGCCCGATGTGCCGCGCTTTTATACAACGGCAATGCTGAACTGGCTGGGTTGCGCCATGGCAGGGGCGCGGCAATCGGCAACAGCCCGGGTCGCGGCCTATTGCCTGACGCAGGCGCAATCTGGTCTGCGCCCCCCAATCGGCCGTAGCGAAAGACTGGTAGCCCCGGCGGCCGTGCTGGTCGACTGCCTCTCCTCGGCCAGCCTTGCCTATGATGACATTCACTTTGAAACCACCCTGCATCCCGCAGGGCCGGTCGCCGCGGCGATCTTTGGCCTTGCGCGGGTCGAGACCATTCCCGGCGATCTGGCGCTTGCCGCATTCCGCGTCGGGATGGAGGTTGAATGTCGCAGCGCGCTTGCGATGTTCGCGGGAACGGCCGGCGGGGCGCGGGGCTGGTATGCCACGGGATTGACCGGCGGGCTTGGCGCGGCGGCGGCGGTGGGGCGGCTGATGCGTCTGGACCAGCCGCAGATGGAGGCGGCGCTGGGTCTGGCTGCAGCGCGGGCGGGCGGAACACGGGGCACCCACGGCTCGATGGCGGCGCATGTGGTGCCCGGCCTGGCGGCGGAAAGCGGCTTTGTGGCCGCCGGCCTGGCGCGCACTGGGTTCAGCTGCGGGATCGGCGCCCTGACGGGCGCGAACGGTCTTCTGCGCCTTGTCGCCGGCGAGCCGGATCTGGATCTGGCTGGTGCTGGCCTTGGCGAAAGCCATGTCTGCGAGGCGACGGCCTGCAAGCCCTATCCCTTCGGCTTCATCGCCCATGCCACCATCAGATGCTGCCTCGACCTTGCCGCCCTGCCGCGCCAGAATACCGCAGGGCCGGTCCGGATCGAACTGTCGGTTTCTCCGACCGCGGCGCTGCTGGGCGGCAATCCAATGCCCGCCACCGTGTTCGAAGCGCATGTGGCGTTGCGCTATATCGCGGCCCGGGTTCTGACGGATCCCAGGCTTGCTTTCGAACCGCTGGATGAGGATTTCGTGGTTCGCGCCGATATTGCCGCCATGATGCCGCGGATCGAGATCACTGCCGATCCGCGGCTGGCCGATGCGCAGGCTGTCTGCACGGCAGTCCTTGCCAACGGCCGCAGGATCGAGATCCGCTGCGACGAAGCGCCCGGCTCACCCGGAAATCCGCCGGGTGCCGATGAGACGGAAGCCAAGTTCCTGCGCCTTGTCACCCCGGTCATTGGCACCGATCGAGCCGACGCATGGCAGGCGGCGGTGGCGGGGATGGCGGATTGTCAGGATATCTCCCGCCTTCTCGCGCCCTGATACCGGCCAATGGTCCGGTATCAGCGTCCGCCGCTCTGGCGCATCACCTGATCGGCGAGCATCCGGTCCATGAACGAGAATTCGGGATTGCGCGGATCCGCATCCATGATGATCTGCGCGCGTTCGACCTCGGCCATGGAGGGGCAGATATTGTCGCGAACGGCCGGCAGATGCCGGGGCGAAACCGCGATGCAGGCGGTATAACCGCTGTCGCGCCAGCTGCGGACGAAGCGCGCCACCTTGTCCATGTCGCGGAAATCCGGGATCAGCGATCCCCCGGTGGAGAGGATCTGTCGCGACGCCGCGGCCGCGGCAATCTGCGCGCGCGGCCCCGTCATCGCCGGGCAGGACAGATCGTCGCCGCCAGGCGAAAAGATCCGGCACCCCACGTCCAGCCCATAGTCGATATAGCCAAAATGCACGCCCACCACGCAGTCCATGGCAAGAATTTCGTCAATCGCCCGCAGGCCGCGATAGCTTTCGATCATCACATGAAAGCTGCGGCTGCGCCCACCCTCGGCGGCAATCGCCGCCGCCCGGGCCAGTTCGGCCGCAGATTCCAGTTTTGGATAGCACAGAACCAGATCGGCGGGATGCGCGCCAAGCGCCTGCAGATCCCGAGCCCCCCAGGCCGAGGCCAGATTGTTGACCCGGACAAGCGGGGTCTTTCCGGCCATCACCGTCTCGCGCGCCAGGATCTGCAGCAGCTTTTCGCGCGCATGGTCTTTCAGGTCGGCCGGAACCGAATCCTCCAGATCCAGCATGATCCCGTCGCAGTGCAGGTGCGGGATCTTGGGCCAGTAGACGTCGTTGACGATCGGCACTTCAAGAAAACTTCTGTGCCGGCGGTAGGAAATGCGGGCTGTTGTCACGATTGGCTCTCTTGGCAATGCTGACGGGGCGGGCCGTGGCCCGGGATCAGCGGATCGGGGAAAAGGCGGTGGGTGTCAGGATCTCGTTGGACATGAGGTCCACCAGCATCCCGTCGCGCTCGCTGTCTTCACGGGCCCGGTTCCACTCCGGGTCTTCGCGAAAGGCTGCCCAGCACGCCATCCGCTGATCAAGCGAATCCCAGCGCAGCAGGTACATCAACTCTGGCCGCCGCGGCCCGAATTCGGTGATGAAGAACCCCAGCGGCGTGAAGCCGTGCTTCTTGAACAGCGCAAGCGTTGCCGTCTCGAAACGGTGAAGCAGCGCCGGCAGGCGGCCGGGCAGACAGTGATAAGTGCAGCGCTCGATATACATGATCAGCCTATACGCAAAGATATCCGCCATCGACCGGAAGGGTGGCGCCGTTGATGTAGCTGGCGGCATCCGAGGCAAGGAACACGATGGCCTCGGCAATCTCGCGCGGCTGGCCAAGACGCTTCATCGGCGTATGGATATCCATCCAGCTTTTCACATCGCCAAGGTTGTTGCCCAGCATCGGCGTCTCGATGTAGCCCGGCGCGACGCAGTTCACCCGGATTCCGAACGGCGCCAGTTCGCGGCACAACTGCCGCGTCAGCCCGATCACGCCGGCCTTCGAGGCTGCATAGCCCGCCTCGGCAAAGCCGCTGCGCTCGCCCACCACCGAGGAGACGTTGACGACGACGCCCTTGCCAGAGGCTTTCAACTGCCCGATGCAGCCGTGAACCATGTTGAAGCTGCCGGTCAGGTTGATGTCGATGTTCCGGTCCCAACCCGCACCCGAGGCCGCATCGCCGATCTGAGATCGTCCGGCCACGCCAGCACAATTCACCACGAGCGTGACAAGCCCGTGCTGGTGCCTGACCTTCTCCAGCGCCGTCCCGCATTCCTCGCGGTTCGTCACGTCGAGACTCAACTGGAACGCCTCGTAGCCCGAGCCGGTCAGTTCTGCCACCCGGTCGATCGCCAGCGGGGTGTTCAGGTCCGCGATGCCCACGCGATAGCCGGCGCAGGCCAGCAACTGCGTCGTGGCAAACCCTATTCCGCTTGCGCCGCCGGTAATGATCGCGACCTTTGTCATCGGTCCCCTCCCCTTCCTGCCTTGAATGTGTCGCCCGTCAGGCCGTTGCGAAGCTGGCATGCAGCGACAGCACGTTGCGCGCCTGAACCAGATGCGGAATGTCCAGCATCTGCCCGTCCAGCCCGACCGTGCCCGCCCCATCGGCTGCAGCGAAGGCGGCAACCACACGTTCGGCGAGGCGAACTTCGTCGGGACCGGGCATGAAGGCTGCGTTGATGCCATCCACCTGTGCCGGATGGATGGCGAAGCGTGCCGAGAAACCTTCGCGCCGCGCTTCGACGCAGCTGGCATAAAGCCCTTCGGCATCCCTGAAGTCGACATAGAGCGTCTCGACGCATTTCACGCCTGCAGCCTTGGCGCCAAGAAGGCACTGGCTGCGCACCATCCGGTAGGTGAATGCCCATTCACCATCCGGCGTCTTGTTCGTGGCGGCACCGATCGCGCTGCTCAGATCCTCGGCGCCCCAGGTCAGGCCCCACAGGCGGCGCAGATCGTGCCTGGCGTAATCGCCCAGGGCGAAGGGCGCGGCTGCGGTTTCGGTCGCCACCGCAAGGATGCCTATCGTATCGTCCTGCAACCCGCGGGCTGCGGCCAAGGCGTCGATGTAGTTGGTCACGGTCTGGACATCATTGGGACCGGTGCATTTCGGCAGCAGGATACCCGCCAGCGCCGGGCCCACGACGGCACAGAGGTCAGCCAGCGCGAGCCCGGTGGTCAAGGGATTGATCCGCACCCACAGTGCACCGCCGTATCCGGATGGAGGCGCATCGAGTAGTGTCGCCAGCGCTGCCCGGGCCTCGGCCTTGCGCGACGGCATCACCGAATCTTCCAGATCCAGAACCAGAGCATCGGCGGCGGACTGCAGCGCCTTGGCGATTTTTCTCTCGCTGTCGGCTGGCACGAACAGGAACGATCTTATGGGTCTTGTCATCGGCCTCTCCCGGGGACGTCACGGAATGTGGCGGCGTTTTCCTGCGGCACCGGATGGCCGCAGATAGGTTTGGGCACCGCCTGCAGAAAACAGCTTTACACCTTTGGAAAAGAAATGCAAGAAATGGTCAGGCCTAATATTGACGCCGTTGCGCCGCAGGATCATGTCTTGGGACAGGGGCGCATCGGATGCGGGCCGAGCCGCGATTCTGGGGAGGGAACGGATGCAGGAATTTGCGTTTGCGCAGGATGGACTGCCGCAAGAGGCCTTGATGAAACGCCCGCTGGAGGGCGTCCTGGTGATCGATCTGGGACAAATCTACAACGGGCCTTACGCAACCTTCCTCATGGCGATGGCCGGCGCGCGCGTCATCAAGGTCGAACCGCCGGGCGGCGAGAAGATGCGTCGGCGTGGTTCGGTCGGGGGTGCGATGCTGCCCTTTGCCATGCTGAATTCGAACAAGGAATTCGTGACGCTGAACCTGAAATCGCCGGAAGGCGTGGCGCTGCTGAAACAGATGATCGCGCAGGCGGATGTACTGCTGGAAAACTTCGCACCGGGGACGATGGACAGGCTGGGCCTCGGCTATGACGTTGTGCGCAAGCTGAACCCCCGGCTCGTCTATGCGTCGGGCACCGGCTACGGCTCATATGGGCCGAATCGCAATCTTCTTGCCATGGATCTGACGATTCAGGCGATGTCGGGCGTCATGGCCTCTACCGGATTCCCCGACCGTCCCCCGGTCAAGGCCGGGCCGGCGCTGTGTGATTTCTTCGGCGGCATCCATCTTTATGGTGCGGTGATGACCGCCCTGTTCCGGCGCGAACGAACAGGAGAGGGATCGCTGGTCGAGGTTTCGATGCTGGAATCGGTCTATCCCTCGCTTTCTTCCACGCTGGGGCTGTATTACGGATCGGGCGGCCAGAACCCGCCCCGGACCGGCAACCGCCATGGCGGCATGGCCGAAGCCCCCTATAATGTCTACACCTGCAGCGATGGCTATGTGGCCCTGCTCTGCGTCAGCGACAAGCACTGGGAATCGCTGCTGGAGGCGATGGAGCGTACCGATCTTCTGAGCGACCCTCGCTTTGCCGGGTTGCAGGCTCGCGTCGACAACATCGACGATCTCGACCGGATCATCGACACCTGGACCCGCCAGTTCACCCGCGACGCGCTGTTCGACCTTCTGACCGCCAGACGGATTCCCGCAGCGCCGGTCCGCGAGATCGACGAGGTGGTGAATGATGCCCATATGCACGAACGCGGTACGCTGCGCCGGATCGAGCATCCCGACCTCGGCAATGTGGTTCTGCCGGCCGGGCCGATGATCTTTCCGGGGTCGGAAAGGACCGAACTCTCGCCCAGCAAGGCGGCGGGCGCCGACAACCACTTGGTCTATTCGGATTGGCTTGGCCTGTCGGCCGAGGAATTCGCCAGACTGCAGGCGGGCGGCGCGTTCTGACACGGGATCCCGGGTCCCCGGCTCGGCCGCGACCCCTGCTATCTGGAGGAAAGATGAACTTTGACCTGACCGAGGATCAGATTGCGATCCGCGAGGCGGTGGCCGCTGTGGCCCGCCGGTTCGACGATCACTACTGGTCGAGCAAGGAAGCCCTGGGCGAGTTTCCGCATGAGTTTCATGCCGCCATGGCAGAGGGTGGCTGGTTGGGCATCACCATGCCCGAGGAATACGGCGGTGCCGGCCTCGGCGTCACCGAAGCGGCAATCATGATGAACGAGGTGGCCCGGCACGGCGGTGCCGCGGCGGCCATCTCGACCATCCACATCAACCTGTTCGGCCCGCATCCCATCATCGTCTTCGGGACCGAGGCGCAGAAGGCCGAATGGATTCCGCGACTTGTCAGCGGTCGGGACAAGGTGTGCTTTGGCGTCACCGAACCGGACGCCGGTCTGGACACCACGCGCATCAAGACCTTCGCGCGCAAGGTGGATGGCGGCTATATCGTCAACGGCCGCAAGCTCTGGACCTCAACCGGCCAGGTGGCGACCAAGATCCTGATTCTGGCGCGGACGACACCCATCGAGGAATGCCGCAAGCCGACCGACGGGATGAGCATCTTCTACACTGACCTGGACCGCACCAAGATCGAGGTGAAGCGTATCGCCAAGATGGGCCGCGCCGCGGTGGATTCCAACGCGACTTTCATCGACGATTATTTCGTGCCCGACTCCGATCTGATCGGCGAGGAAGGCAAGGGGTTTTCCTATCTGCTGCACAGCCTGAACCCTGAACGCATTCTCGTCGCTGCCGAGGCCATCGGAATAGGCCATGATGCGCTTGGCCGCGCCGCGCGCTATGCGCAGGACCGCGTCGTCTTCGGCCGCCCGATCGGCCAGAACCAGGGCATCCAGCACCCGCTGGCCGAAAGCTGGATCGAGCTGGAAGCCGCGCTGAACCTGACGATGAAGGCGGCCTGGCTTTACGACAATGGCCGGCACTGCGGTGCCGAGGCGAATGCGGCAAAGTTCCTTGGCGCCCGCGCCGCCTATACCGCCTGCGAGCGCGCCGTGCTGACCCATGGCGGCCTGGGCTATTCCAAGGAATATCAGGTCGAACGGCTGTTTCGTGAGGCGTTCGTCTTCCGCATCGCCCCCGTTACCGAGCAACTCATCCTGTCCTACATCGCCGAGAAGGTCCTCGGCCAGAAGAAGAGCTATTGAGGGCGCCGACCTTGCCGAAATTCCCCTATCCGGATCTGTCCGCCGGGCCGTTGCTGCAGGCGATCGGCGCCGCGCGCGAGGTCTATGTCTCGGGCTGCGCGGCGGAAATCACCGCGCTGCCTCAGATGCTGGGGGAGTCCCTGCCAGGGGCAACCGTCACCGGCATCCTGAGCCCACTGGTCAACGAGCAATCCTATGCGTCGGCCGCCGCCGGCCGGCGTTGCCGGAGTTTCTTTCTGAATGCCGGCCTGAAGCGCGATCTTGCGCGCGGTCTCGTCGACCTGTGTCCCTGGCATTACGGGCAGATGATCGACTGGGTTTCGACCGGCGTCATCTTCGATGCCGCGGTGATCATGGTATCGCCTCCGGATGATTCCGGTTGCGTCACCCTGGGAACGCAGGCCGATTTCCTGCCGATCTTTCGCCATCGGGTGCGGCGTCTGATCGCCGTGATCAATCCGCAAATGCCAGGGACGCGCGGCCACCAGCCCATTCCGCTGACGGCATTCGCTGCTGTCTTCGTTCACGACCGGCCGCTGCTTTCGCCCCGGCCGGCTGCGGGTGATGCGGATGAGACGACGCAGACCATCGCGCAGAATGTCGCCGCGCTGATCCCCGACCGGGCCACCTTGCAGCTGGGCATCGGCAAGATCGCACAGGCGGTGTCGCGCGGGCTGGAGGGGCACCGGGGGTTGCGCATCGTCTCGGGCCTGATCGACGACGATGTACTGCGGCTGGACGATGCCGGCGCGCTGGATCGCGCGATCCCGATCACCACCGGCGTGGCCATCGGGTCGCAGGCGCTGTATGCCCGTCTGGACGGCAACCCGCGCTTCGCTTTCAGCCCCGCCACAGCGACCCATGCCGCCGCGGCTCTGGCCGGGATCGACCGTTTCCACGCCGTCAACACGACGCTGCAACTCGATCTGTTCGGGCAGGTCAATTCCGAAATGGTCAACGGGCGCCTCATCTCGGTTCCCGGCGGCTTTCCCGATTTCCAGCGGGCGGCGCGGGCCGGGATATCCGGGCGTGCCATCGTGGCGCTTCGCGCCGGTGCTGCCGGCAAGGCCGGGCCGGGAATCGTGGCCAGCCTGTCCAGCCCGGCGGTTGTCACGGCAACCAAGACCGAGGTCGACCTTGTCGTGACCGAGTTTGGCCTGGCCGATCTGCGCAATGCCAGTCTCGATCAACGCGCCGAACGGCTGATCGCCATTGCCGCTCCTGGCGATCGCGATGCCCTGATGAACGACTGGGACCGGATCCGCCGCCGCGCCTTCGGCATTTCCGAACCCGTGCTTTCTGGTCGGTAGCGGACCAGACGCCGTTTCAATGCCGTTCCAGATGTCGCGCGGCCTCGGCGGTATAGCGGCCGCCGACAATCCTGATGCCGGCCGCGGCCGCACTGATCGCGTCGATGTCGGCTTGCGGCAGGTCAAGCGCGTCGGCACCAAGGTTTTCCTGCAACCGGCCCAGCTTGCGGGTACCGGGGATCGGCACGATCCAGGGGCTTTGCGCCAGCAGCCAGGCCAGCGCCACCTGCGCGGGCGTCGCGCCCAGATTGCCTGCAACGCGAACCAGAATATCCACCATTGCTTGGTTGGCGGCCAGCGCGTCAGGGGCAAAACGCGGCAGCCCACTGCGGATATCCGTCGGATCGCTGACCGTGTCCCGGGTGATCTTTCCTGTGAGGAAGCCTTTTCCGAGGGGGCTGTAGGGGACGAAGCCGATGCCGAGGCTTTGGAG